>CAYFVU010000209.1:0-1512 GCA_964346645.1 uncultured Spirochaetaceae bacterium | reverse complement strand
GCCAGGGCTTGAAGGATATTTTCGAATACATCGGCGGTGTGCCGACAACCATCGTCTTCGACAATGCTACCGGCGTGGGACGAAGAATAGGAGATATCATCCACGAGGCGAAACTCTTCGAACGCATGCGAGCCCACTACCGTTTCTCGGTGCGCTTCTGCAATCCCGAGTCGGGCCACGAGAAGGGCAATGTGGAGAACAAGATCGGCTATACCCGGCGGAATCTTTTTGTTCCCGTTCCCGCCTTCGATGATATCACCGAGTACAATCGTCGGCTTCTCGACCGCCATGAGGAGAAAGCCGAAGAGATCCACTACAAGAAACTGCAGCCGATAAAGGAGCTGTTCAAGGCAGACAAAAAGGCCCTGCTGCCTCTGCCATCTCATCCCTTTGATGCCTGCCGCTATGAGTATCTTAAAGCCGACGGGTACGGGAAAGTGAGGATAGACGCCCGGCATTTCTACTCCAGCAGCCCAGAATACGGCAACAGAGAGGTTCTGGTGGCTATTCGTGCACACACCATAGACATCCTTGATGCCGATCATAAGGTGATTGTCTCTCATCCACGACAATTCGGCTCGAAGCGAAGCGACAGTCTTGATTACCGTACATCTCTTGCGGTTCTGATGAGAAACCCCGGAGCATGGAAAAACAGCGGTGTACGAGAATTAGTTCCAGATCCGGTGAAGGAGCTCATGGACAGGCAACCGAGAGAGGAGCTTGCCTCTACTCTGCGTACATTGAACCGTCTCTCGGTCAACTATAGCTTCGAGACGGCCTTGAGAGCCCTCGAAGAGGGGATCCGCATGCATAAAACCGATTTTCATGCGGCGGCCGTTCTCGCCGCCCGTATACACGGCTACGGACTCGATACCGCCCCTGCGGCCGGACCCGACTTAAAAAGCTATGACAGCTTTCTGGCCGAGGAGGTGAGCCTGTCATGATAAAATCAGCGAAAGAACGCGAGGCCACCCGCCGTGAGATAGGCGAATACAGCAAGCGCCTGATGCTCTCCACTCAGGTAGTTGATCTGTGTGAACAGGAGGCCACCCCGAAACAGGAAGAGTTTCTCCACCGCGTGCTTACAGAGGAGATCGAGAGGCGTGAGCGGAATCGGAAGAGCAGATTACTCACGAAAGCTGGCTTTCCGACACTCAAGAGCTTTGGCGAGTATGAGTTTACCGCCATCCGTTTTCCCCCGGCACTTTCGAAGGAAGAGCTGCTGAGTATCGATTTCATCGCTGAGAAGAAGAACCTGGTCCTCTACGGGGCCGTCGGTACGGGAAAGACCCACATGGCCATCGCATTGGGAGTCCTCGCCTGTGAGGCCGGCTATAAGGTCCGTTTTTACACGGTTACCGAGCTGGTGTTAAAACTCTCGGAGGCCTACAAGAGCGGCACTCTCGAGCGGATTGTGCGAGATGTAAAAGGGCTCGACCTGCTCATCCTCGATGAATGGGGCTATGTACCGGTCGATAAAGAGGGCTCACAGCTGCTCTTCCGCATCATCGC
>CAYFVU010000208.1:0-1548 GCA_964346645.1 uncultured Spirochaetaceae bacterium | reverse complement strand
AGGTGGAGGTCCACCGCCCGCATGAGACTGCGCCGCAGGCACAGCAGCGCCTTGAGGGTGAGCATGCCTTTCCAGCAATAGCCCCGCAGATCAGGGAGCCCGAAATAGGGGATGTGACAGCAGGTAGCAGGCAGCCCGCGCATCGCCGCTGGGGCCGTCACAAGCCCGGAGAGCGCATTCTCGCGCAGGCAGGTGAGAACCGCCTCCGCCCTGATCCCCCGGTGGTGCACAACAAAGCGGACATCTCCGTATTCGCCGTGAAAGGATTGCGGCTGTCTGCTCATAGATACCTCCGTTCGATGAGCCACACTATTTCATCGAGGGTAAGGATCCGAGCGAACGCCCGGCGGGAGTAGGTTTCGATCCCAATATTCCCACTGCTCTGCCCTTCCTCCGCTGACTCCGGCGGCACTAGCGCTATCTCGCGCTGAAGATACGTGAGCAGCTCCTGGAGAGTCCCAAAACGACCGTGGCAAATGAGTTGGATGATCTCGTCAAAGACGGAGAAGTCCATATTGTCCTTGGTAACATCGAGTTCATTTCCTTCGTCCCCGGTGATCGTGCCCAGCCGGTCCTTCCCCTCGAGCTCTTCGATATGCTGTCGAATCTCCTGCCTTCGTGCTTCAATGGCGTTGATGAGTTCCTGCCGCTTCATCAGACTACCCTCGTAGTGCCGAATCCACGGCCGCTTTCTGCAGGATAAATCCAGCTACGGCTTCAGGTGAGGCGCGGCGGGTAGAAGCGCGTTCCGACGGCGCCGTCGGGAAAGATTGTGATGGTCTTGAGTTCGGGATAGGTTATCGCGCAGTTGCGCCGGTATTCGCGGGCGTAGGCCGCAAGCAGCTCTACCGCCTCGTTCTCCGGGGTCTCCTCCTGAAAACGGTAGGGAATATAGACGGTAGGCATGAGCCGTACGATTCCTACCCTTGGATAGAGGGGAAGCTGAAGGAGCTCGTCAAAGAGCGCACGATCGGCGGCCAGATGCTGCATGAGCTCCTCCTCACTTGCGCCAATCAGCTCCAGAAAACGCCGTGGCACGGGCCGCTCGAGCCGTTCCCACTGCCGGCGATGCATGCGAAACTTCTCCGGCTTCCGGTAGCCGAGGTGTTCCCTCAGGGCACAGAATGCAGGTTTTTCCTTCTTTCTAAAGGGCGAATCCGGGGCACGTCTCTGCGACGCCGACCTGATATACGCGCTGGTACGAGAGAAACGCTCGTACTGCGAGAACGCATTGAGCTCGGGGACACTGAAAAGAGGGATGTCATTCACGGTAAGCCTCCTGTAACTAAAAATCACCAAACACCGTTCATACCTGTTACAGGAGGGCACATTTTGAAGGCCGAAAAGAACTATAGCTCATTTTAACAATTACCGCACACGCAGCAGTTGCCAGATAGCTACTGCCACCACGAGAGCACAAGGGTAATCTTCCCCCTAGAGCAGCACCTGCCGCGCGGACTTTACAATACCCGGTCCCGCATCTATACTCTCACCATTACAGAACGCCATGAATGAACGTGAATTGATCGTCAGCTCCTCGGAGACAAA
>CAYFVU010000207.1:0-1553 GCA_964346645.1 uncultured Spirochaetaceae bacterium | reverse complement strand
GTCCACTATATACACCATTTGGTGTAGTACGACAGCCGTATAGACATGCGGCGGGGCAAAAAAACGACACAAAATACACAATTCGGCCGATATACGGATGCGGAAAACGGGGCGACAATGCAGCATACGGTTTCTTCTTCCCGCGAGATAGGGGAGCCGAAACCGCAACCATCACACTCTTAGGAGGTTCACACGTATGAGTGCTGCAGAAGGCAAGAAGGGCGCACTGGATTGGTATTTCAAGACCAACCTGCTCCTTCGAATTCTCATCGGTCTTATTCTCGGAATCGTCGTCGGACTGATCGCCGGCGAGTCTATTCTCTGGATCGCCCCTTTAGGCGATCTCTTCGTTCGACTGCTGAAGATGATCGTGATGCCGGTTATCTTTGCCACCTTGGTCATGGGCGCAGCGAGTATAAGCCCCGCCGAGCTCGGGAAAGTCGGTATCAGGATTGTGCTCTTCTACCTCTTGACCTCGGCATTCGCCGTGGCTATCGGCCTGATCGCGGCGAACATCTTCCAGCCCGGCGCGGGCCTCGAGTTGACCGGCGTCGCCGGAGCGGCCGGTAAGTCCCTCGAGCAGCCATCGCTCAAGGACACCCTGCTGAACATCGTGCCGACCAACCCCTTCTCGGCGATTGCCAACGGCAACGTCCTGCCGACCATCTTCTTCGCGATCCTCTTCGGCATCGGTATCTCCTTCCTCAAGGTGAGCAACGACGAGAGGATCAAGAAGGCGGGCGAGACCCTCTTCATCATATTCGACGGTGCGGCGGAGGTCATGTACGTAATCGTACGCTGGGTACTGCAGTACGCTCCCATCGGTGTATTCGCCCTCCTCGCGGTCGTCTTCGCCAAACAGGGACCAGCGGCTGCCGGTCCTCTCGGCATCGTGGTACTGACCGCCTACCTCGCCCTCGTGTTCCACATAGTGGTCATCTACGGTGGGCTCCTGAAGCTCAATAAGCTAAGCTTCATCAAGTTCCTTCGGGGCGCACGAGAGGCGATGCTCACCGCCTTCGTCACCAGGAGCTCGAGCGGTACGCTTCCGGTCACCATGAGAAGCGCCGAGAACAACCTGGGCATCAACCGCAAGATCTACTCCTTCACCCTGCCCCTCGGCGCCACCATCAACATGGACGGTACGGCCATCTACCAGGGTGTCTGCGCGCTCTTCATCGGCTTCGCCATCGGCCTGCCGCTGACCTTCGCCCAGCAGATCACCATCATCGTTACCGCCGTCCTCGCCTCCCTCGGAACCGCGGGTGTACCCGGCGCCGGTGCGATCATGCTACTGATGGTTCTGCAGTCGGTCGGCCTGCCCCTCGAAGAGGGCAGCGCAACGGCAGCCGCCTATGCGATGATCCTCGGTGTCGACGCGATCCTCGACATGGGCCGGACCGCCACCAACGTCACCGGCGACCTGACCGGTACCACCCTCGTTGCAAAGGGCGAGAACGAGCTGGACATGGCCTACTGGAGCTGAGAAGGTCATAACTTGGATTCCCGGCCCGCGGCGGCTTTCCATCTTTCTTCCGCCCGCGGGCCGGTTT
>CAYFVU010000206.1:0-1651 GCA_964346645.1 uncultured Spirochaetaceae bacterium | reverse complement strand
AATCGAGCGTCCGCGAGAGAGGCTCCTGAGTTTCGGAGCGGACCGCCTCTCCGATGTGGATCTCCTCGCCCTGCTCATCGGTTCGGGTGTCCACGGCAACAGGGTCGATGCGATCGCCGGCAGACTCCTCGAGCTGCTCGACCGCAGCAACGGATCGATCGATCCCGCCCGCATCCGGAGTATCTCCGGCATAGGAAATGCAAAAGCGGCGCAGATATCGGCGGCCCTCGAGTTTGCCCGCCGCCGTTTACTGCCCGAACGGGCGCGCATCCGTTATCCCCAGGATGTCCTTCCCCACATACACTACTACGCCGACCGCAAGCAGGAGCACTTCCTCAGCCTCAGCCTCAACGGAGCCCACGAGATTATCGCCATGCGGGTCGTCTCCATCGGTCTTGTCAATCGCACCATCGTCCACCCGCGTGAGGTCTTCGCCGACCCCCTGCAGGACAGAGCCGCGGCGGTCATTGTGGCGCACAACCACCCCTCGGGTAACGTCGAGCCGAGCGCCGAGGACCGGGAGATTACCGAGCGCCTCCGCCAGGCCGGCGAGACGCTGGGGGTACGGCTATTAGACCACATCGTCTTTTCGGGGGCCTCGGCGGCCCGGTCCGGGGGCTCGCCCGCCTTTCTCGCAAAATCACCCGACCCGTCGGCGAACTCGCCTGCCCCGACAGCGAGCGGGGCCGGAATGCGGTACTACAGCTTCCTCTAGAAGGGGGTGTTGTGAGACAATACGGATATGCACAGAGACAGGCCAAGAATCCTTTTTTGTTGACAATCGGGTGACATTAGAATACACTTTAAAAGTAGGAGAAATAGGATGAAATTCATTAACGTCAGAGACCTCAGGACCTCCCCTGCGAGAATATGGAAGGAACTACCGACAGAACAGGAGATGGTCATTACCAACAACGGAAAACCCATAGCGCTGCTCACTCCCATAGGTGAGGCGAATCTGGAGGAAACCCTTTCCGCCGTGAGACGGTCACGTGCAATACAGTCGGTAAAGCATATGCAGCAAGCTTCTATGCGCGGCGGTACTACCGAGCTCTCCGAATCCGAAATCCAAGGAGAGATAGACCAAACCCGCACCGAGCATTCATGATTATCGTCCTCGATACCAACGTACTCGTCTCTGCCCTGCTCAAACCGGAAAGCTATCCTGCTCACGTCTTCAATGCGGCCTTAAACGAAAAAGTGACTCTTCTTTTCGACAACAGAATACTCGAAGAATATCGAAGGGTGCTCATGCGGCCGCGGTTCGGTTTCACGATGGAGATGGTCGAACCTCTGCTCGATTATATCGAATCCGAAGGCGAGTTCGTGGCGGCCGACTATTCCGGCATTCGTTTCGAGGATCCCGGAGACAAGAAGTTCTACGAAGTTGCTGTGACTAAAGGCGCCGACTATCTGGTCACCGGCAACATCAGGCATTTCCCAAATGAATCCCTTATCATCACGCCGAGAGAGTTTACGGAGAAAGAATTGGGCCGGTGATCGTCACTGCTCTCACCAACAATATTCACACTAGTGTATACCTTATAAGAGAATAAATCCCGGACGCCAAAATACCATCTAACGTCAAGAGCTTGATAATAGACAGCGGCCCCTTCTATTCCCGTGAAATCCATACATCATTAAAAGAAAT
>CAYFVU010000205.1:0-1741 GCA_964346645.1 uncultured Spirochaetaceae bacterium | reverse complement strand
TGAGATTTTACGTACTCTCCGATCTTTTCTAATTCTCTCTCGCCGAGTTCCATCTCCGGTTCTCCCATAACTCGCTCCGTTCGCATAGGTTTTACCCCCTACTAACGGCGAAAGGGCGCGTCTGCTTTTAAAATAGAGGAAATATGTGCGGAAAACAAGATGCCTTGGCTTGTTTACTTGAAGAGCGAGACAAAGTACCGTGTGGAGGGAATGGCCAAGGAAGAGCTGTAATGGCCCGCGGCTGCTTCGTCCTTATTCGCCGGCGGCATGGCCGTGGGTGTCGTTTTCTTCTCGAATCGCCTGGCGTTGTGAATGGCAACTGCCGTCGAGCTCCATAACAGATGCGGTCTCGTACGGCACCATCCGCTGTGCCTGATCGAGAATGTGCCGCACAATCTCTTCCCTCTCGAGGGTGGAGGTGATGTCGAAATCGATGCCGAAGCAGCTCTTCACCCTTCCGTGGATAGCTCACGGATCGAGTATAAGTAGTTGAAGGACAGGTGTAAAGGCCGGCTTTTTGCTTGTCATATCACAAATAACAGCTATTTTTCTGGATTCTTGCCGAAAATCAAGCTATACTTGTATATAGAATCGAGTGAGCGGGGGGAATGGTATGAAAAAGCTGCGTATCGGTCTGTTATTCGCGTTGGCGGTGGTGCTGGCAGTTAGTTGTCCGGCGCCGTGGAGTCTTCTCGACCCGTCCGGAGGCGCTAAAGGTTCGGACGACCTGAGCGTGACACAGCTCCTCCCCTCCGACAAGCGCGCCGACACGGCCCGTTCCTTCTCCGGCACCTTTACCTACCAGACCCTCTTCCCCGTGAGCCTGGACATTACCGTCGAGCTCTATGCGCAGGATCCCTCCTCTTCTGACGGGCTCGAGAAGCTGCCGCCGGATGCGGCGGATGTGCTGCTGCGTCTCACCGACGAGTCTGGCAACGAGGTCTACCGCGACATGGTCGGCGACGACGGCAATCTCAGCTCCGTCGTGTACCTGCCCGCGGCCGCCGAGGACATCACCCTCACCCTGGAGGCGAAGGGCTTCGAGGACCGGCAGGTGGTTATCGAGGACATGGTAGAGTACGAGGAGATCAAGCGGACCATGGCCCTGGGCACCACGGGACCCGCATTAAGCTCCAAGGGTATGGAGCCGGACACCGACGGCGACGGAGTCCCGGATGCCTACGACATCGATCACGACGATGCCGGAGAAGCCTTTCAGGCGAACATTCCCGCAGACGGCAAGCTGACCGTCGCCTTCGAGGATCTCTACGGCCGCGAGAGAGCCGGCGACGCGGACTACAACGACTTCATCGCCGCCTACTCCATCACCGAGACCTACGAGAAGGCGCTCGTCGAAGAGATCGAAAAAGATAAGCTCGGGGAAGCGATAAAGCAGGCGAGCGAAGTGAAGCTGCGGAGGATCGAGATCGAGGTAACGGCGCAGGAGAAGATCGCCGGCTACGACCACATATTCGGCATACGGCTCAACGACTTCGTCGGTACCGCGGATGTCGAAGGCGAGTACGTCAATACCTCCGGCAGCATCGTCGACTTTAGCATGAACGACGTGACGAGTCCTCTCAACATAGAGCTCTTCAAGAGCACCTCCAAGGCGAAGGGCAAGACCGTCTCCTTCACCGTCACCTTCGAGCAGGCCCAGCGCATCAGCGACAAGTACGGCGACATCGTGGTCGACCGCCCGCCCTACAACCCCTACCTCTACGTCAAGAACACGGGCAAC
>CAYFVU010000204.1:0-1753 GCA_964346645.1 uncultured Spirochaetaceae bacterium | reverse complement strand
ACGAACTACACTTTAGCACTTCACCGGCCATTAAACAATGAAAAGCCCACATCAGCAGCAATTCTAATTTTGAAGCGGGCGCGGGGTTTGGTATAGGAATTGAGTGAGATAACGGTCTAATTTGATAGTGGAAAGAATGAGAACATATGTAAGGAAACGCAATACACGCTCTACAATAGCGCTTTTACTACATATGAAGATACTTTACTGACAGACAGCTTCTGCTGAGAGGGGCAAAGCTAATTGCGCTTTAGGTGAAAGATTCTGCAGCAGGAGAGTTTACCCTCCCGGGTCCGGCAATTCGAGCTGGCGAATCATAAATTTCATCAGATCCTGCCATCCCTCGAAATACCAATAGCCGACCAGTGTACCGATCTCCTGGAAAAATCTGGAGCGTCTTCCTCGCTGTTGCCTTAAGTACCTGTAACGCCTATCGTATACATCGAGTATCGTGTGTAGAAGAAACGCGAGAATGTTGAGCGTTGCCAGCGTTTCGCTGAGGTTCTCGGCTCCATGTCCAAAATTATGCTCGAGGTTGTAGCCTTTTGTTTTGAGGGTGTTGATATCCGAGTTCTCGATTTTCCATCGTGCCCGCCCGGCGGCAACAATCTCTTCTACCGTATCTTCTCCGAGAGGATGATTAGTAATAAAGCTGTTTCGATATATGAGCCTGCCGTCTTCTCCGAATATATGCACAGAGACCCAGCCAACGAGCATTGCATCTTCTGAGGATCGCAGAGGCACATCTTCTATCCATTCATAGACAGCTTTCCGTCTCTCCTTACCTGTCCATTCTTCTCTCTCCATTCGTTCTGTTTCATTGGCTTGCCGGTGGCTTTCCACCGATTGGCTGAGGTATTTATGGGAGTCTGGCTTACAGACACAGAGGAAGTTCATCTCCTCCTCTCTTACGGCAGAGAGAAACGGCTGGCGAGCGTACAAATCATCGCCCATGATAGTGACAGAAAGTGGACTCAGCTGCTCTCCCATCCGCCCGAGCCAACGGGCTGCGGCGGTATGTTCACTCTCGTTCTTGTTTTTTCCATCTCCAGTACGTATAAACTCAGGGGCCAGTGCCAACACATCACTTCGTCCCGGTTTGACGAAAGCGGGAGTTATGAGCTTATGAACATAGCTTACCTCTCCGTTTCGGTGATGTATGTGGTGGCAGTGTGGACACTGTATTTTACTGCTCCGATAATACTCGGTTCCGTCGAGGATAAGGAGGAGATCATTGCCGATGGAGCGGAACTCCTCCAATAAACCCACCTCGTTCGCTCTCTCTATTACCGTGTCGAAAACACTGTGGAGCCGCTCCGCTGGCACCGCATCAAGGACTGAGCGAATATGGTTGTCGGTCGGAATCTCTTTCACGCCGAAGAGACTCGCCGCATTGTGAGTGCCCTTTCTCCGACCCATTTGTCTCTGAAAATCGAGAAATGAAGGACTTTGCATAAAGAACACCGAAAAGGCACTGAGGGCAATATTAGTGATTGAATAGTGGAGATTTGAGCCGACACGTCTGTCGGGAAGTTGCGAGAACGTCTCCCGCAGATATGAGATTATCCGGTCGAATTGTAGACAATCATCTCCCGATTCCACACAAAAAGTATATATCGTATAGGAGCAAATGTCTAGTCGTTATTTTTTTATCGATTTTTCCCCTGCGTCCGCTTCGCTTCAAAATTAGAATTGCTGCTTTTCTTTGCTTTGGCTCACGAGGAAAAAGCAGGTGGTGTTCTGAGTCGCTGGT
>CAYFVU010000203.1:0-1766 GCA_964346645.1 uncultured Spirochaetaceae bacterium | reverse complement strand
CCGACGGAGGAGCAGAAGACCCTCTACAAGACCGCCTACGAGCAGATCCAGCACAACATAGAGATCCTCGGCCCGGGAATGACCTTCCGCGACTACGCGGAGAGAGCCTGGGACATTCCGGACAAATACTTCGCCGGCCGCTACTTCCTCTCGGCACACGGCGTGGGCATGACCGGCGAGTACCCCTACCTCTACCACCGCGCCGACTTCCCCGATGCCGGCTACGACGGAGTAATAGAGCCGAACATGACCATCTGCGTCGAGTCCTACATAGGCGAGGAGGGCGGCAAGGAAGGCGTAAAGCTCGAGGAGCAGCTGCTGATCACCGAAAACGGCAACGAGCTGCTGTCGAACTACTTCTTCGAAGAGGATCTGCTGCGCTGAGGAGAAGAACAATGACACACGAGGAAGAGGGACTCCAGATCAGTCTCGACAGGGAGGGTGAAAACCGCTACATCAAGACCCGCCACCCGGTTAAATACGGCCGTTATTCCGAAATAGAGACGGAGGAGGCGATATTCCGCTTCAACCTCAACGGAGAGATCGTCGGGGCGCAGGGTAAGGGCGCCGATTGGCCGAGCAGCCTCGAGTGGCTCAAACGCAGTGTGGGTAACGACTGGATCTACTACTCAACCGGCGGCTACTCGGGAAGCTATGAGCAGGTAGGCGGCGGCGTCCTCCCCGAGCCCTTATCCTTCAAGATACCGAGTCCCTACAACGAGACCTACAAGGCCACCGGAGAGTACTACCTGGCCAACCTACCCTACGAGAGCAACTCGATCCTCGGCATAGAGCCGTTCGGAGAGCCGGCGGTACAGCGCATCGTAGACTCCTGGTACGATATACTCGAGAGGGCACTGGCCGACCGCAGCAGATTGCCCGCCCCTTACGCCGCCTTCGCGGAGAAGGTGCTCACGGCCACGCCGCAGCGGCTGGAGCAGAAGGCGAAGCGGCTCTTCTCGATCAGCGGGGGACGCGTCTCGGTCCTGCCGCCGGGGGCGCGCCACGTCGACTACAACGTCATTCCCCTCACCGTCGCCCACGGCTGCCTCTATAAATGCGCCTTCTGCACGGTCAAGAACCACCGCCCCTTCGCCACCCTTCCCCGGGAGGAGATAGACGAGCAGATCGAGGCTCTGGCGGAGCTCTACGGCGAGGACCTGGTCAACTACAATGCCATCTTCCTCGGCGAACACGATGCGTTGGCCGCCGATTCGGAGACTCTCCTCTACGCGGTCGAGACCGCCGTGGCGAGGCTCGGACTGAGGGACTCCTACATGGAGGGCTGCAGTATCTTCCTCTTCGGCAGCGTGGACTCCTTCCTCTCGGCGAGTGAGGAGCTCTTCGAGTCGCTGCAGGAGCTCGGCTGCCGCTTCTACATCAACCTCGGCCTCGAATCGGCGGATCAAGGAACCCTCGAGCACATAGGTAAGCCGATCACGGCGCAGCAGGTCGAGCGCAGCTTCGCACGGATGATCGAGATAAACGACCGATTCGAGCAGATAGAGGTCACCGCGAATTTCATGATGGGCTCGGACCTGCCGCGGGAGCACTATCCCTCCTTCCTGCGGCTCACACGCGAGAACCTCGACCACCCGCGGAGCAAGGGAACGGTCTACCTCTCGCCGATGCTCGGCGACGCGCCGTCGCGCACCACCCTCTTCGAGTTCAACCAGCTCAAGCGCCTGAGCCGCCTGCCGACCTTCCTCTACACGATCCAGCGGCTGTGAGCGCCGGGAGCCGGGCCGTATTGAGGGCAAGGCCGG
>CAYFVU010000202.1:0-1860 GCA_964346645.1 uncultured Spirochaetaceae bacterium | reverse complement strand
GTCCGACAGCAGAACAACCAGTGGGCCTGGGGTTCTGCGGTGTTTGTCAGGTAGGTCTCCAAAATATGTGACTGAATTTCTCCGATTGTTCTTGACATATTCTCTATTAACGCTAATAATGCTGTTAAATCCAGCACGCCTGCGCTCCCTCGGCCTGTTCGGTGGATAGCATACAGGAGGAATCTCATGATTTTCAGACGGTTGAAGCTCGGGACCCGGCTTTTCGCAATAGTCGTTCTCGTTCTCGCGTTCAGCGCCGGCATGGTCGGGTTCTACTACGTACAGATGCAGGGGCTCGGTGAGGTCGCAACCAATCAGACCGGCCGGGCCGTCATGGACGGTATCAGGGACAAGGTCAAAGTCGGCACCCACTCTATGGCGATCGCGCTCTCGGAAGCGGTGGCCGGTGTAGAGGATCCTGCCGAGCGTCGAAGGGTGCTGCGGGAGGCAGTAGCGGACATTCGCTTCGAGGCCGACGAGTCCGGCTACTACTTCATCTATGAAGACACCACAGTTATCACCGTTCCTCCGAGCCCCGATCTCGCGGGACAGGATCTCAACGACACCGCCGATGAGAACGGCGTGTACTTCGTTCGCGAGCTTGCCGCGGCCGCGGAGTCGGGCGGGGGCTTCGTGGAATACGTATTCGAGAAACCGGGACAGGGGCTTCAGCCGAAGGTCTCCTATGCCGAATCCATCCCTGGTACCAGTTACTGGGTGGGAACCGGCGTCTACGCCGACAATGTTGCCGCGAGGCAGGAGTCTGTTACGGCTCTGATCGATGAGCGCACCTCGCGATCGGTCGTGGCGGCACTGCTTGCCGTGTTCGGGGCGTTCGCGCTTGTCATCGCGCCGACGGTTCTGCTTCTCATTCGCAGCGTCACGCGTCCCGTTTCGGAGCTGCAGACGGTGGCGCGCAGTATCGAAGAGGGTGATCTAACCACACGGGCCGAGGCGGTGGGAAACGACGAGATCGCCGGGCTCCTGTCCACCATGGAAGCTATGCGCGGACGGCTTACCGGGGTCATCCTCGATGTCAAGGCCGCCGCGGACAGTGTCTCCTCAGGCAGCCGCCAGATGGCGGTAAGCGCCGAGCAGATGTCCGACGGCGCGACACGGCAGGCCTCCAACACCGAGGAAGTGTCTTCCTCCATGGAAGAAATGGACTCCAACATTCAGCAGAACGCCGACAATGCGCAGGAGACCGAGAAGATCGCGATGAAGGCCGCCGAGGATGCAGAACGCGGCGGGCTCGCGGTCAAGCAGACCGTCGAGGCGATGCGAAACATTGCCGAGAAGATCACCATCATCGAGGAGATCGCCCGCAATACCAATCTGCTCGCGCTCAACGCGGCCATAGAGGCGGCGCGAGCGGGAGAGCAGGGAAAGGGCTTCGCGGTCGTCGCCTCGGAGGTGCGGAAGCTCGCCGAGCGCAGCCAGAAGGCCGCCGGAGAGATCAGCGAGCTCTCCACGAGCAGCGTCGACGTTGCCGAGGAGGCGGGCACGGTTCTCCGCGACCTCGTTCCGGGAATCCGGCGGACCTCGGAGCTCGTGCAGGAGATCAGCGCCTCGAGCGCCGAGCAGCGAGCCGGGAGTCAGCAGGTCAACAAGGCTCTTGCGGGGCTCGACCAAATCGTGCAACAGAACGCCTCTCATGCCGAGGAGATGGCAAGCACGGCCGAGGCCCTCTCCGGGCAGGCCGAGCAATTGCAGGAGGTCATCGAGTTCTTCGAGACGGGCGACGGCGCGCGCGGCGATGCTCCGGGAATCGAATCCGCGACCGCCGACCGGAGATTGCTTACTGCGGCCGATCAGCCCGCGTAACCGCAACGAGCAGGGCCACCGCGACTGCCGAGCAGA
>CAYFVU010000201.1:0-1865 GCA_964346645.1 uncultured Spirochaetaceae bacterium | reverse complement strand
AGTGGGAGCTCGAGCAGGGGCTCAAGAAGAGTCTTGCGCAGAGGGAGCTGATGCTGAACTACCAACCCATACTGAATTTGCAGCGCGAGGTCCTCGGGGTGGAGGCGCTCGCGAGGTGGCGGCACCCAGAGTTCGGGCTCGTTCCCCCTTCTACCTTCATTCCGGCGGCGGAAGAATCCGGTCTGATCCTTCCCATGGGAAATTGGATCTTAGAGAACGCCTGCAGACACATCCGGTACCTCAACGAGAACGGCTATAACGATCTCTTCGTTTCGGTCAACATATCCCCCAAGCAGTTCGAGCATCCGGATTTTCTCGACATGACCGGCAATATCGTACGCCGCACGGGAATAGACTCGAGGAATCTCAAGTTCGAGCTCACCGAAACATCTATCATGAACGCGCCGGAATCGGCGATAGAGAAGATGAATGCGCTGAAAGAGCAGCACCCCGGCATCATGATATCGATCGACGACTTCGGTACCGGATACTCCTCACTCAGCTATCTTTCCAAGTTTCCGGCCGACATCATCAAGATAGATCACTCCTTCGTGACCCGTCTCTTTCACACGAACAACCTCAAAATCGTTAATGCCATCGTGAACCTCGCCCAGAGCCTCGAACTCGAAGTGGTCGCCGAAGGGGTGGAGACGAAAGAGCAGTTCGACTTCTTCGTCGAGAAGGGCTGCGCGGCCCTGCAGGGCCACTACTTCTCAAAGGCTGTCCCATTCGAAGAGTTGAGAGCCTTTATGAAGGAGAATGATCCTCTTCTTAGTGAGGTCATCCAGGGTCAGCACAGTTCTACATAACCGATCGAGACCGTCACCCGAGGCCTTTTCCCGCGGGCATTCTCCAAGAATAACACGATTCGATGCCTCAAGGCAACTTCAAGACGCAAGATTGACGGCGCACAGTTTTTCTTCTATCATTACCGAGAAATCCCACAGTTCATAGGGGAGCTGCTTATGCCCTTCGTTCCCGAACGTCCCAGACTTCCCCTGCTCCTGCGACTCGCTATATGGCTTGCCGAAAGAAAAATCGGCAAGCGAATGCTGCCGGCCAGACTCCTCGCATGGTATCCGAAAGCCGCGCTGAGTTCCGGCATCATGGAAACCTTCGCGGCACACCGGCAGGGCCGCCTCACCCCACGTCTTCTCAAACTGGTCCGGATACAGGTCTCTTTTCGCGCCAGCTGTCCCTTCTGCATCGATATGAACTCATCAGATTGGGGAAAAGAGAACATTACCACCGAAGAGGTGGCGCTCCTGCGGAGAGACGAAGATCCCGCAGCTCCGGATACGCCCTTCACTCGGGAAGAACAGGCGGCACTGCGGTATGCCCGGGCCCTCACCTCTTCGCCGATAGCCATCCCTGCAGAGCTTCCGGAAGAGCTCAACAGCCTCTTTGCTCCACGGGAGATCGTCGTGCTCGCCACTACCATCGGACAGGTTAATTACTGGACCCGCACTATTCAGGGACTGGGTATTCCGCCTGCAGGATTCAACGAGGAGCCTGAACTGCTGAGTCTCGACACATTTTCGCCGATGCATGCAGAGCACACAAGGCGTAAGGACAGTGAATAAGAATCGAAGGATACGTTGCGTACACCACGGGTAAAGCCACCTCATGTCCCGGATGTTTCAGGATAGGCTCCGGCTCCGATCGAGCCGTCCTACATCGGTCAGTCAAGGCCGCGCTGTAGATATAGGCCACCGAGACGGCAAAACCTATGAGCGTCATCATCCGGTGATGTTCGTTGTGAACGTGCCCTTCATGGCCGCCGTTTTCATGGTAGTGTTCCTGTGTCATATGGTCGCTTCCCCCTTTTCGGCTCTCTTCGCTTCTATTCGCTACTCGCGGTTTCG
>CAYFVU010000200.1:0-1882 GCA_964346645.1 uncultured Spirochaetaceae bacterium | reverse complement strand
GAGGAAATGGCGTATGATGTACGGTCTCGAGGGTAAGGGAGCGAGAAGAGGCTTTAAGAGATCGTCAAGCACGTGCGGTACCCCGCTGACTACCTCCTGATCCAGGGCTCCGTGTACGCGAAGTACCACATGGGCGAGCCCGACGTCTTCTACAACCAGGAGGACCTTTGGGTCAGGGCAACGGAGAAGTACTACGGCGATTCCCAACCGGTAGACCCCTACTACGTGATGTGGGAACGGCCGGGCAGCGACAATTCCGAGTTCGTGGCGATGATGCCCTTCACTCCTAAGAACCGTCAGGTGCTCATAGGTTGGATCGCCGGCATGTGCGACCCGCAGAACTACGGGGATTTCATATCCTACAAGTTTCCGAAGGAGAAGCGCGTGCTCGGTCCGCAGCAGGTCGAGACGAAGATCGACCAGGACAGCTTCCTGTCCGGACAACTGGCACTGTGGGACCAGCGCGGCTCAAACGTGATACGCGGCAACGTGCTCGTCATCCCGATGGACGAAACGGTACTCTATGTCAAGTTCATTTACCTGCAGTCCGATACCGCCGCGTACCCCGAGCTCCGCATCGTGGCGGTCATGCACGGGGACAACCTCTCCTATGCCAGCTCTTTCGAGGAGGCCCTCAAAGGGCTCTATGGAGAAGCCCCGCCGCCGGAGGAACGCATAGAGGGGGCCGTACCCCGCGAAGAGGCAGCGGCGCAGGCCAAGGCTGCCGGAGCCGAGGCGGCGCAGCCGACCGAGGCACTGGAGGCCGCACCGTCTGAAGAGACCCCGGAGGGCATCAACGCACTCATCGAGGAGGCGAACAACGCCTTCGAGTCCTACTTCGACCTGCTCGGTCAGAAGGAGTACGGCGAGGCCTCGAGAGAGCTCGACAGGCTGGAGCGGCTGCTCAACCAGCTCTCCGAGCAGAGCGGCGGCGCGGCTCAGTAAGTCGCGAACTGGCCGATCCGCAGACAGCATATCGTGCAGGAGGCGGGCTCTCGCCCGCCTCCTCTCTCAGCCCGGAAGAGTTCGGAACCTACATGGCCCTGGGCTCCCACAAGGGGAGCAGCGAACGGCTCATGTTCTTCGACATCGAGGAAGAGTTCGGCAATTATTTCGACTGGGACTATGCCCACCGGATATTTTCGGAGAAACCGAAAGGTCAGCACAAACACTCGCTCTACCTATCCGTCTACAGAACCCTGGAGCACACCGACCTCTGTATGCTGGGCTCGCTCTACCTGACCACAAAGGACGGAAAGACTCTCCAAATCGATCAGGGCGAATATCTCGAATCGTACGGAAACAGGGACTTCTACGTCTATCAGGAGCTGTGTCCGATAAATCCCCTGGTGGTGAGCAGACGGACGCCCAGGGAACTGATCGGCTGTATGACCGATCCGGCTACCAAGGTGTGGGTGCCCAAAATCGTGTTTACCGACATGAAGATCATCGATTTCGACGATCCCCACACGGGCAACATCGGCGGAAGGTACGACTACAACCGCGATCACCTTAAGGCATGCATCGAAGAGCTGAAGGGAATTCCTGACAAGAGCAACAAAACCCTCGACAGGTCCCACATAGAGCGTTTTACCTACCAGATCATCGACAACGCGGTGTACGTAGGTGACGACAGCACCATGCTGACGTATCCCATGCCGAGTGAAAAGGAGCTCAACTCCACCTACTTCTCCTGGGCAAAGTCGGCGGACATTCTGTAGAAACTGCAGCATGCGAATGTGAAAATTTGCAGCATACCCGCTTTCGTGGTATGATTCTTCAGAAAAAAAACTTGACTCCCCTGAAAAAAGGTAGCTGAGGAATTTTCCGCGCGGGTCTGATATGCTAAAATTCTCTCCGGGAGGGGGAGGATGTTCCGTAA
>CAYFVU010000199.1:0-1888 GCA_964346645.1 uncultured Spirochaetaceae bacterium | reverse complement strand
TGGGGCCTGGTGGCCGTCAACTGGTCCGCCGCCCTCTGGATCCTCCTCTGGACGCTCAAGATCCTGAGAGAGCGGCTGCGCCGCTCTTCGAGAAAATGACGATCTTGCCGCTGCCGGTGGCCACGTAGAGCCTCTTGCCGTCCGGGGAGAACTCCACGCTCCAGATCTTCCCCTCGCCGGGTACGACCTTCTCCTTGTTGTATCTGTCGTCCGCGTCCCAGAAGTAGAGCTGGCGGTCGTTGCCGCCGGAGACGAGGGTCTCTCCGTCCGGCGACCAGGCGAGGGCCCACACGTACTGACGGTGATTCGGCCGCATGCTCTTGTTCGCGATCTTCGTGTCCTCAAGATCCGCGATGTAGACCAAATACTCCTTGTTCCAGACCTGCTCTGCCTCGTCGCGGACACTGTCAATTCCGGAGACCGCAACGCGCTTCCCGTCGTTCGAGACGCTCAAGCCGAGGAGTCCGAGACGCGATATCTTCTCTATCATGGCAGGTACATAGTTTTCGTCGGTCTTCCATGCCCGCAGCGTGCCGTCGAGCGCAGCCGAGTAGCCTCTCTCTCCCTTCGGGCCGAAGGCCACCGTCGAGATGTTGCCGCTGTGGCCCTGGAACACGTGCAGCAGCTCGCCGGTTTCGGTGCTCCACAACCTCACCGTGTCGTCCTTTCCCCCGGACAAGACCTTAGTGCCGTCAGGAGAGACCGCGACGCTGTAGACCTGCTCCGGGTGGCCGAGCATGGCCTGCCGCAATTCGCCGGAGGGCAGCTCGTATATTCGAACGTAGCCGTCCCTGCAGCCGGTGACGAGTATCTCGGTTTCTGGTCCGAAGGCCACCGTGTCGACCACATCCGGATGCGGCGGCGCAGTACCGGCCAATTCCTTGGTACGGGTGTCCCAGACCATCACCTTCTTGTCCATCCCACTCGTAACGAGATATCGGCCGTCCGACGAGAGATCCATCGAGATCACATCCTCTCCGTGTGCATCGAGGGTCTCCTTCTCGGTAAAACCGAATTTCTCGGGATATTCGTAGCTCAGACACGAGATGAACAGCACCGTTGATGCGACCACAGCGAGCAGAGCAGTTATTCGTATTCTCTTCATTTTATCCTCCTGTTCGGCGCAGATTCTATCACAAGTGCAGCAGGTATCTCCATAGCCTTAGAGATGCCACCGCCTCTTCTGTTGATTTTTCGTTTTGTTTTTGCAAGAATGCGGTATGAAACAGATTGCAAAGATACTTATTACGACATTATTTTTATGCGCACCTCTCATTTTGTTCGCCGAGGAGAAGCCGGGCGTGCTCATGGGCTCCTATCCCTATGACACCGAGACCGCCTCCGCGGAGATAGAGGAGGTGCTGAAGAACGGCTATGTGCCGGTGGGTCTGGAGGTCACACCGGGAGATGAGATCGCCATACTCTACAACTACGACGAGAGCATGGATGTAAAGCGCTACCTCCTCTACCAGTTCGAGGACGCTTCGGCCTTCGAAAAGGAGTTTACCGACTACATCAAGAAGGGGCTGCTGCCCATGGACGTCTCCTTTGCCGGTGACTCTGTGTTCGCCCTCTTCATTCCCTCCCCCTACTCTATCGAGGGATGGCGACTCACCTCCTCCGCTCTCGACGACAAGGAGATCTCCGACACCCTCGCAGAGTTCAAGGGAAAGGGTTTCTCCCCCTGGGGTATATCGGGTATGAAGAACAAGCTCTGGTTCCTCCTCGTAGACTTCGAGGAGTTCAGCCACGAGGAGCATTTCGTCAACTTCTACACCGCGAGCGACGAGAAGCTCAGCTCGAAGATCAAGGCCGACATGGACAAGGGCTGGACGCCCTGGGGCCTCATGAAACGCGGCGAGGCGATGTCGATTCTCTACGTGCAGTA
>CAYFVU010000198.1:0-1950 GCA_964346645.1 uncultured Spirochaetaceae bacterium | reverse complement strand
GCGCTTTACCCCCGAGGCGATGACCACGCTCAAGAAATATTCCTGGCCCGGCAACATACGCGAATTGAAAAATTTCGTAGAACGGGTTACTATTATGACTGATGAGGCGGAAATTTCCGGAGACCTCGTCCATCGATTCCTCGACGAGAAACGCACCGCTAAGACACCCGATGGACTGCGGGACTATGCTGACATGAAGCTCGGAGACGCAAAATCCGAGTTCGAGCGCAGGCTCATAACCTACAAGCTCGAGGCATGCGACTACAACATATCGAAGACCGCCGAATCTCTCGGGATCTATCCCAGCAATCTGCACGGGAAGATCAAGAAATACGGCATCGAAACAAAGCGATGAAGAAACTGACGGCACGGCAAACACAGGTATTAGACTTTATCCGCAGCTTTATCGAAAAGCACGCCTACCCACCGACCATGCGTGAGATCGCCGCCAACTTCCAGATCTCCCCTAAGGGTGCGCACGACCACGTAAAGGCCCTCGAGAGAAAGGGAAAGATCCGCTACGACGAGAAACGTTCGCGAACGATCGAGCCGGTGGACAACAGCGAGGACGAAGAAAAGGAGGAGTTGCGGCAGATCCCGATGCTCGGTAACGTAGCCGCCGGTAAGCCGCTCTTTGCCGAGGAGAACTTCGAGCGGATGGTCTTCTTCCCCTCGATGCAGCTGCGCCGCAACGGCTCGTACTTCGCCCTCTCGGTAAAGGGAGACAGCATGCAGGATGCAGGGATCATAGACGGAGACACCGCCATCTTCCTTCAGCGAAGCACCGCCGACAACGGCGACATCGTGGTGGCGAGGGTAAACGACGACGCCGTCACCCTCAAACGCTTCTACAAAGAGAAGAACCGGGTAAAGCTGAAGGCCGAAAACCCCGTATACCCTCCCATCTATTCACAAAACGTCACCATTCTAGGTAAACTCGAGCACATCATCCGTTCCTACGACTGAGGAGGCTCCGTTTTCCATGAATAAGCTCGAACCGCTCTACCTGCTCGTCGGCCCCGAAGAGGGGGAGAAGCGACAGTTTATACAGGACAGTGTAGAAGCCTACCGCAAGGCTGCCGGGGATGAGCCGGAGACACACCGCTTCTACGCCGGGCAGACCGAGACGAACGAGATCATCTCGCTGCTGAAGAACGGCTCCCTCTTTGCCGCCTACAAATTCGTCATCTTCTCCGGTATAGATGATCTCAAGAAGGGCGAGCTCAAGAGCCTCGCCGAATACGCGAAGAATCCCGAAGAATCGGCAACCCTCTTCCTCCTGACCGACGAGTACAAGGTCCCCTCCTCTCTGGAGAAGGCGGTACCGAAACAGCGCAAGAAGATCTTCTTCGAGCTCTTCGAAGACCGCAAGCGCGACTGGCTCATACGTTACTTCCGTTCGGCCGGCATGGGCATCGACGACGATGCGGTCGAGGTTCTGCTGGAGTTGGTCGAGAACAACACCCTCGAGATGAAGATCGCCGCCGACCGGCTCATTCTCTTCTTCGGAAAGAACGAGTTCATCAGCGCCGACGAAGTAGAGGAGTTCATCTACCACAGCAAGGAGGAGAATGTCTTTACCCTCTTTGCCGAGCTCGTGAAGCGGGACTTCTCCGGATCGCTGGAGATTCTCCGGAAGATGCTCCTGTCGGGAAACTCGAACGGCGTGCAGATTTTAGGGGGCCTTCTCTGGCAGTTCAGGCGGCTACTGAACCTCTCGCAGCTCATGGACAAGAACTACAGCAGGGAGGAGGCATTCCGGGAGACGGGCATTCGGGGCAAACGGAATCAGCAGAACTACGTGCTCGGCAGCAGAAACTACAGCAGCCTCGAGCTGAAGCGGGCGGTCTCGCTCATCGTCGAGTACGACGGGCTCGTACGGCAGAATCCCGGAGACGTAGGGCCGCTTCTGCTCGACATGTTTCTCTTCCGGCTCACCCATCGGCTGGC
>CAYFVU010000197.1:0-1959 GCA_964346645.1 uncultured Spirochaetaceae bacterium | reverse complement strand
TCGCATGAGGAAGTCTTTTTCTTGGAGTGCGTGCTGGAGCTGATCTTCGGCCCGCTTGCGCGCGGTGATGTCGTGTATGATGGAAAAGAGCGCCTTCTTTCCCGCGATTTCTATCAGCGTAGAGTGCACCTCGACATCTCGGATTTCCCCATTGCTGAGGCGATGAGAGAAAAAGAAATGGTTGCGCTTTTCCTCAGCTGCCCGGATTCGTTCGTACGCGACTTCTTCCGCCGACATTGTGTTTATTTGCTGAATAGTCATTTGACGGAGCTCATCTACCGAGAACCCGTAATACCGGGATGCAGCCGTGTTGGCATTCACTATCTCCCCCGTATCAGGGTCAATCAGAAGCATGATCGCGTGATGCGTACTGAACATCTGCCGGAAGAGTTTCTCACTTTCCTGCAGCTCTCTCTTCAACCGCATCTCTTCGGTAACGTCTTTGAAGATGCAGTGCGTCTGTTTTACGGTCCCCCCGGATGTGTACGATATACAGCCGTTGAAAGATGCCTCTATGTAGTCCCCGCTCTTCTTTCTCATCCGGTATAGGTTGTCCTGCGCGGTACCGTGCGTTCTCAGTTGTTCGAGATTGTCCGTAAAGTCGTCTATCGAATCGGGGTGCAGGAAGTCGGTAAACGGTTTTCCCAGCACCTCCTCCCGGGTGTATCCGCCGAGGGCCTTCAGCCAGGCGGGGTTTATCTCGAGAAAGCACCCCTGATTATCTAAAGACTGATAGGGAAGCGGAGCATTCTCGTAGAGCGCCTTGTACTTCTCTTCGAGCTGTTTGTAGTCGGTAATATCTTCAAAGGCCACCAGGCACAAATCTTCGTTCGCTTTGTGGAGGAGCGACGTAGAGACGAGAAATGTCAGTTCCTGCTCCTCTCCCTGCTGGGAAAAGGGAAGGGTAGCCTCCGTCCTGTGATACGCTTCGCCGTTTGCGAATGTGCTTCCTACGATTTCTCGTACTGTGCATTCGTTGCAGAACGGGCCGAAACCGCAGCCCCTCGGGTCGTCCAAATGATGCAGGCAGCGGAGCGCTTCTCCCCCTCTCTTCCCGATCATCTCTTCGGCCGACGTGCCTGCGAACTGCCCGGCGACTGCATTTGCCCTGCGTACCTTCCGCTCATTGTCTACAAGCAGCATCAGTACGGGAGTGTGTGTATAGAGAGCCGTAAGCTCTTCTTCCGTCGCCCTCCGCGCGCTGTTCTCCCTTCTTAGATTCCTGTTGGCGTCGAAGAGGGTGTATGCCATCTGCATCGATTCAATAAGGACAAACTCACCCGAATTCTTGAGCACGTATCCGTACCCGGAAATCTTCTTGACCCTGTCCACATACTCTTTCTCCGAGTGACTCGTCAGGAATACGATAGGGACATCATGGCGGGTGAGAATCTCCTCGGCGGCCTCCGTCCCGTCCATGCCCCGTCCGAGATCGATGTCCATGAGGATGAGGGAAATGCCGGGATCCGAGTCTATCGCCTCGATAGCCTCCTCGCCGTTGTGGGTGGTCACTACCTCATAGCCATGCTTCTTGAGCACTTGCGATTCCGACATGGCAATGAGCGCTTCATCTTCTACCAGGAGAATTCTTTTTGACATAGCGCGCCTACTCAAGATTGATGAGTTGCCTAGATTTTACTGCCGCTATAGTTATATCACAAGGACTAAATACCTTATTATATCTAATTTTGGCGAGGCGTTTTCGCATGCTGAAACTTTGGCAGTTTCGGAGATACAGCGGGAACACCGCGGCTCTCGCGGAACACCTTCTGGGTCATGCCGCTGTCGTGAAACTCGGTTAGGACAGCGGCGCGGCCGGTGATGTTCGGCACCTGGTGCACCGTCTCGAAGAGCACGGAGGCACCTTCGGCTCCGGTCCGTTCACTTTTGCTATCAATTGTGCCCGAGCCGGCCGACAACGCGGCGAACCCGTCACCGATCTCACGAAACCAGAACGAC
>CAYFVU010000196.1:0-1984 GCA_964346645.1 uncultured Spirochaetaceae bacterium | reverse complement strand
AAGTTTTCTCTATACTCAGCCCGACTTCTGTTTTATAATGGAATTAAATTCTACCCCACGCAAAGGATAATCCCAAAATAGCTCAGACACATAAGGAGGCTCGCAATGCCCCGTACAGTATTGGATATCCCCTTCGAAACGGCGCACACGTATCCGGATCGTATTTCTCATAGGTCAAAGTCGAAGACCGTAGTAATTACCCATACCTACAGGGAGTTTGCCTCGGAGATACAGGAGATAAGTTTCGGTCTCAGAGTATATGGAGTGCAGCCTGAGGCGAAGGTCGGCTTCTTCGTGAACAACCGCTACGAGTGGTCCGTACTGGACTTTGCGCTCATGGCGGCCGGAGCGGTAGGTGTGCCGAGGGGCTCCGATACCTCTCCACGGGAGCTGCAGTTTATCTTCGACCACTCAGATTCCACCTTCCTCATTGTTGAGTCGGTAAAGCAGTTACAGGACCTCATCGAGCACTTCGACAAATCGAATTGGAAGAGCTGTTCCCGCATTTTCCTGGTTGAAGAGGGCCCTATAGAGGAACTTCCCGCGAAGATCAAGAAGAAGTTGGTTCTGTATCGAGAACTGAAAGAGAAGGGAAAGGAGGAGCTCGCAAAACAATCGGAGAGCTTCGAAGAACTGAGGGAAAGGGTCGGGCTCGAAGATCTCGTTACCATTGTGTACACCTCCGGCACCACGGGGAATCCGAAGGGGGTAATGCTGACCCATCGGAACTTCATGCAGAATGTGGAGGCCAATGCGCCCCGCCTCGAGATAGACCCGGAAAAGGCGGAGAAGACGGTGGTAATGCTCCCCTCGTGGCACGTCTATGAGCGAACCTTCGAGTACATAGGACTCCTTTCGGGAATCCAAATCGTCTATTCCGCGGCAAAGCGTTTTGCCGCAGACCTCCAAGAGGAGAAGCCGGAGATAATCATTTCGGTTCCCCGCGTGTGGGAGTCGATTTATCAGAAGCTGGTAAAGGCGCTCAGTACCATGCCGACGGCTAAGCGGTTGTTGATTTACAGCTTTATCAAGATAAACCAGATGTTTCTCTCTTCGCGAAACTATCTACGTGGAGGATACATCTCTCTCAAGAAGAGGGGCCCCCTCAGGAGGGGTGCCGCATTCCTTCTCAATATATTGATTTTTATTGGCACTGCGCCGGGCCATCTGCTCGCGAACAAGCTATTCACTCCTTTTCGCGAAAAGGTAGGCGGCAGACTGAGGGGAGCGACCTCCGGAGCGGGGGCGCTACCGAAATACCTCGACGAGCTCTTCAATGCGATCGGAATAACCATCCTCAACGCATACGGGATGACCGAGTGTGCACCGGGGATTCTCTCCCGTACGTTCGGATGCAACACCTTCGGCTCTACCGGCCGTCCCTTCATTCACACGGATGTGGAGATACGACGGGAAGATGGAAGTCTCGTCGACATCGGAGAGAAGGGTGTGCTCTTCGTACGGGGACCTCAGGTAATGCCGGGATATTACAAGAATCCGGAGGCCACGAGAGAAATTCTCGACGAGGAGGGATGGCTCAATACCGGAGACCTTGCATTCTACTCCGAGAACGGCGAGATAATCATAGCCGGGCGGGCTAAGGACACCATCGTTCTCATGGGCGGCGAAAATGTCGAGCCGGAGCGGATAGAAGATAAGCTGAAGGAGAGCGCCTACATCGACCACGCGGTGCTGCTCGGACAGGACCGCAAGCAGTTGACCGCCCTCGTGGCCGTGAACCCGGATGAGTTGATGAAACTGGCCGAAGAGCTCAAAGTTACCGACTACGAGGTGCCCGTAGAAGGGGCCTATTCGGTAGAGAACGACAAGATCAACGCCATCCTCATGCGCGAGGTCAACAGCCTTGTGAGCAAGGAGCAGGGCTTCAAGCCCTTCGAGGCCGTCTCCAAAATCCTCCCGATTCGCAACGACTTCTCCATCGGAAGGGAGCTCACCCAGACCCTCAAGGTTAAGCGGCAGTACA
>CAYFVU010000195.1:0-1991 GCA_964346645.1 uncultured Spirochaetaceae bacterium | reverse complement strand
GAAACACGATGGAAAAGGATGCCCTAAAGAGCCGGGGAATTGTGTACCGGGGAATCGGTATAAAAGAATAGACCTACGCGGGAAGGGTGGGAAGCCCAATGGATTGGTTGTGAAGTAGATGTACAATATATTGTACAACTGGAGTTAGAGTATGCAGGCGATTAGTTTTTCTGAGGCGAGAAAAAGATTAAAAGAGTACCTCGATCATGTATATGAGAGTCATGAACCGTTAATCATCACCAGAAAGAACAACGAAGATGTCGTGGTAATCTCGCTGGAAGATTACAACTCTCTTACAGAAACCAACTACCTGTTGGGCAATAGCGTGAATAAGCGGCATTTGCTTGCCTCTCTCGAAAGCATACAGTAGGACTGCATATGAAAATACTCGTAACCGGCACTGCCGGCTTTATCGGCTACTACACCGCCCGGCGCCTGCTCGAACGCGGGGACGAGGTGGTGGGCCTCGACTCTATCAACGACTACTACGAGAGGCGGCTCAAGTACGGCAGGCTCGCAGAAACCGGCGTGCAGAAGGAGGACATCTCCTACGGCCTGCTCACCGAGAGCCGCAGCACACCGGCCTACCGTTTCGTTCAGCTCGACCTCACAGACCGCGAAGGCTTGCTCGGCCTCTTCGAGTCCGAGGGCTTCGACGCGGTGGTGCACCTCGCCGCCCAGGCGGGGGTGCGCTACAGCCTGGAGAACCCCCACGCCTACGCCGAAAGCAACATCTCCGGCTTTCTCAACATCCTCGAGGGATGTCGTGCGGCGAGTTCGAGTGCGGGCGGCCGCGGCTCTGATGGGGCCGGCGGGGAAAATGGGAGAGCCTGGGGACAAGCAGCAGGCCTGCGCCACCTCGTCTACGCCTCCTCGAGCTCGGTCTATGGCCTCAACGAGCAGATGCCCTTCACGACCTCCGACAACGTGGACCACCCCGTCAGCCTCTACGCGGCGAGCAAGAAGGCGGGCGAGCTCATGGCCCACACCTACAGCCACCTCTACGGCATTCCGACCACGGGGCTGCGCTTCTTCACCGTCTACGGGCCCTGGGGCAGGCCGGACATGGCGCCTATCCTCTTTGCCTCCGCCATTACCGAGGGCCGGCCGATAAAGGTCTTCAACCACGGCGAGATGCAGCGCGACTTCACCTATGTCGAGGACATCGTAGAGGGGGTGGTGCGGGTCCTCGACCGGCCGCCGGAGGGCAATCCCTCCTGGTCCGGCGCCGAGCCGGACCCCTCGTCGAGCCCCGCACCCTACCGCATCTACAATATAGGCAAGGGCAGGCCCGTTGCCCTCATGGACTTCATCCGCACCCTCGAGGAGAAGCTCGGCATAGAGGCGCAGAAGGAGTACCTGCCCATGCAGCCCGGCGACGTACCGGCGACCTGGGCCGACACCTCTGACCTGGAGCGGGACTTCGGCTACAGACCCACCACGGAGCTCGAAGAGGGGATCGAGGAGTTCGTCGCCTGGTACAAGGATTTTTATAAGATATGATCCGTAGTCTGCCTCTTGCGTTCTCTCTCGCCGCACTCGTACTCTTTGTCCTCTCGCCGAGCTTCGCACAAGAGAGTTCCGGCGACAGCATCGACGATCTCTTCGCACAGCCGGATGCCTCTTCGGAGTCTTCTGAGTCCGAGGGTGAAGAGAGCGAGGAAACGTCCGAACCGGCGAAGGGAGAAGGGCAGGCAGAAGAGCAGAAGCCTGCGTCGAACGATGAAGGTGAAGATGGTTCGGATTCAGAGGAAAGGGTCGATATTGAGGCCCTCACCACCGCAGCACCGAAGGTAACCGGAAACGTGAGCGCGGGGCTCGGCGCTGGAATAGGGCTTGTCGAGTGGCCCGGCAGCGCCGCGGCGGACGGCCGGAATGCCCTCGAATTGACCCGTTTTTCCGGCTTCTACACGACCCGGGCGGGGG
The DNA here is from genome assembly GCA_964346645.1 of uncultured Spirochaetaceae bacterium. Classification (GTDB taxonomy): domain Bacteria; phylum Spirochaetota; class Spirochaetia; order DSM-16054; family Sediminispirochaetaceae; genus CAYFVU01. The sequence goes on along the minus strand of CAYFVU010000195.1, from coordinate 65 downwards.
CGAGCGTGGATGTGCGGCCGGCCTCCTACCTTCGCTTCAAGACCTCCGTCTCCACACGGCTCGAT
>CAYFVU010000194.1:0-2030 GCA_964346645.1 uncultured Spirochaetaceae bacterium | reverse complement strand
AGACGGCGGTCAAGGACTTCCTCGACAGGCTGTTTCGAGACGAGAAGCCCTCGACGAAGGAGATCGCCGTAATGTACTACATCGACTCCATGACCTACGAGGAGGTGGCGAGGGAAACGGGGCTCTCCGTCTCGGGGGTCAGGAAGAGACTCAGGACTCTGAGATCGAAGGCAAAAGCACTGGAGGGAGCAGAAGATGCCGAGCATTCCTGAGTGGAAAGTGGAAAGATTCCTCCTCGGAGAGCTTCCGAAGGAGGAGCTCCGAGAGATCGAGGAGATGCGACGCACCGATCCCGAGCTCGAGGCGGCAATACGGGAGATCGAGCGCTCGAACGCCGAGATCCTCACCGCCTACCCCGTCGATGAGACGGTGAGACGGATCGAGGAACGGGCACACAGCTCGCATTCCGATAGCCGCGCACACGAAGACGGAGGTGAACGCGAAGCTCGCGGCGAAAAGAGGAAAAACATCATCCCCTTCGCCGGCACCATACCCCGATTCGCCCTCCCCGTTGCGGCGGCCGCTGCGGTCGCCCTCTTTTTCATCTTTTCGCAGCAGCTCCAGCTCTTCGGCCCGGGCACGCGGGCACCGGTCGCCCACGATCAGCCGGGCGTAAGGCTCAAGGGTGCGGATCCGGGCATCTACATCTTCCGCAAGAGCGGAGAGTCCGTACGCCCGCTCAAATCAGGAGCGAGGGCGAAGGGGGGAGACCTCCTGCAACTCGGTTTCCTGGCTCCGAAGGCCGAACACGGCATACTCTTCTCCGTGGACGGACGGGGAACCCTCACCCTCCACTACCCCGCCTCGCCCGAATCATCTACGGAAATCGAAGGGGGTGGAGTGGTAATGCTCGACTCATCCTACCGCCTCGACGACGCCCCCGACTACGAGCGCTTCTATCTCGTCACCTCGAATATAGACCTCGAGGTGGAAACGGTCCTGCAGAGTGTGAGAAACAGCATCGAAACGGAAGGCGTTCTGCCGGCCTCGACTGCAGAGCTCGAGAACAAGGATCCTCCATTGATTCCCGCCGAGGGAGATGTAAAATGGTACGTCTTCGAACTGAAAAAATAGAGCGGGGGCACAACTGCGGGTCCCTGAAAACACTCAGGGCCGCACAGATCATCACGCTCCTCCTCCTTTTTTTGCCGCTCGCGGCCCCCGCCGAAGCAGCGGAGAACAGCGACGGGCCCGTGCGACGTCTCTGCATCCTCGTCGGCGCGAACGACGGCGGCGAAGGACGGGAGACCCTCCGCTATGCGGTCTCGGATGCGAGGAACCTACGCACCGTTCTTACCAGCATGGGGGGCATAGAGGAGGAGGACTGCCTCTTGCAGGTCGATCCGAGCAGATCCCAACTGCTCGAGGGGATGGAGCGAATCGCCGACATGGCGAAACGCGCGTCGGAACACAGCCGCCGGGTGGAGGTGATCTTCTACTACTCCGGGCACTCGGACACCGAGGGACTGCTCCTCGGGGGAGAGAAACTAAAGTACCGGCGTCTGCGCAGCAGCTTCAACGACATCCGCGCCGACGTACGAATCGGCATACTCGACTCCTGCTTTTCGGGTGAGTTCACGAGACTCAAAGGGGGAACTCGTCAGGCCCCCTTCATGAGCGACAGCGCATACGAGATGAAGGGCTATGCGTTCCTCTCCTCGAGCTCCTCCGACGAGGCCTCGCAGGAGTCGGACCGGCTGCGCAGCTCATTCTTTACCCACTATCTAGTGGCGGGCCTCCGTGGTGCCGCCGACCACAACCACGACAGCCGCGTGACCCTCAACGAGCTCTACCAGTTCGCCTACAACGAGACACTCTCCCGCACGGAGACGACTTTTGCCGGCCCCCAGCACCCCAACTACAGCATCAAGATGAGCGGCACAGGCGATGTGGTCATTACCCACATGCACCGCGGAAGCTCCTTTCTGCGGCTCTCCGAAACCCTTGCGGGTAGAATATCGATACGCGACTCACAAGGAGGCCTCGTAGCTGAGATCGGAAAGGAGGCCGGAGGCGCGACGACACTCGCC
>CAYFVU010000193.1:0-2171 GCA_964346645.1 uncultured Spirochaetaceae bacterium | reverse complement strand
TAGTGGCGAATCACATCGACTTCGGAGACCTGGGGCAGTTCGGCATCCTTGCCCCTCAGGTACTCCTTGCCTACGTAATCACCGAGCGGCTTTTCGGGTACATCGAGCTCCGGCAGCTTGAATCCGCTGCGTCCCGGCCGGGAACGCTCGAATATCAGTTTGTCTTTTAACTCTGTACTCATTTCAGTACCCCCTTCATACTCTCCGCATATCGATCCATCTCATCCTTCGTCCTTTTCTCGGTAACCGCTACGGTCAGGAGGTTCTTCGACTGCGAGGAGTCGAGTCGAACGAGGGGTACGCCGGCAAAGAAGCCGTCTTTCTCCATGGCCTCCGTCACATCTTCGGCCGCCTTCGGCAGCTCGACGGTAAACTCATTGAAGAAGGGGCGGTCGGTGTAGGGCTTGAGGGATAGATCCTTGGTCAAACGGTCGAAGAGGTAGTGCGCCTTGTGCATGTTCTGCTCGGCGATACCGCTGAGCCCCTTCTTACCGAGGGTTGCCAGATGCACGGTGGTCGCGAGGGCCGCAAGGGCCTGGTTGGAGCAGATATTGGAGGTGGCGCGTTCGCGTTTGATGTGCTGCTCTCTCGCCTGCAAAGTCAGGACGAAGGCGCGTTTGCCGTCCTCGTCGGTAGACTGGCCGACGATACGTCCCGGCATCTTCCGCATCAACTTCTCCCTGGCGACGATATAGCCGACGGAGGGACCGCCGAAGTAGGACGGCAGTCCGAAGGGCTGCGTGTCGCCGATGGCGATGTCCGCATCCCACTCCTTTTGACTCTTCAGCACTCCCAAGGAGAGTGGATTGGAAGAGACGATGAGCTGAGACTTGTTCTCGTGGAGCATGTCGGCGAGGCCGCTGTAGTCTTCGAGGAGCCCGTAGATGTTCGGGGTCTGTACCAACAGTGCGGCCACACCCGAAGAGAGCTGCTTCTTAACGGCCGAGATGTCGACCATTCCTTCTTTCTCGGAGATTTCTACCAATTTTACATCCAGATCTGCAAAGGCAGTCTTGAGAATCTCCTTTGTGTACGGATGAATGGTGGCGGAGTAGAGAATCGTGTCGGTCTTCTTAGTGGTATTCAGTGCCAGGGTGCAGGCCTCGCTGGCGGCGGTGTGACCGTCGTAGAGTGAGGCGTTCGGCACATCCAAACCCGTGAGCTCGCTCATCATCGACTGAAATTCGAAGATAGCGGTGAGCACACCCTGGGACACCTCCGGCTGGTACGGAGTGTAGGAGGTGTAGAACTCGGTTCTTCCTATCAGGGCGGGAACTGTGCTCGGGATCATGTGATCATAGCTACCGGCTCCCAGAAAGGAAGTGGCGGTCTCGTTCTTGTCCGCCAGCTCCGAGAGGCGCCGATACGCTTCCAATTCGGAAAAGCCCTTCGGCAAATCGAGGGGCTTGTTGAAACGGATCTTTTCGGGAATGTCTGCAAACAGGTCGTCTATACTCTTGACTCCTATTTCGTCGAGCATTTCCCGAATCTCATCTTCGGTATGGGGGAGATAGGGATTCATAGGCCTTCCTTTCGGGACTTAACCCTCTTCTTCTATCGATTTCTGATAGTCTTCATAGGAGAGAAGTGAGCCGAGTTCGGAGGAATCGCTCATCTCTACGGCGAATATAAAGGTTTCGTACGGTTTTTGATTGATTAGTTCGGGCGAATCATCCAACTCTTCATTCACTTTCACGATTTTTCCGGACACGGGAGAGTAGATAGGGGACGCGGCTTTTACCGACTCGATGTTGGTTACCTCTTCGCCCTTCTCGAACTCATCGCCCTCGTCCGGCAGCTCTACGAATACGATATCTCCAAGCTCCTCCTGAGCATGGTCGCTGATTCCTACATAGGCGGTAGAGCCTTCGACCCGTACCCATTCGTGAGATTTGAGAAATTTTAACTCTTCAGGTGCAGCCATATATAGCCTCCTTCTTTAAACGTATCTGTACCGTATTTCCACTATAGGCCATTGCAGGTGTGCAGTCAAGCTTATCCTACCTATAAAACCTGTATATATTAGTTTTCCTATTTACAAATTTTATTTGACAATTCAAAAAATCAGATAAACAATGGACTAAGCATTATTTTTCAATCTCTTGAAGGAGGCATTAGACTATGAAAGTAGGATCGGTAAAGGAGATCAAGCGGCACGAGTACCGCGTCGG
>CAYFVU010000192.1:0-2172 GCA_964346645.1 uncultured Spirochaetaceae bacterium | reverse complement strand
GCTACTCGTACTGCCGCTTCTGGAAGCGGACGACCATGTAGATGCGGGTCCGGCCGGCGTGGATGTTCTCTATCACATGGTCGGTGTCGGCGTGGTAGCGGATGAAGTCGCCCTCGGAGAGCTCGGCGTTGTTCTCGCCGGCCTGCACCCGCACCGCGCCTTCGAGGATGGTGAGAAACTCCTCGGTTCGGACCGAATGGGGACTGGAGTGGAGGGCCTGTCCCTCTTGGAAGGTGAGCATATACATCTCCAGATCCTCGGCCATAGAGAGGGGGCTCAGAACACGGATGTGTACACCCTCTTCGTCGGCCTCGAGGCGAGTTATCTCGTCCTTTCGGCTGACGCTGAAGGTTCGCTGCAGCTCGTCCTGACCGGTCAGCAGCGCGTTGATGTCGACGTCGAGGCCCTGGGCGATCTTCCAGACCGTGGCGATGGTGGGATTGACCTGACCACTTTCGATCTGGGAGAGCATGTTCTTCGCCACCCCGCACTTCTCCGAGAGTACGCTCAGCGTCATGCCGTGTTTCTCTCTGATCTTCTGAACGTTCTCTCCGATGTAACCCTGGTCCTGCATCTTCCTCACCTCTTCCGCTCAGTTTACTTGACGCCGGATTGATACGGCTTTACCATATGCCTACGGTATAATGATGATAGTAATAGTCCTGTGAAAACATTGTCAAGTTTATCCGTCGAGTATAGGCTGGAGGTTCAGCGCTCGCGGGAAGACGGCGGAGCTATCTGAGCTGAAAGGTCTAGCGATCTAAGTGGAAAAAGGAGCATCTATGCGGAACATCTTGATTACCGGCGGGCTTGGTCAGATCGGCTCGGAGCTGGCAGGAGCCCTCAGAGAGGAATACGGGCCTGACCACGTGGTTCTCAGCGATGTGCGGGACGATGTAAATCGGGAAGTCATCGAGGGCGGTCCATTCGAACTGCTCGACTGTAGAAATGCGAAAGAGCTCGCGGAGATCGTGCGTAAGCACAAGATCGACACAATATACCACCTCGCGGCCCTGCTCTCTGCGACTGCGGAGGCGAATCCGCAGAAGGCCTGGGACATCAACATAAACGGGCTCTACGAGGTCCTGGAGGTGGCGCGTGAAGAGGGCTGTTCGGTCTTTACCCCCAGCTCGATCGGGAGCTTTGGGCCGACGACTCTCAAGGATTTTACCCCGCAGGACGCACCACAGAGGCCCTCGTCGATCTACGGTGTCACCAAGGTCGCCGGAGAACTGCTCTGCGACTACTACTACCACAAATTCGAGGTCGACACCCGGGGCGTGCGATATCCGGGAATCATCTCCAACAAGACCCCGCCTGGCGGCGGAACCACCGATTACGCGGTCGAGATCTACTACGAGGCGGTGCGCAATAAACGCTACACCTGCTTTCTGAAGGGAGACACCTACCTCGACATGATGTACATGCCCGATGCCATAAAGGCGGCCATCGACATCATGAACGCGGATCCGGAGAAGTTGCGCCACCGCAATGCCTTCAACGTGTCGGCAATGAGCTTCTGTCCAGAAGACATCGCTGCCTACATAAGGAAGCACATCCCCGAGTTCGAGATAGGCTACGACATAGACCCGGTGCGACAAGCGCTGGCGAACTCCTGGCCGAACTGTCTGGAGGACTATGCCGCACGGGTGGAGTGGGGCTGGGACCCCCAGTACGACCTCGAGTCGATGACCACGGACATGCTTAAGACGCTGACTGAGCGTGGGCGCATAGAAGGAATATAGGAGGAACGTCATGTACGAGCAGATACGGCAGGATCTACGGAATACGCTGGACTCTCTCCGCGAGGAGGGCACCTACAAAGAGGAGCGGGTGCTGACCACCGCCCAGGGCAGCACGATACAGGTCGGCGACGGCAAGGAGGTAATCAACTTCTGCGCGAACAACTACCTCGGCCTGGCCGACAATTCCGACGTCGTGAAGGCGGCACAGGAGACGATGGAGGAGTGGGGCTACGGCCTCTCTTCGGTCAGATTCATCTGCGGCACGCAGCAGCTGCACAAGGATCTCGAGCACGCCGTCTCCGACTTCCTCGGCACCGATGACACCCTCCTCTACGCCGCCTGCTTCGATGCGAATGGCGGCGTCTTCGAGCCGCTCGCAGGTCCGGACGATGCGATCATCTCCGACGCCCTCAACCACGCCTCCATT
>CAYFVU010000191.1:0-2225 GCA_964346645.1 uncultured Spirochaetaceae bacterium | reverse complement strand
TGGAATAGCCCTGCAGGCAAGCTTCAGTTCCGAGGGCGCAGGCAAGGAAACTCTTGCCCACGCCAGTGGCTCCGGTAATCAGGACGGTAGAGCCGGCCTGTATCCACTTCATTTGAGCGAGGCTCTGCACGGCTCCCTTGTCGAGATTTCTCTCCGGCGAAAAGTCAAGCTCATCGAGAGAGGCGGGGATGCGCAGCTGTGCCTTTTTTAAGAGCCGTTCGGTTTTCCGATTCCACTTTGCATTCCATTCGGCCTCGGCCATCTCGGCAATGAGTTCGTGTGTGCTGCGCGAGTCGGAAGGGCCGAGGCGTAGAAACGTCTCATAGACCTCCGCCATGGCCGACAGGCGCAGTGATTTCAGTGTCTCGAGGGTTTGTTGCTCATTCATCGCCTCACCTCCTGCTCACTGCTTTCGTAGTAGCGGCCTCCGCGTATATTTTGATGTTCTGGTACGTTATCTGCTCTCTCACCGCCGAGTTCTTGTCTCTCGAGCCCTTTCACGAGAATATTCTTCAGTCCCTTCGCACTGTTGATACCGAAATAGTTAGCCCGTGCGCTGGCGGCCTCCAGGCGCCGGTCTCCGTATTTTTTCGAGAGATTGAGGATGCCGAGACAGCTTTTATAGGCCTGTTCGGGCACCTCTCGAGAGTCTATAACCCGTGATATAAGCTTTTTTGTCTCACTTCCGCACTGAGAAGCCCATTGTAAGAACCTCTGTGGGTTCCACTCACTTACAATCTTATGCTGGGAAGGCATATGTTCGTATGTAGTGGTATAGCCGTTCTTCTTCCGCTCCCTCCGGTGGGCTGCAATACGGGTGTTATGTAAGTAGATTTCAACCTCCTCCGCGGTATAAGCGATCCTGACGTTCTTTTTGCGGTAGCGATAGGGGACGCTGTAGTAGTGGCCATCCGGTTTGAAATAGACATGATAATTCTTCTGTACGGTTGCAGAGGGGATAAAGTGGCGTATCTTGTAGGGTCTCGAGGGCAACGGAGTGAGAAGAGGCTTCTCTATCTCATCAAAACGCTCTTTGCGGCTAGTGTCGAACTTTTTCATCTTCCGCTCGTTTAGAAGGTCGAGTTTTTCCCATATAGCCGTGTTCAGCTCATCAAGAGTCTCGAATTTTTGGTTTCTCAAAGGGGCTAAAACACGGGTATAGACCACATACACGGCCGCCTCTACGAGCGCTTTGTCTTTCGGCTTATGAGGTCGTGCCGGGACCACTGCACATCCATAATAACGGGCGAAATCTTCGAAGGTGTGATTTATCTCGGGCTCATAGGCATCCGCTTCGGTCACAGCGGCCTTCATATTATCCGGGACGATCATCTTTGGAGCTCCTTCTGCGTGCTCAAGGGTGCTCCTCGTCGCCCGAATCACGTCCTCGATGGCCTGACTTTCGACCGCCTCCGCATATATAAGCGATCCAGCCGGAAATATGGCCACAAACAGCTCCACTTCTCGTTCTATACCCGTTTTTATATCGGTGAGAATGGGCTTGTAGCCGGAGAAGTCGATAAACAGCTTCTCACCCGGCTCATGAGGCAAGTGCATCGCCAACTCGGTGTCTGCGAAGTACATTTGCAGGTGGTAGCAAAATTGAGAATATCCATACCCGTCTGGATGATCGGTTTTGTACTCTTCCCACAGAAGCTGCCGTGTGACGTATTTCTTTCCCAGTTCTTTGGCAATATCCGGTAGACGCTGCTTCAAAACCGTATAACGCGGGTCGTTGGACTTCTTCTCGCTCTCCTCGAGCCTCTGCAGCAGCTGCTCATCGTTCATCTCCTTCACATCGGCCCATGTGATGTGGGCCTCAGAGGCTTTCTGCAGATAATGATCCACTGCAGGGCGGGAGATATTCAACGCACGACTTATTTTTCGTTTTGATAAATCGGTTGTCTGATCGAGGCGAATAATGTCTCTGATTTTGTTCATGTGAATCCTCGCTTTCGGCATCAGTATTCCTCCTCGACGAGGATGATTGCACGTCGAGAAGATCCATCGAAACGGTGCGAGGATCACAACGTATTCCGGAAGAAACCTGCCACCCATTCCGCTGGAAGGGCAAAAAGTGGCAGGTTTAGCCCGGAATACCTGGCAGGTTCACTCCGGAACGGGTGGCAGGTTTATAGCGGAATAGGTGGCAGGAATCAGCCGGTATTCCATGACGTACCTACCACTGACAGCTGTCCTTTTCACAGTAAACCAAAGGGTATTGA
>CAYFVU010000190.1:0-2276 GCA_964346645.1 uncultured Spirochaetaceae bacterium | reverse complement strand
CAGAGATAGAATTACTGATTGATTTTCATAAGGATGCAGATCGGCAGGGGCCCGGAAGTACCGCCGATACCCTGAAGGCGCTGAGTTTTATCGACCTTCCACGGGAAACGCCGCTCAACGTGGCCGACATCGGCTGCGGCACCGGCGGCCAAACCATTACGCTGGCCCAACATATTAAAGGCCATATAACTGCTGTCGATCTGTTTCCGCAATTTCTCGATAAATTAAAATCCAGTTCTAAAGAGCTGGGATTGGAGAGGAAGATTACCACGGTAGAAAAATCTATGGATGAGCTCGATTTCGACGCTGAGACCTTCGACATCATATGGTCGGAAGGAGCAATCTATAATATCGGTTTCACCAAAGGCATACAGGACTGGAAGCGATATTTGAAGAGTGGTGGATTCTTGGTTGCAAGTGAAATCACCTGGCTGACAAACTTTCGTCCCAAAGAGATCGAGGATTTCTGGAATGCTGAGTATCCCGAAATAGATACCGCCGCTAATAAAATCAGAGTCTTGGAGGAAAACGGATACTCACCGGTCGCTTATTTCATCTTGGCCCAAAGCAGCTGGATTGAAAATTTCTATAAGCCTATGAAGCCCAGATTTTCACCTTTTCTTGAACGGCATCACAATTCGGAAAGCGCACAGAAACTTATTGAAGAGCAGAAGGAAGAAATCAATACCTACCTAAAGTACAAGGATTATTACAGTTATGGGTTTTTTGTAGCCCGAAAGGTGCCGGGGGAATAAACTGCCGGAACCCAATTAAAAGTAACGCCTTTCGGTTATGGTGAATATCAGGTTCAACTTGACGAGCATCTCCGAATCATTGAAGGAATCGGGCCGATCTGGAACCTCAGCACGGTGAGCACGCCAGAACTTAGTCATCCTCATAGTGCTCTCTTTCCCGCTCATCTTCGGGATCCTGTTCTTTGGGGATTACCGGACTACCCAGGTAAGAGAGAAAGGGCGGTTCGACGGTCGGGAAACTCATTGACACCGAGATAAAAGGTGTCGGCAAAATCGGTGTGGTGAAAGGCTTCTGGTATAGACCGGATATCTTTGAAGATGATCTCGGACATACCTACCCGGGTGATTTCTAGCCTGGGAATACATGGGTGGGAATTGTCGGTGGAACGGGAAGTACGAAATTACCGGCGGAATGGATCCACGACCTCTATTCCTAGGTACTCTCGTTCATGGGCAAAATCCTCGGAATACACTATGTCGCACTCCGACAGGTAGGCCGAGGCGATTATGAGCGAGTCCCACCAGGACAAACCGTATACCTTCTGAACTTCCCTCGCTCGGTGAAGGACTCTCATGTCTATGGGCGAGGGTTTCCAGCTCTGCAAATCCCTAATATCTGCCCACGCGTCATCCGGACTCAGACCCGGATCCAACTTCCGGGTAACCGTCACGTAGTATTCGCTGCAAACCTGTACGCTGATACATCCCCGCCTCTCCTGCCACAGCATTCTCAGTAGTTCCTCGGCTATCGGCTGTTTCTCCGGTTCCGAAAGGTCACGAGCATAGACGAGGACATTGGTATCCACAAAAGAGTTACCGCTCATGGAGCTGTTTCCTCGATGGATATTTATTGTGCGAGGGCTTCAAGCCTCGAGGCCTTCGGCTAAAAAAACGGTCTTGCGCCTGCCGGTACTCGCGCTCCTTATCCATCTGCTCCTGCAGTAGACGGGATATGTATTTTGATACGCTGAGATCTCGTTGTGCCGCCGCCACTCTAACCCATCGAGCCGTTTCTTCCTGCACGGTGATGGTAATGTTCTTCATACGCTCTCCTTTCACTTAAACAGTGTAACACAATATTCGTGTTTTACAATGTCAAATTCTCCCACGACTACTCCGCCACCACTTACATGTATTCGTCCTGTGGGGTCCTAGTCCGGCGAAGAAAAATGCGAATTGATGACTCATTACCCACATTGCTTGACCCCTCACCTTCATTTTACTTATCATTTTAATAAGATGTTATTCTTCGGGTAACGTCTAAGGGAGGATCGAAAAGTGTTTACTCCGGTGCGGTCAGTCTTAGGGGGTCTGCTCGTTGCGTTCGTCATTAGTGTAGGACTCGTTCAGGATGCAGAAGCACAGCAAAGTCATAAAAACGAGATCCTCTCGATCTCCGTCGAGGGGACGATTACCGCCGGCACCACACAGTTCATAAAAGAGAGCATCAAAGAGGCGGAAGATGGGCAGTACCAGGCGCTGCTCGTGCTCATAGACACTCCCGGCGGCCTCGTCGATGCA
>CAYFVU010000189.1:0-2472 GCA_964346645.1 uncultured Spirochaetaceae bacterium | reverse complement strand
ACGAAGAGGTGTCCATCGTGGATGACGCCGTCCTGCGGGGAGTCAAACGAGTCGTGGCTTATGGTGGTCACGAGCTTCTCCCTGTCGAGGTCGATAACCGAGACCGTTTCGTCCACTAAGTTGGGCACGTAGGCGATGGGTGATGCGCCCGTCTCGTCGCCGATAATCGAGTAAGGATTCTTGCCCGAGCCGAGGTAGATCTCCCCTTCGCGGGAGAAGGAGGACTCGTCGTAGATCTCTATAGTGTTGTCGAGGCTGCAGACGACGAAGAGCTTGTCGTCGTAGTAGAAGATGTCGTTCGGAGCTCTTCCTACGGTAAAGACATCGTTGTGGAGCTTGCCGTTGTCGGGCTGGAATACGGATACGGTCTCCGCCCGGTCGTTGGTGATAAATATTTCCCGGCTCTTGTCAGGAAAATCCCGTTTGTAGGAGGCATCTTCCTGCGGGAGCCCGCAGCCGGAGAGCAGCAGGACCGCCGCAAAAGCACAGACCGCTGCGGCGCGCATCACCTTGGGAATGGGTCCGGTGCTTTTTATCATGCTACGGACTCGCCTGGTTTCAGAACTCATATTTCACCTCCGCGCTCAGCTCGGACCCCGGCACCGGGTACTCCCGCATGTCTACGTAGCTCACGTCTAAGACGTTGTCGGCGGCGAGTATCAGCTCGAAACCCCGTCCGAGCACGATCGTTGCTGCCAGATCGAGAATGGTGTAGGGATCGAACCACTTGGTGTTCGCTGCGGTGATGTAGCGGTACCCGACGTTCCTCAGCTCCGCCCTCAATGAGTGCCCCCGGTCGTGGGTGAGGGAGATAATTCCGTTTGCCTGCCACAGGGGTTTGCGGGGAATGACCTTGCCGAAGGTGGCGCTGTCTTTTGTTCGGTCCTCCGGATAGAGGTAGTTCCCGTTGACGGTGGTCTCGAGATAGCTCGAGATGAGGGGAATGTCTATGAGGGCGCGCAGCTCCGACTCCACGCCGAAGAAGCGGCTCTTGCCGATGTTGACCGGCCGCCACTGTCCGCTCGGCCCCGGAGACCACTGGATGAGGTTCGTCACCTCGCGGTAGAAGACGGAGGCCTCCATACGGAAGGCGGGGATGGGAGCGATGACGAGGCCTCCGTCTACGAAATAGGACTCCTCCGGCTCGAGATCCGGGTTGCCTGTCGCAAAGGCGGTCGAAGGCCAGAAGAGGTCGTCGAACGAGGGAACCCGGTAAGAGCTGCCCGCCGAGCTCTTCAGCACCACCTGCTCCTCGGCGGTGAGGGCGGAGAGAAGGCCGATCTTCCAGCTGGGCTTCCTTCCCGAGGAGGATTCGGCGCCGTCGAATGCGTCGATCTGCCAGGAGTCGAGCCGAGTCGCCGGAAAAATCGCGAGTCTGGCCGCACCGGTCTCTGCATAGGGAAAGAGCCGCAGCTCCCCCCGTCCGAAGAGGGAGTGGCGTCTCCGCTCGATGTCTTCTCCGCTGTATTTTGTACCCCCCTGCCCGGTAAAGGCGGTGGAGTCGAGTAGGTCCTGCCGGTATCCGTAGCCGCCGAGCCAGGAGGCGGCAAAAGATCGTCCCGCATACTCGTCCTCGTACCGGGTTTCGGCCTCCAGCGCCCGGTTCTCGTGGCGGTCGTCGATCGGGCCGAGGTAGAACTCCGGCTCCTCATACTCACGCACCTGGCGGGTGAAGCCGCCGTCTATGATGAAATCTCCTGCGGGGCTCTCCCACGTGGTCTCCACGCCGACGGTCTCGCGCTCGTCGGTCATTCTCGCCGACTCCGAGGGGAACTCCACGGTGCCGGGGACGCCCCGCTCGTCGAGGTAGATCGAGCCGTCGGCCGCCACCTCCACGGGCTGTAGGGGGTGGAAGAAGAGGTTCGCCGATGCTCCTCCCTTCAGGCTGTCGGCGTTCTTGCGCTCGAGCGTGCCGAAGTGCTCGTCCTCGAAGCGGTAGTCGCCCCGGCTCGAGAGGCCGTGGGCGGAGACGGAGAATCCTCGTGTCTCCTCCTCGTTTGCCGCGGAGACGGTGGCCGAGCCGTAGACGGTTTCGAAGGAGCCGTAGCCGGCCCTCGCCGAGCCGCTCAGCCCGTCCCCCTCCGCATCTTTGGTGATGATGTTGATCACACCTCCCACTGCGTTCTCTCCGTAGACCGCGGAGTTGCCGCCGCGGTGCACCTCGATCCGCTCGATAGAGTCCGGATTGATCGTCGAGAGATCCACCCCGCCGCCCTGGGCGCTGTTTATCTTCTTGCCGTTGACGAGAACGAGCACCTGCTCGGCCGAAGAGCCTCGAATCGAAACGAATGACGAGGAGCCTGCACCTCCGTAGCGTGTCAGATTGATGCCGAGCATCGGCTCGATAATGTCCGTCACATCCTTCGGCGCCGAGGCCTCTATCTCGTCGGCGGTGATGACGCTCATCTGCCCGGGAATCGAGCGGGAATCCGGTGCCTCCATCTGCGCGGTAATGGTGATGCGCTGGGGAGC
>CAYFVU010000188.1:0-2475 GCA_964346645.1 uncultured Spirochaetaceae bacterium | reverse complement strand
GCAGAACAAAAAGCAGAAGCAGAGGAAGGAGAGGCAACAGCCAAGGAGCTCGGAGAGGAGGAGGGGGCTGCTGCGAAGGCGGGTGCGGTCGAGCATCCCGGCGGAGAGGAGCAGAAGAGCGGAGAGGTCGATTTCGACCGGCAGGTGCGGATGGTCCATGCGATCGGCAGCATGTTGAAGCAGAAGGCCGATCTCATACCGGTGATGATCAATCAGCTGAAGGCGGTTATCGAAGAGACCGACAAGGCGGCGAACGGACTCTCGCAGAGCTTCATGAGCATCAATTCGAAGGCGAAGAAGCAGGCGAAGGAGGTCGAGGAGCTCTTCGGCAGCCTCTCCTCGAACGGGGAGGGCGGAGAGGAGGGGGGAACCCTCTTCGAGCTGCGCGACATCCTCAATGCGCTCGTCGAAGATCTGCGCCGACTCTCTTCTCAAATCAAAGCCAATCAGGAGTCGACCGCTACGATCATGAAGAGCACCGAATCGGTGCGGGAGATCGTGCACAAGACGAGCGACATAAGCGAGAACTCCCGTGTGCTCTCGATCAACGCCGCCATAGAGGCTGCCCGAGCGGGCGAGTACGGAAGAGGGTTCGCCGTGGTGGCCCACGAGTTCAAACAGCTGACCGAGGATTCGCAGGAGGCCTCGGAGGAGATAGAGAAGATCGTACGCGATGTCTCGGAGAAGGCCGAGGAGGTGCACAGCAAGACGAAAGAGGGGGCGGAGAGAAGCGAGAAGGTGAGTGCCAAGGCTGAGGGCGAGGTGAACACCGCCCTGAACCGAATAGACGGGCTGCTGCAGACGACACGAAGCCGGATAGAGGAGCTCAGCGGCGAGGCCGACAGCCTTGCAAAGGATATCCGTAATATCGTAGTTTCGATACAGTTTCAGGACATTACCCGGCAGCGTATCGAGCATGTCATAGAGCCGATGGAGAACTTCTCGCAGGAGCTCTTGCAGTTGGGAGAGCAGGTCCACTCTTACGAAAAGCTCGAAGACCTTCTCTCTCAGAGTGCGCAGAACTACGCAGAGTGGCTGGAGGGAAAGTACACGATGCAGGCCGAGAAGGATGTGATGAGACGGACGCTGCAGGACAGAGAGCAGAAAGAGCGAGATGCCCAAGGGGGTGAGGAAGATGGAAACGAGAGTGCTGGTAGTTGACGACTCGAGTTCGATGCGTCAGATGATTCGATTTACCCTCAGCGAGGAGGGCTGCGAGGTCTACGAGGCCGAGAACGGCAAGAAGGCGCTCGAGACCATCGAGACTGCGGAACCGGAGTTGATTATCACCGACATCAACATGCCGGAGATGAACGGAATAGATCTGATACGGGAGCTCAGGGGCAACAAGAAGTATCGCTTTACCCCTATCATAGTCTTGACCACCGAGTCTGAGCAACAGAAGCAGGAGGAGGGCAAGAAGGCAGGTGCAACCGCCTGGCTGGTCAAGCCCTTTACCCCTGACGGATTGATGGAGACGGTCAATCGCGTAGTCGGATAGATGGAGGTACGGAGTGGAAGTTCGTATCGATAAGAGCACGAAGAAAAAAAACGTGAGCCTGTCGGGAAAGATAACCATCGAGGAGATCGCCGAGCTCTCGGAGAAGCTCGCGCCGCTCTTGAAGAAGGGCAATACGATCCGTCTGGACCTCGAGCATGTGGAGAAGGTCGATGTGGCCTTTTTCCAACTGCTCGTCTCGCTGTGCAAGACGGCTCAGAGAGACGGCTTTACCGTGGAAAAGGCGGAGACGAGGGTCCCCGAGCACATCGTTGAGACCGGCAAGAAGACGGGATTCCTGCGGCAGGACATCTCCGAGGGGATGGACAGGCTCTGTGTTCTGGTGAGCGCCTTCGGGGAGGAGAAGCAGTAATGGCCGAGAACGGCGATTCCAGTCAGTACTACAAGGACGAGGCGCGTGAGCTCCTCCAGAGTATAGAGCAGCAGCTCGTGGAACTGGAGGAGAATCCCGACGACGAGGATCTCATCCACGGCATATTCCGCGCCTTTCACACGCTCAAGGGGTCGGGGAGCATGTTCGGCTTCGACGAGGTGGCCGATTTTACCCATGAGGTGGAGTCCCTGTTCGACAAGCTGCGGGACCGGAGTCTCGAGCTCGAGAAGGAGATCATCGACACCGCGCTGGAGGCGAAGGACTACATAGGGGATCTCATATTCGATCCCGAGAACTGCGACAGAAGCATAGGCTCGGAACTGATGAGGCGAGTGGCGGGACTGATGGGGAAGGAGGTGCCTGCGGCTGATGCCTCTCCCGCCGACGAGAGTGCTCTCGATGCTCGAGCTTCGCACGGGGAGGTGGAGCCGGAGGCCGCCGGTGAAGCCGCTGCCGGAGAGACGTGTATCTATCGCATCCGGTTCTCCCCGAACGCGGATTTCTTTCTCCGCGGAGCGAAGGTGCTCCCGATCATCCGGGAGATAGAGGAGCTCGGCAGTTGTGCGGTCTTCAGCCACATAGA
>CAYFVU010000187.1:0-2496 GCA_964346645.1 uncultured Spirochaetaceae bacterium | reverse complement strand
ACCTTTCCAACAGACTTTACTTCTCCATCGATCGCCAGGGCAGGAGTCATTACGACACCCATATCGGTGATCTTGTCTGAGTCGGTTACTTTCTCGACCGATGCATCGACTCCTACCTCATCTATTGCCTCCTGCGCATTCTGCGCCAATTTCTGACACTTTGGACAGCCGGAACCGAGTATCTGTAGTACCATTTTTTCCCCCTATAATATTGTCTTGTTGGCAATATAACCATATATCCAACAATTGTCAACATTGCTCCCCGCTCCTTCAGCAGCTTCGTGCAGAGAAAGACATGTATCAGATATACTGTCGGGCTTTATTGCAGGGCAGCAGAGTCGCTTTCGGCTTTCATCTTCAGGAGCGCTTCCGCCCCTTGAAGAAACTGTTTCAGACAGCTGCAGGCAAGGCTGTAGTATACGGTGGTGCCGCTTTTCTCGCTGCGCACCAGGCCGACATTGCGTAATATGGTAAGATGCTTAGAGATTGTCGAGGTGTCGGCGCCCACCAGCTCGGTGAGTTCGCATACACAGTGTGGTGCCTCGCGCAGGCGTTCGCAGATGTAGAGCCGTGTGGGATGGCCAAGGGCCTTGAAGATAGCCGCCCGGGCTTCGCTGCGCAGTCGTTCTTGTTCGGTCATCATTTCTATTGTGTCGGTATGTTCATTTCGGGTCAAGAGACCTTGACGCTTTTTGGACATTTGGTTATATTACCAAATAAGAAACATTCTTTAGTAAGGAGATAATGATGAGCTGTGATTGCATGAGTGACGCCCCTGTGAAACTGATATACGCCTGTTCCGGCGTTGCGAATACCGGATTTTTAGCCGATCGGGCTGCCCGTGGCTTGATGCAGATAGGTCTTGGCAAGATGACCTGTCTGGCTGCTGTGGGAGCCGGCCATTCCGGCTTCGTAGAATCGGCGAAGGCCGCCGATGAGAACATCGTAATCGACGGATGCCCGATTTCCTGCGGCAAACGGATTTTTGAACAGAAAGATATTCCCTTTACCCACCTCAAAACCACCGACTTCGGAGTCGAAAAGGGGAAAACCGTAATAGATGATGAGCTGGTAACGGATGTGCAGCGCAAAATGGCAAGCACACTGCTCGGTTTAAAGGAGTCTGTGTAAGATGAGTGCAGCTGAGAATGAGAAAACTGCGTCCCCCGCTCCTCTAAAGAGATTCTGGGGAGAGAAAAAGAACCGAGTACTGACGCTGCTGACCGGTATTTTCCTTGCAGCCTACTTCATCCCCTTCGGGAATGAGCGGGTCTCGGCGGCCCTGCATGAATCCTTTTTGATGCTCTCCGAGTACGCCCGCGAGCATGTGCTGCTCTGCCTCATTCCGGCCTTCTTTATTGCCGGGGCGGTGATGGTCTTTCTCAACCAGCAGGCGGTTATCCGCTATCTGGGGCCGGACGCCCCTAAGCCCCTGGCCTACGGGGTAGCCTCGGTCTCCGGGACTATTCTGGCGGTCTGCTCCTGCACGGTTCTACCTCTGTTCAAGGGGATTTACCGCAAGGGCGCGGGTATCGGTCCTGCGGTGGCCTTTCTCTACTCCGGCCCGGCGATCAACGTTCTGGCGATTGTCCTGACTGCCAAAGTCCTCGGACTGCAGCTGGGCGTGGCGAGGGCGGTCGGAGCGATTCTGTTTTCGATCCTCATCGGTCTGAGCATGCACCTGATCTATCGCAAGGAAGATGCGGCCCGCGTAACCAGCGGGGCGATGTTCGCCTACGACGGCGAGGAAGAGGAGGGACGCTCTCTGGGACAAAACGCCCTCTACATGCTCTCTATGATCGGTATCCTGGTCTTCATCAACTGGGCTCCCGCCGGCGGATCCCTGGCGGTCTGGGATTTCATTTACCAGAGCAAGTATGTAATAACCGCACTCTTTGCGGCGGCACTCATTTTTATGCTCATCCGCTGGTTCAACCGCAGCGAGCTCGGCGACTGGGTCGTGGCTACCCGCGATTTTGCCGTACAGATACTGCCGCTGCTCTTCGGCGGTGTATTAGTGGCAGGCTTCCTGCTTGGACGGCCCGGCCATATGGCCATTATCCCCGAGTCCTGGATTGCTGCCCTTGTAGGCGGAAATTCTCTTGGCGCGAACCTCGCCGCCGCAGTGGTGGGTGCGCTGATGTACTTTGCAACCCTTACCGAGGTCCCGATTATGCAGGGTTTGCTCGGCTCGGGCATGGGCAACGGCCCCGCCTTAGCCTTGCTCCTGGCCGGCCCCTCTTTGAGCCTGCCGAACCTGCTGGTAATCGGCGGCGAGCTGGGAGTAAAGAAGACCCTCACCTACTCGGGCCTGGTAGTGGTGTTCTCTACTATCGTGGGTATGATCTACGGAAACATCGTCCTGTAAGTAGAGCGGAGTGAGCATATTGGCTACACAAGAATACCACGTAGATTTGAAGAGAAATGAAAATGGTACTACCACCACCGCTTCGGTTCGCTCTTTTTCCCTCGAACTCGGTGCAAAGAGTGGAGACC
>CAYFVU010000186.1:0-2515 GCA_964346645.1 uncultured Spirochaetaceae bacterium | reverse complement strand
TCGCCTCTCGCGGGATAAGTGCCGGTTTCGTGCTCGCCTTCCTCCGCGGAATGGGTGAGTTCGGTATTACCATGATGGTCGCCGTAAACATACCCGGTCGAACCCAAACAGTATCCCTCGCGATTTGGGATGCGGTAATGGCCGTTGATGAAGCACGTGCCACCGCTCTTGCCCTCATTCTCGGACTGATCAGCTTGACCCTGCTTCTGCTGTACTCCGCCCTGCCTCGGGAGAAGAAGCGCGAAAGCGTATAGGAATTGAATTCCCGTTTTTGAAATAGTAGGATAAGGCATGGCATACATTGATCTTACCCGGGACACGATAATCAGGAGGCTCGAGAAGGCCTCGGCGGCGAAGACGGAAACACGAAAAAAAGGCCGGCTCACAGCTAAAGAGGTGGTCGAGGCACTCAACAGACCGAATATCGAGAGTCCCCATGAACTCTGCGAAGCGCTGGTGGGCGAAGGTATTCTCTTCCGCCACGGCACAGGAGGCTTCGTATCGAGGGCTTCCTTCTTCGAGAACGGCAGGCTGCTCATACGACCGACGGAAGAGGAGCTCGAGCGGGGGATCCTCATCCCCGGACACCGATTTCTTCCCCTCTACGACCGAGAACTCCTACCCAAAGAGATCGAACTTCGGATGTCGGGAAGAAAACTCAAGAGAAGGCAAGTCTCCGTGAGCCTCTCAGGCCTTATGATCTACTACAGCCTCTTCGGAGATCAGAATTTTTACGGCCTTATAGCCTCGGAATCCGATAGGAACATGAATGTGATCACCACAGGAAACGCTCCCGAGCAATCTCTTGTCTCTATCTCCGTCTTCGACATGCGCCGCATATACGACACGCTATCCGTGCATCCCGACGACTACCTCGTTGCCGAGCTCGAGGACTGGAGAAAGGGACGCTTCTCCATCTACCCGCTGGAACAGAGTGAAGTGCCGAACAAATCGGTTCGCTCGAAGCAGAGAATTGCCAAATGGGTCGAAGCCCTCGATGAGGGTTTCGAGAAGGTTTTCTCGCATATCCCTTGGCCCCTACCGCCGGATGAGCAGCTCGCCCGGGCCTTTTATCGGGCCGGTAGAAAGATTGTCGACAGACCGGCCCTGCACGTCGGGGGTTATTTAGAAGAGAGCTCCATCGTCGGTTTGGTCACCCTTGGAGAGGAGACCTATCTGTGGGATGTCCGTAAAAAGATAGGTACGGAGGCAATATCTAATGCGGGGATGCTCGAAGCCGGTCTGAGCGGCAGTCTCTTCGAGGAGCTCTGCACACGCCATGGGCTCCCCATCCCTATGCCCTACGTCGAAGCCTGCGTACGGCATTTTATGGAAGAGAGTGAGGAGAGGAATCTTCCCTTCTCCCACTTGCTCCACAACGTCTTTGCAGGCATGAACGTAGAAGGGCTCAGCTACAATCAGTGGTTTCGGCTCGTCGATGCCCTCGAGAAGTACCGGAAGGGTTTTTCACCCTCCGAGATCTCCGACAATAAAAACTCCAGGCACATGAGGAAAAAGTACATCCTTCTCTACAAAGAGGTCATGCGCTGGATACTGAGCAATGAGGTGCACTTCGGGAGCCTGGAGGCCGCCGACGAGGAGCATATTCGCGACCTCGTAGATACGGCAATGAGGAGCGTCGATTCACTTCACGTGCTCAATTCAAAAGGTACCCTGGAAGAGAAATACCTGAAGGGCCTCGAGGAGATGTATAGGAATCTCACGAAGAGTTTTCACCGGCTAACTAGGCTTATCTACGAAGAACTAAAGGATGGCGAGAGGA
This sequence comes from uncultured Spirochaetaceae bacterium, assembly GCA_964346645.1. Classification (GTDB taxonomy): domain Bacteria; phylum Spirochaetota; class Spirochaetia; order DSM-16054; family Sediminispirochaetaceae; genus CAYFVU01. The sequence goes on along the minus strand of CAYFVU010000186.1, from coordinate 732 downwards.
GGTCTCGGAGGGAGAAGAGGCTTAGCTGCGCCGCTGCGGCGGAGTACACGGTGCTGGATGTAGAGCTCGAGGGGCTCGACCCACCGGTATTCCGCAGGCTCCGGGTACCGGGAACGATGAGCCTGCGCGACCTCCACGAGCTGCTGCAGGTGAGTTTCGAATGGGAGGATTATCATCTCCACACCTTCTACCTCGACGGAATAGAATACACCGATCTCGAGACATGGGAACCGGATTTTGCCGATGTTCCTGAGCCGCGGGACGAAGCTCAGCTGTTAGTCGAAGACCTTGCAGACCTTTGCAACGAGTTTCTCTACGTATACGACTTCGGCGACGACTGGCACCATCGCATCACCCTGCAGGAGGTGGTACAGGCATCGGAAGTACCTCGGAATGAGCGCGAGTCGGCGGTCTGTCTCGAGGGAACGGGAGCCGGCCCCCCCGAGGACTGCGGCGGAGTGTCAGGATACGAGGAATTGGTAGACGCCGTCGAAACCCTAGAAGAAGAGAGAGACGATGAGCAGGTTGAACGGGTGCTCTGGGCGGGCGAATGGAGGCCCGATGCCTTTTCCCTGCAGGAGCTGAATCTTCTCCTCGAGAAGCTGTAATATTACTCCTTCGTTCCCGAAATGTAGTACTCCATATAGACTGTCCCGAAGCTTAGCGCATTTTTAAAAAAATTGGTAAAAATGCCCGATTTCTTGAAGCAGAATAAAGGATTACCTCCTCTTA
>CAYFVU010000185.1:0-2534 GCA_964346645.1 uncultured Spirochaetaceae bacterium | reverse complement strand
GTCAGCTCTCGGCGAGTGCCGATTTTCCTTACCCCAGGATTTGAACCACAAAATATTATTTTGAGGGCACGGCAGCAGCACCTACGAAGAGACACGTCATTGGCGCCTTGGGTAAAAATCAGCGGAATCGTGACAGGAGTTTGCTAAGATTACCTCGGGTGAGCAGATACGCCTCCTCGGGTTTCTCGAGGAAGGGCCGGACATCTTCAACCGCTCTCTCCCAATCGATGGCCTCGAGCTGCTCGGAAACAAGCCTCGCCCAGTTTTCGGCAGTGACTTCCGGACCGTTCCACCCGGTCTGCTCGAGCGCGTTTCGCAGGAAAGTAATATTTGGCGCCGGCCACTGCGAGTCCGACAGATACCAGAGCAAATCGTAGATATCCCTGCCCTTTGTATAATCTCTGCTGAGAAGTGCATGGAGTTTTCCCGCAAAGAGAGAACTTCTATCATAATGCTGCACATTGAGCAGGGAATGCCTGCGTAAAACCGTGGTTTCCAACTTCGCACCATCCGGCGGGTCGGAATCTATCTCGACTCTTATCGACACCAACTCTCCCGAATGCGGGGAAAGACCGAGCTCATACAAGAGACCATGAAACTTGAGGAAAGCCGTCTTCACCACTCGTGAGTCACTTATCTTTGGCTGTACCGTGTATCCTTCCTTGCCGAACGTCGATACAGTCCTATCTACTACACGCACGAAGCCTTCGATGAACGGCTCACCCTCCTCCTCGGAAAAACCGCGGGAAAGAGAGAAGTCGAGGTCCTCGGAGAAACGGGGAAGCCGGTAGAGAAATCGCAGGGCCGTACCCCCGATAAAACACCAAGAGGCAAATGCGCCGGCACCCTGGATCGCCTCGAGGATGCGGGCCTGCAGATACTCTCTCATCAACAGTCTGGCTCTTCTCAGGTCGGATTCGCCCCGTATCTGTTCGCGGATGTACTCTATCATTCTCCCTGCTCCTCTTCGATATAGGACTCGATGATTTCGCAGGCATGCTGCATTTTTCTGCCGGGAAAAAAGGAGCACTGCTCCTCGAGTCTATCGTTATCGAAATTTTCGAGGTTCTGCAGCCGCAAGCCCTTAATATACTCACGGCTGTCTGATCCGGGAGTGAGGTACACGAGGTCGAGAAGTGCCTTCTCCGGCAGGGAGAAAAAGGCTTTGTCTCCGGAAGCAAGAGAAATATCTTGAAACCCGCAAAAATACTCAGGGCGAATATGTCGGTACCGAAAAACCCCAAAAGCAGTGTGCAGCTCTTTAGGCCGATCCGTAGTTACCGAAGTCACAAGGGGTACCTCTTCCGGAATGAGATGATACCATGAGAGTGCATACTGAAGGCTCACATAGGATGGGCCATGGAGCTGCTGCGCAATGTACGCCGGCTCTATCGGGATCTTTCTATACTCATCCGCAAGGGTGTAGAAACCCTTGTGAATGCGCACAACTTTTCCGGACCGGCTCCACCTGTTGAGCTGTAGCCGCACTTGCCTCGGGTCTTTGCCCGCAAAAAGAAACTGCGTACTGAAGCACTGTAGATCGGAGGTAAGCCGCACCAGCTCTTCAAATTTCATTGCAATATCTTATCATATATGATATATTAATGCAATGTAAATTTGACACAGACAGCGAGGGGATACCCAAATGTACTTTTTGGACACGAACACCTGCATATACTTTCTCAATGGTAGTAACCTGCAGGTAAAAGAGTGCCTGCTTGCAACTCCACCGAACAAAATTGCTGTGCCTGCTCCTGTAAAAGCCGAGCTCATCTTCGGTGCATTCAAGAGCCGAAGGAGAAACGAAAACATCAGGAAGGTAGAGCAGTTCCTGAAGCCCTTCGAAATTATTCCATTCAACGAACCCGCCAACTACACTTACGCAGATATTCGTTACACATCCGAATTACAGGGGACTCCCGTCGGGCCGAACGATCTCTTCATTGCGGCCATAGCCCTTCACCATGGGGCTACCCTGGTAAGTCATAATGTGAAGGAGTTCAGCGCCGTCGACGGCCTCATAATCGAGGATTGGACAGTCCCCGAAACCTGACAACGTCGCCGGTTCGTCTATAGGTACCACCTGCAGTCTAAGCTCTCCCCAGAACAACTCGCCGCTTTTCTTGATTCCGCTCCAAAAGCAGCGTATAATAAAAGCCATTAGGAATAGGCAAAGGAGAGATCTTTATGCTTATTTCCATTCCTAAAAGTCTCCGAGAAACTCTCGGAGAGGAGGCGTCGGAAGATTTGGTCGAGCTGATGAACAACTTTGCAGCCTATTCTCAAGACTCGATAACCACAAGAGTCGAAGAAAGGTTCGAACGACGTATGGCTGAAGAGCTGGCAAAGCTCAAGGTAGAAATCATCGAGCAAATCCACACTGTCCACACATCCACCATCCGCTGGATGTTCCTCTTCTGGGTCGGGCAGATAGGCGCACTTATAGGCATCCTCTTCGCCTTCTTCAGATGAAACCGGCGGGAGACTTTAAGAGAACAAGTATTCTATATCCTCTCGGCTCAAGGACTTTACCA
>CAYFVU010000184.1:0-2615 GCA_964346645.1 uncultured Spirochaetaceae bacterium | reverse complement strand
GTACAGTACAATGACACGAGCTATCCGGAAATCATTTTCGAGCAGCGAAAGCTCGAGTTGACGATTTACGAATCTGTCGCGCCTCGTTTTCATGTGAATATTATGCACTACAAACATAATGTTTGTCAAGCATAATTATTCTTGTGTAGCGGGAGGTAAAGTGCGGGGCCGTCGGTGTGCATCCGGACCGCGTCTATTCGTGAAAAAAGGATGAGCAGGCGGCCGGGAGGATACTTGAGTACCTGCACCGCCTTCCCCCCGGCAGCGATGAGCGGCAGGTTTTCGAGAAGCTGGGGATGTAGAGGGCCGCCTTTCCGACACAGGCCCCCGAAACGTAATGCATAAGTGAGACAAGAAAAAGTGAAGTCCCTGTCATCAATCAAAAATACACCGCGAATATGTGGGGCCCGGCGTGGGGTCACACGGATGGGCGCAGATGTCTTGAGCTTGCATCCGTGAGTATCCGCGCAGACCCGTAGTCATAACTTTTCCCTATCCGCGGTGGAGCGGTAGAAGGAGCAGCTGAAGGGACGGCCGTTATCACGGTGACCACCGACGACGGCAATCCTGTTTTCCAGGAGTTCCCCGGGTTGCCATTACCACGTGAACTCCTGTTTCTCCCTGCGGCAAATTCGCATAATCGTATCCTTTCCTGTCACCGCGGCCACGGGGAGGCCGCCCGGAGGTTGGAGCCACTGACCGCTGAGAAAGAGGTTGGAGAGGCCGCGGATAGTGCCCGGATGTTCGAGCATTTTGCCTTCCGGGGTCATCATGAAGGGCATAAAGGCGCCGCGGTGGGCGTTGCACCAGCGTTCGTAGGTTTTCGGGCTCACCACATCCAGCACTTCGAGCTTTCCCTTCATTTCCGGGAAGCGCTGCTCCAGGTTTTCCATCACCCCTCGGCCGATCCGGGACTTTTCGGCGCGGTACGCAGGACGGTTGCGGTAGAGACGCTCCCAGGCTTCCCACTCCTCCCCGAACTGGTTGATGTCGCAGGTTATAACGCTGTGCCCTTCCGGGGCCCAGCCTGCCTCGTGGCTGTGGCAGGTTACCTGGAGGCGGTCGATCTTCCGTCCGTGTATGTGTAGCGGATCGGCAGCGGGAAAGGAAAGGGTATGGGGGAGCTTTTCAGTTGTACCCGCATACGCGAGGCTTACCATTATTTCCGATGCAAGGGGATAGCGGTGCGGATCGGCAAAGCGCTTCTCGTAGGCCTTGTCGGGATAACGGCCGCCCAGGAGCCGCTCATAGAGCACTCTTGCATCGCAGGCGGCAACGACGTAGTCCGCCTCGAATCGACGGCCGTCAGAGCACATTACCGCACGTACCCGTGAGTCTTCGAAATCCAGAGCGGTGACCTCGCAGGAAGAGTAAAGAGCCCCGCCGAGGCTGCGGTAGCGTTCGGCCATGCGCAGGGCAAAGGCGCGTGAGCCGCCCAGGGGAATAGAGGCCTGGCCTTTGGTAAAGAATGCCAGGGCAAATATGATAGCAAGGGCACTGTAATGTTCCGGCAAGGTACTTCCGAAGGCGGCGCGCAGGGCTGGATGGCTGAACTGCCGGGCAAAATCACCTATCGGCGTTTTCAGGTATTTCTGCAGGATCGGTCCCGCATCTTTCATAGATAAAAAGTAGCGGATCTTTTCGGGGAGGCTTTTCAGGTCCATCGGCTTGTCGATGGGCATCTCCAGGCTCTGCAGTTTCTGCAGGTCACTGCAGAGGGCGGTGACGGCTTCGCTGTCGGCCGGAGCGAGGTCGAGCAGACTTTGCCGGAGCCGGTAAAGGTCGCGGTGATAGACTACGGTCCCTTCGGGATGCTCGAAGACCAGAAAGCTGTCGGGGTGGTAGATCTCTGTCCCGTCCAGGGCACCAAGGCGTTTCCAGAGTTCGTTCATCGGTGTGCCTTCCAGGGTACCCGTAAGCCAGTGGATACAGCCGTCGATGTAGTAGCCTTTCCGCTCCCATCCGGTGCACTGACCGCCGGGAGTGGGGTTCTTCTCCAGAATAATCGTCTGAAACCCGTTTAACCGGCCGAAGATGCCGGCACTCAAACCTGCTACTCCGCCTCCGATAATGACTAGTTTTTTCTCTTCCACAATCGATTCTCCTGTTGGTATTAATCGGTTTTCTTCAGACGTGCTTCTAGAAGCTCCTGCCCTGTTTCCATCAGAAGCTCCTCCGCTTCCTCCGGAGCAAGCCAGGATGGGCTGAGGCCGTTGGCGATCATCGCCTGCAGTCCTGTCTGAAATATCTGCATCTTCAGAAAAAGCCGCCGTCGCTCTTCGAAGCTGAGCCTGCCCATCTCACTCTCTTCCCCCAGGGCATCGGCCATGCTCTGATGGACCTTCTCAAAGGGTTCCAGGTAAGGGTTCGGTCGGAGTACCAGGTCCCGGAAGAGCACCGGATAGTCCCGGGCAAAGGTCAAGGAAGCGCGTCCTATTTTTTCGAAGAGGTTCCTTCCCTCAGTGTGGGCAAGAATCTGTGCTGAAAGAGTGCGGATCCGCTGCACCACCGCCCCGGTAAGAGCGTCGATGGTTTCAAAATTAACGTAAATCGGCGCGACAGAGCAGCCGAGGGCCCCTGCAACCTTTCTGGCAGAGATGGCATCGAGCCCCTCG
>CAYFVU010000183.1:0-2891 GCA_964346645.1 uncultured Spirochaetaceae bacterium | reverse complement strand
TAAACTGGGTGCGCGTGGTAAAGTCGGAGGCGGAGATCGACTTCATGCAGCGGGCGGGCCAGATCGCCGTACGGGTGATGGACACCGCTGTTCGTGAGATCAACGTGGGGGTACGTGAGTGCGATGCCGCAGCGGAGATCGTAAAGACCCAGTATGCAGGTACGGGCGAGTATGCCGGCGACTACCCGTCCATCGTGCCCCTGATGATGGCCGGCGAAGCCACCAAGACGCCCCACCTGACCTGGAAGGAGAGAAAGTACGAGCAGAACGAGGCGGTCCTCCTCGAACTCAGCGGCGTCTACCGGCACTACCACGCGCCGATAGCCAGGACCATCTTCCTGGGCAAGGAGCCGCCGAAGCTCATGCGCGACACCGCGGATGTGGTCATCGACGGGCTCAAGCAGACGCTCGACTTCATCAAGCCGGGTGTGACGGCGGAGCAGGTCGAGGAGAGGTGGCGGCAGGCTATTGCCCACTCTACCATTGTGAAGGAGTCGAGGCTCGGCTACTCCATCGGCGTAAACTATCCCCCCGACTGGGGCGAGCAGACGATCAGCCTGCGGCCGGGGGACAAGACGGAGCTGAGGCCGAACATGGCGCTGCACCTGATTCCGGGGATCTGGTACGACGAGGTGGGTTTCGAGATAGACGGCACCATCCGGGTGACCGAGAACGGATGCGAGGGGCTCTACGATTATCCCTTCGAGCTCTTTCTCAAGTAAAAGCGAGTGGGAGGAAGCTTGGGTATTGTCGAAATGCCGAATCTACACGACGTCTATACGGCACACGCGCGGATACGCCCGCTCATCCGCAACACCCCCCTCATCTCCTCGCCGAAGCTGGCGGGGAGATGCGGGGCCGCGGAGATGCTCTTCAAGCTCGAATTGCTGCAGAACACCGGCGCCTTCAAGGTCCGGGGCGCATCGAACAAGATCCTCGGACTGAGCGACGAGGAGCGGAGAAGAGGAGTTATTACCTTCTCTACGGGAAACCACGGCAAGGCGGTCTCTTTCGTTGCCGGACGCACCGGCACCAAGGCGGTGGTCTGTCTCTCCGAACACGTGCCCGCCTACCGGATCGAGAAGATCCGCGAGCTCGGCGCGGAGGTCGAGGTAAAGGGCCACTCCCAGGACGAGGCGGAGGAGCACTATCGAAAACTGGTGGAGGAGCGGGGCATGATCCCCGTGGTCCCCTTCGACGACCCGGCGGTGGTCGCGGGTCAGGGGACGATAAGCCTGGAGATCCTCACAGAGCGGCCCGATGTGGAGGTGCTGCTCGTACCCCTCTCCGGAGGAGGGCTGCTCGCCGGGATGGCGATGGCGGCGAAGTCGATCAACCCCAAGATCCGGGTGGTCGGTGTCTCCATCGCGCGGTCGCCGGCAATGCTCGAGAGCCTGAAGGCGGGTAAGCCGGTAACGGTGGAAGAGAAGGACACCCTCGCCGACAGCCTTTTGGGGGGTATCGGAAAAGAGAACCGCTACACCCTTCCTCTGGTGCGCGAGTACGTGGACGAGCATGTGGCGGTCGAGGAGGAGGAGATCGAGCGAGCCATGGTCTACGCCTTCAGCGAGCACAGTCTCGTCATAGAGGGGGCGGCTTCGGTCGGTGTGGCGGCAGTGATGAGCGGGAAGGTCGATGTTGAGGGGAAAAAAACGGCAACCGTCTTCAGCGGCGGCAGCATAGACAGCTCCCAGTACCTCGAGGTTCTCGAGCGGCACATCGGCGCCGGGGCGCACGATACAAACTGAGAAATTAGGGGGAAAACGATATGGTCTACGTAGTCACGGAAGGTGAGCTGCAGAAGCTGCTACGGCTCGACGAGAGCGTCGTCGAGGCGATCGAAAAGGGTTTCAGCGAGCTCGACAAGGGAAATGCGACCGTCCCACCGATAATGATGATTTCCGTGCCGGAGAGGACCGGCGAGGTGGATATAAAGAGCGCCTACATAAAGGGTATCGACCGTCTGGCGATAAAGGTTGCCTCGGGCTTCTTCGAGAACAGCAAGCTCGGGCTGCCTTCGGCGAGCGGGCAGATGCTGGTCTTGAGCGCGGAGACCGGTTACCTGCAGGCGGTTCTGCTGGACAACGGTTACCTGACCCAGGTGCGCACCGGTGCCGCCGGCGCCATTGCGGCGAAGTACCTCGCCCCGACGAAGGCGGAAAACGTCGGAGTAATCGGATCGGGCACGCAGGCGCGCTTCCAGATGCGCGGCCTCGCTCTCATGCGGGAGATCTCACGCATCCGCATGTTCAGCCTCGACCCCGAGGAGGTGAAGGATGCCTACGTGAAGGACATGGAGGCGGAGCTCGGTGTAGAGGTGATAAAGGCAGGGAGCGCCGAAGAGGTGGTCCGTGAGAGCTCGGTGGTGGTCACCACGACCCCAGCCCGCGAGGGCTACATCAAGCCTGAGTGGCTCCACCCCGGACTCCACATCACCGCAATGGGTAGCGACACCGAGGAGAAGCAGGAGCTCGAGGCGCAGGTGCTCGGCAAGGCAGACATCCTCGCCTGCGATCTGAAGAGCCAGGTATTCCGCCTCGGCGAGTCACGTTCGGCACTGCAGCAGGGCGTCATAAGCGAGGAGAGTCCGATGGTCGAGCTCGGCGCGATGATCAACGGCTCCCAGAAGGGGCGCAGCTTCGAGGAGCAGATCACCGTCTGCGATCTTACCGGCGTCGGCGTGCAGGACACGATGATCGCTATACAGGCCTTCGATCTGGCCAAGGCCCGGGGCATGGGCGTGCAGATCGAGACCTGAGAGGCCTGGAGACAAGACGGTGCTCGAGCCGGGAATGACGATCCACTTCATGCCCGGAATTTGGCTCGAGACCTACGGTTTCGAGTGCAGCGAACCCTTTCTCGTTACCGAGCAGGGTTGCGAGAGGTTTATT
>CAYFVU010000182.1:0-2945 GCA_964346645.1 uncultured Spirochaetaceae bacterium | reverse complement strand
GGGCTCCCCATTTCGTCATCCTCCGCCAGGTAAGGGAAAGAATTATCAGAGGACCGAAGGCGGCGCTGAACTACAAGGGGTTGAGCGAATCGACTCTGATATCGATTAGATCAGGGATAACTGGGCGGAGTGCTTTCGGGTCGGTGAGGGGATCTGAGGAGGAGAGGTTTTATAGTCTAAACTGCAGTTCACTAGTGCCGTCCAGATGATCCATCAGTGTATGGTATGATCCGGTCTATCAGAATACAGGCCCGTTCAAGACTGCGGTGGGCGTTCTACTATTCGGAAATCTTCAACGAGGCGCATATAACATTTGTTTCGTTTTGTTCGATGCGGAAATTCCCGCCGTACTGTTGGCTGAAGGCTTCGACCAAGGTCAGCCCGAATCCGTAGTGGCCGTCACGCGTCACCTCAGCCGGAAAGCCGACTCCGTTGTCCTCCACCCTTATTTCCAGGTAGCCATCGTCCCGTTGGTACAGCTTCGTGCAGATGTGTCCCTGCTCTACCCCGGAGAAGGCGTACTTGTATGCATTTGCGATGAGCTCGTTCACAATGATGCCGATGGGAAAGGCCTGCTTGGCGGGAACCGTTATCTCCTCGAAGTCGGTTTCGATGGATATGTTCGAGAATCCCTCGTAGGAGCGGCGGATGTTCTCGATAATGGTCTCGAGGAAGTCATGGATCGGAATCTCTCTGTAACCCTCGGCTTTGTAGAGGGTATCGTAGATGTTGCTCATCAGGGATATCCGGTTCTGCGCTTCTTCCAGGGCATTTACTGCTTCTGGATTGGTGAGCGAGGCGGACTGCAGGGAGAGAAGAGAGCTGATCGAGTTCATGTCGTTCTTGATGCGGTGATGGACCTCTCTGAGCAGCATCTGTTTTTCACTGAGCAGCTGCTGCACCTTCTCCTCTGACCGGATGCGTTCGGTTATGTCCCGAATGACGCCGATGAATCCCTTCATCCTCCCACTGCCGTCCCGCAGGAAGTGGATGTTCTTCTCCCCGACAAAGACCTCGCCGTTCTTCCTTCTATAGCGCACGGTAGAGTAGAAGTTCTGCTCCCGGGAGGAGTCGGCCATCCTCTCCCCGAGCTTTTCGAACTCTTCCTCGTTCTCGAAGAGAAAGGCAGTGCTCCTGCCCCGGATCTCGTCCAAGGTGTAGCCGAAGAGATCGATAAAGGCGGGATTGCAGTGGGTAATGGCACGGTTTTCGTCCACCACGACGATCGCGTCCCGTATGCTGTGGTACAGTTTCCGGTACTGCCGTTCACTCTCTCGCAGTTGTTCTTCGGAGAACTTCTGTTCACTCACCTCCCGGATTACCCCGATGAAACCGGTAACCTCTCCACGGCTTCCCCGCAGGTAGTGAACGCTCTTCTCGCCCTTGAACTCCTCTCCGTTCTTTCGGGTGTAGCGAAGGGTGTAGCGGAAGTGTTTTTCACCTCTGTGCTCTTTCATCGCTTTTCCAAGTCGCCTGTACTCCTCCACATCGGCAAAGAGAAGCGATGTAGGTTCTCCCCGTACTTCCTCGAGGGTATAGCCGAAGGTTTCGGTGAACGCCGGGTTGCAGTGGGTGATGTTCCGATCGGTGTCTACCAAAATGATGGCGTCGCTGATGTTATTGTAGAGGATGCGGTAGCGCTCCTCGTTATTCAGCATCCCGCGTTCCGCCTCTCTCTTGGGCGTGACATCCTGGCCGAATTCCACCAAGCCGGTAATCTCGCCCCTTTCTATGACCGGATAGCCCCTGAGGAGCCACTCCCGGCCGTCAGGGGTGATCTGCTCTTTCTCTTGCGGCTCTCCCGTTTCGAGCACACTGAGAAGGGGACACTCTTCGCACGGTTCACCCCGCTGATGCCAGACCTCATAACAGTGCTCACCCAACAGCTCCTTCGGGTTTCGACCGACGGAATCCGCGGCTGCTCGATTGGCCCACTTGATGGTGAGATTCGTGTCGTAGAAGGCAAAGAGCTCGCTGGTGCTGTCGAGTATGAGCCGTTTGAGTTTGTTCGCCTCCTCGAGCTCCGCCTCCTTTTCTCTGCTCTTGAGCCGGGCTTCGAAGAGCTCGAAGGCCATGTTGATGGATTCGATCAGGACAAACTTCCCGGAGTTCTTGAGCACATAGCCGTAGCGGGTGATGTTCTTCACACGGTCGACCATCTCCTTCTCGGCATGGCTGGTGAGGAACACCACCGGCAGTTCCCGCTGCTCGAGGATCTGCGAGGCCGCCTCCGTGCCGTCCATGCCGGAGCCGAGATCGATGTCCATCAGGATGAGATCGATCTCCGGGTCGTTGACGGCAGTCTCCACTGCTTTTTTGCCCGTATAGACGGTCACTACGTGGTAGTCGTGCTTCTCGAGCAGCTTCGCTTCATTGAGGGCAATCAGGGCTTCGTCTTCGACCAGGAGGATCTTGTTACTCATATCTATATCTTCCTAAAAGTGAATTCCTCTTAAGCCATACTACGACCTCCGGTGGCCGTGCTCCCGCCACGGGTAAGCCGAACGAAAGACCTCTTCGCCGGATTACTCTTCGAACTCGGAAGCCTCGCCGCCGAAGCCGTAGTTCCGCATGAACTCTTCCAACAGGAGTTTATGCTGTGGAAAGACATCCATTTTACAGCCGGTAAGGATATAATCGGGATTGTAGTCCGGCTTCTGCCAGCGGGGGGTAAAGGAGCAGGCGATTTCCGTGGTCTCTTTGCTGTTCAAATTCGGTAATTCGAGAAACGCTTCGAACATCTCGTCGATAGCAAAGGGAGTCTCGGAGAGGAGAAGAGCCCCCTCGGTCGAGATGTCTACCAGTCGGGCAATAGGCTTACGCTCCGGCTTAGAATAGACCTGCAGATAGAGGATGGTGTCGCGTCGAGGATAACGACGTTTCTGCGCCATAGACCGCTCCTTCATTTATAGTGTAAACCAAACTGCGAAAATATCAAGGTGGTT
>CAYFVU010000181.1:0-2974 GCA_964346645.1 uncultured Spirochaetaceae bacterium | reverse complement strand
CTGGTATGAGCAGGCCGAAAAGGCTGAGCAGTATCTGCTCGAGACCCAGGATCCCGCCGACATTAATTACAACAGCGAAGGGGTTACCGACGCGATATCCGGCGTGAGCATCGGTGTAGATGGATTCTTCACCCTCGCGCAGGAAGCTCTCGAGGGCGCCGAGCGCTAAAGTATCTTAGATACTCAGCGTAAGCTCCGAGAGTGAAAACACTGCCGGCGGCGGCATGTCTATCATGCGGCCGCCGGATTTTTTTTGTGTGAGTTAATCCGAATACCGTCGCGTTTAGCGGAGCAGCCGCCTGAGGTCGAGATCTACCTGCTACTCCGACAGTTCCGGATACAACTGCAGCACCGCCTCTATATTGCGCGGATTGTACCAGTGCTTGCCTTCGTCGCCGTACATGTATTCGACCCTGTCCCTGTAGTATTCGAAGATCTTGTGGCGGACGAGCTTCATCGTAGAATTGACCATCTTGTTATCTTCGGAGAACGGCTCGGTTACTATCTGAAATGTGGCGGGCAGCCACATACGCGGAAAGCGGTTTTTGTAGTTCTCGCTCCTTCGGAACGCGTTCATCTGATCGCTGAAGAACTCGATGAGCTCCTTGGCGTTCTCTACTCGCCGGGAAGAGATGTACTCCCGGGTATTCTGCATGTCGGGGACTATGAGCGCGGTAGTGTAGTCGTTGTGGTCGTTGTAGAGCACCGCCTGGGAGATGTAATCGGAGCTATTGACTATCGCCTCTTCGATCTCTTCGGGGCTGTATTTCTCGCCGTCGCTAGATATGAGCAGAGCCTTTCTGCGCCCGACCACCACGAGAAAACCATCCTCGTCGAAATAACCGAGATCTCCCGTGAACAGAAGACCGTCTCGGAGCGTCTTTTCGGTGGCCTCTCTGTTCTTGAAGTAGCCCTTCATCACATTGTTGCCTCTAATCGCGATCTCGCCGCGCGTGCCGGTGGCTACAGTCTCTCCTTCTTCGTTGAGAATCAGACACTCGACCGATGGGGCTATTACTCCTGATGTGCCGAACTTGTGTGTATCGGGGAGGTTGGAGGAGATGACCGGCGCGGCCTCGGTGAGTCCGTAGCCCTGGTAGATGGGCACACCGATCGCATTGAAGAACTGCTGCTGTTGTATATCCAATAGTGCGCCTCCGCCTACGCAAAAGCGTAAGTTCTTGCCGAAGATCTTCCTTATGTTCGAGAAGACGAGTGCATCGGCGAGGCGGTAACGAAGTATTGTCGAGATTCTCCTCTTTTGTGAGCTGCGCGAGTAGCCGTCGCCGTGATAGGCTATTCCTGCCTCGAGTCCGCTCTCGAAGAGTTTCCGAAGAAGCGAACCTTTTGCCCGTATCCCTGCCCTTATCTTTTTCATGAAATTTTCGGTGAGGGCAGGGACTGTGAGAAGGAATACCGGATTGGTCTCTTTCAGGTTTACGGGGATGTTGCGCGGTATCGCCATCCCGCCGCCACGCGCATCGACGAAGTAGAGGGTGATTCCGCGCAGAAGTGCGGAATAGATGCCGACCGAATGGGCAAAGCTGTGGTCGCAGGGGAGTATGACAAGGGTGCTGTACTGCATAGGCGGAACCTTAAACATATTCACCGAGTCGTGGCAATTAGCATAATAGTTGAGATGGGTGAGCATGATGCCCTTCGGGTCTCCGGTAGTTCCCGATGTATAGGAAATGGTAACCACATCATCTTCACCTAAATCGTCCTCGATTTTATCGAGGGCGATGTGCATGTCGTCGAGGAGGCGGTAGCCTTGCAATAGGAGCTCTTTGAACAGCAGTACCTCCGCGCCGGCTGTCTCCCTGAGCTCTTCCAGTGTTGCTCCGTCCTCGTCTATTACGATGATCTCCAACTCATGATCCACTCGATCATAGATCTGTGCGAGTTTAGCCAGCATGTTCTTCGAGACGAGAATGAAACTCGCCTCCGAATGGTTGATTCGAAAAGAAATCTCCTCGGAAAGGAGTTTTATAGAGAGGGGCACGGAAATCCCTCCGGCGAGCAGCACGCCGAACTCCCCGGTAACCCAGTCCGGGCTCCCCTCTGCGAGTATGGCGACGGTGCCGTTTTTTCGTATTCCCCGGTCGACGAGGGTTGCGGCAAAGGCACGTGAGTCTCTCTGCACCTCTAAAAAGGTCTTGTGCCACCACCCGTCCTCACCCTTCTTTGCCACGAAGGCTTCGTTGGTAAATGTGCGTGATGCCTCATGGAGCATCGAAATTACTGTTCTCTTCATATCATTTTCTCCTGTGCACAGTCGCTTTATGAAGCAGGGCGGGACACCCAACTACATGAATATATTTCCAAGTTTGCTCGTATTGTGTTATTATTATGTATCTTACGCGATTTCGAGCTTTTTGAAAACAAGGAGAGGCTATGGAGCTGAAGAGCTTGATCAAGAAAAACAGGACCTATAGACGTTTCTACGAGGATGTGGCCGTAACGAAAGAGCTGCTCAGAGAGTTAGTGGAGCTCGCTAGATTTTCGGCGAGCGGTGCAAATCTGCAGCCGATGAAATTTCTTCTCTCCGCAGATTCAGAAACGAACGCGAAGATCTTCCCCCATCTCAAGTGGGCGGCGTACTTGACCGATTGGAATGGACCCGAGAAGGGGGAGCGTCCCGCCGCCTACATACTCATGCTCCGCGACAAGGAGATCAAGGACATTACCAGCAAAACCGATGCGGGTGTCTACATTCAGAGCATGCTACTCGGCGCGACGGAGAAGGGGCTCGGAGGCTGTATCTTTGCCTCAGCAGACAGGGATGCTATTCTCGACGAGCTCGGCATCGACAAGGAGAGGTACGAGTTCATGTATATCCTCGCTTTCGGCAAGCCGAAAGAAGAGGTCGTGCTCGAAGACGTGGGATCGGACGGAGACATAAAGTACTACCGCGACGAGAAGGACAGGCACCACGTGCCCAAGCGCTCTCTCGATGAGTTGATTATCGGGTAGG
>CAYFVU010000180.1:0-2985 GCA_964346645.1 uncultured Spirochaetaceae bacterium | reverse complement strand
CTTTGCCAAAATTGAGGCTAAGTCATTCCTGGAAAACAGCTTGATTATTTTTGTTTTCACTACCGATTTTCCGTTTTAATAGCCGGCGGTTCGCACTATCCCTCTCTATACGATGGTCGCACGCATGGGGCTGGTCGACACATGGGGCGGTCTTTCGCTTCCTCTTATGGCGACAGGATTTGCACTCTTTTTATGCATCAGTACATGTTGACTATTTTCTTTTCAGGTGGAACGGATACCTCTGGCCGCTCGTGGTGACGAGAGAAAAGTGGACGACCCTGCCGGTGGGGGTTTCGGTCTTCAAATCTTCGGAGCAGCTGATTTCGTGGAATCTCATAGCGGCCGCTGCGGTCATAACTCTGGGAGGAAAAATCATTAAGGGACTCGCTTTGCAGGAGAGTAAATAGCATCCGAGCAGGCGGAAGTAAGGAGGTAGTGATGAAACCGAATGTGATATTCATTCGAGACAGTAGTGGAGAGCGCTATATATCTCAATATCTCTACAATTTAGAAGAGGATCCCTACGAACAGCGTAACCTCGCCGAAGACCCCGAGTACAAAGAGGTGAGGGCGGAGTTGACGGTGCTCCTGAAAAAACATATGAGAGAAGCGGGAGAAAATGTTGATTCGATGGCTTTCGATCCCTAAAGTGAAAACAGCACATTATAATCGAAATTTGAGGAGTAGTGAGTGAGACCGACAATACGAAAACTCTCCGAAGATAGGTACGGTCTTTTCGGAAACGAGAGCAGCTACCACATCAAGCTGTTTAAGAATCGTTACCCGTTACACCTCCACTGGGGAGCTCGAATAGACCTGCAGGCCGGAATGCAAGGTTCGCAGGCAGGAAACCCCGTGCCGCAGGCGGAAAAAGACCTCTTTCCGCTCTTCCCTGCCCAAGAGCGCGGATACATGATAAACTCGGACCCTGATGACCCTTCTTTCTACATAGAGGAACTCCAGCGTGAGTACGGATACGGAGAGACCGGCGATTTTCGCCCGCCGGCCTTCGAGGCACGAGACGCCGACAATTATCCGATAACCGGCCCCTTCGAGTTGACGGCGAGGCTGCTCTCGGAGAAACCGCGGCTCGAAGGATTGCCCTCCGCCCGGAGCGGGGAGGGGGAAGAACTGCAGACTCTCGAACTGAAAATGGACGATGCGAAGAGCGGCCTTCGTATCACTCTCTACTACACTTCCTTTCCCGACTATGATCTCATTGCCCGCAGTGCAGTTTTTACCAATACGAAGGATGAAGTTCTTACGATAGAGAGGGCGATGAGCGTCTCGTTCGACATGCCCTTTATCGATCAACAGCTTCTCTATCTCCACGGCGCCTGGGCGCGAGAACGCAGCGTGGTAAAAACTTCGCTGAATCCAGGACTCTTTCGCATCGGAAGTGTCCGCGGGACGAGCAGCCATCAGTTCAATCCTTTTTGCGCACTGATGGGACCGGAAAGCGGCGAACACCGGGGAGAGGTCTTCGGGATCGCTCTCGTCTATAGCGGTAACTTTACCGCGGAGGTTGAACGAAATTATGACGACAACTTACGTGTGAATATGGGAATCCACCCGGAAAAATTCGAGTGGAAACTCGAACCGGGCGAGACCTTTTCTACTCCTGAAGCGCTCTTGGTCTACTCCCCGGATGGGCTCAACGGCATGAGCGACCGCTATCATCGGTTCGTGCGGGAACGCATTTTTCCCCCCGGCTTTTACAATACGGCCAGACCGGTGCTCTTCAACAATTGGGAGGCGACCTACTTCGATTTCGACGAGAAGAAGCTGGAAGCCTTAGCGGAGAAAGCGGCGGATCTGGGCGTCGAGCTCTTTGTTCTCGACGACGGTTGGTTCGGAGAAAGAGAATCCGACGAGACGAGTCTGGGAGATTGGTACACAAACGAGAAAAAGTTGCCCGGCGGACTCGTCGCTCTCGGAAAGAACATAGAGAGCTTGGGGATGGTGATCGGCCTTTGGGTCGAGCCCGAGATGGTCTCGCGAAACAGCAAACTCTTCGAAAAGCACCCCGACTGGTGCCTGCACATCCCCGGCAGGCCGGTCGCCGAGGGAAGAAAGCAATTGATCCTCGACCTCACTCGAGAGGAGGTGCAGGAGTTCATTATCAAGACACTCGATGGTATCCTCTCCTCGGCGCCGATCAGTTACGTGAAGTGGGACATGAACCGATATCTTGCGAACGTGGCTTCTATATCGCTCTCTGCGCAGAGACAAAAAGAACTGTATCACCGATACGTCCTCGGTCTCTATCGTGTGCTCGAAGAGGTGACCGCCGCACATCCCGATGTCCTCTTCGAAGGCTGTTCGGGGGGAGGAGGACGCTTCGATTTAGGAATTTTGTACTACATGCCGCAGTACTGGACGAGCGACAACACCGATGCAATTTCCCGCTTGAAGATCCAGTACGGGACGAGCATGATTTTCCCGCCCGTGTCTATGGGGGCGCATGTCTCGGCGGTTCCCAACCATCAGGTCGGCCGTATTACTCCTCTGCAGACGAGAGCCGATGTGGCCTTCGGCGGAAATTTCGGCTATGAACTCGACATCAACGAGCTGAACGAGGAAGATAGTGAACAAATTCGCAGGCAGATATCTTTCTACAAGCGGCATCGAAATCTTATCCAATTCGGCAGGTTCATCCGTTTGATGAGCCCCTTCGAAACCGAGGAAGCGGCATGGATGTTTCTCTCTGAAGACGAAGGCGAAATCCTCCTCTTCATGTTTTCCCTGTACAGAGAGGCGAATCGACCGACACAGCCGCGGCGGGTTCGGCTTACCGGACTCTCGGGGGGACAACTCTTCGAAGAAGAGAAGAGCGGCATCCGATACTCTTCGGAGGAGTTGACGGTGATGGGGATGCCGTTTCCGCAGACACGCAGCGATTTCGAGAGCCGGCGGATTTACATGAGGCGAGTAGGGGGATAATCACGCTTCGGGGGCGACGTTTGAGGTTCTCGTAGTCTTTCG
>CAYFVU010000179.1:0-3169 GCA_964346645.1 uncultured Spirochaetaceae bacterium | reverse complement strand
CTGGTTCTGAGCATATCCGGTCCAGTTGTGATGCTGCCTTTAAGAGAATCGCAATTTCCGGTCAGTCTCATTGAGGAACTGCGTGTAGCGGTGTACTTGCATCTCCACCATATCGATCTCGCAGACGAGTTTGCATCTTATCTCTCGAACATCCCTCTGCCGTTCAGGCTCATGATTTCAATAACGGATGCAGACTGTGCTGCACGCATCTACGCATTGTTTTCGACATCCTGTCCTCGCCTGCGGTCGAAGTCCGTTCAGTGCAGAACAGAGTGCGTGATATCGCGAGTCTGGTATCGGAGTTTGCGGAGCCGCTGCAAGAGTCCGACATCATTGCTCATTTCCACAGCAAGCGAAGTCTGCATAACCCTGCCAAGGTCGACTGGCGCCGCCAGTTGCTACATTCGCTGCTGGGGTCCGAACATCTGATCCGCAATATTTTTTCGCTGTTCCGGTTCAATTCTCATTTGGGCATGGTGTTTTCCGAGTACCATTGGTCTCTGGAGAAACAAATTTCCTAGGGCCGGAACTTCGAGGTTTGCGAGGATCTCGCGATTCGGACCGGTCTCTCGATAGACAAAGCGAGGCTGACTCTTTTCCCCGCCGGGTCGATGTTCTGGGCGAGGGCGAAAGCGCTTGATGCGTTGCTTGGAGAGGAGCTCGATATAAATGAATTCCCTCTGGAGGAAGGCCAGGTCAATGGTACGCTCGCTCACGCCATCGAACGAATGCTCGGAGAATATGTTCGTCAGGCGGGCTTCGATCTGCTCGAATAGCAGCCAGTGTCGGTTCGCCGAGCTGGATGAGCTGAAAACTGAGCCCGGCCTCGATCCGGAGGCAATCCCTCGCGAGCTTCTGCGGATGGCCGATGAGCGCATGTACCACCGCAAACAAACGATGAAGTCAACGATGAAGCCGAAACAGGTTTGAGTATGCCTGCAGACATGCTAAAATAGAGAAAGTTCAAGGAGTGAGAGTTATGAAAGTACTATTTATTGGTGGAACCGGGACTATATCTAGTGCATGTATTCGAGAGGCAGTGCGTAAAGGGATCGAGGTATTCGTGTATAACCGGGGCAGTCACAATAACGAGCTCCCGGAAGAGGTGCATGCCCTGCAGGGGGATATCCGTGACCGCTCGCACACTGTCAAAGCCCTGGCCGGATACCGGTTCGATGTTGTCATCAATTGGGTAGCCTTCAACGAGGAGCATGTCTCTCAGGACATCGAAATGTTTACCGGAAAAGTGGGGCAGTATGTGTTTATCAGCTCGGCCTCGGCCTATTCCAAACCACCGGCCGGTACCTTTGTGACCGAGGGAACGCTTTTACGGAATCCGTACTGGGAATATTCCCGAAATAAGATTGCCTGTGAGGAGCGGCTGATCGAGGCGTGGCGGGATACCGGATTTCCTATCACGATTGTGCGCCCCTCGCATACCTACGGGGAGAAAATGATTCCCTCGATTTTCGACCGGGGTCCGACCATTGTCGACCGAATCCTGAATGGAAAGCCGATTATTGTTCCCGGCGACGGCACCAGCCGCTGGACCCTGACGCATAACAGCGATTTTGCCAAAGGTTTCGTCGGCTTGTTGGGTCATCCGGCTGCCATCGGAGAGGCTTTTCATATTACTTCAGATGAATCCTTTACCTGGGATCAAGTGCATCAGATTATCGGCACCAAACTGGGGCGCCCGGTCGATATAGTGCATATGCCGGCCGATTACATTTGCGCCCGCTATCCCGAGTTTACCGGTCCTCTGAAGGGGGACAAGATTCATACCGCTCTGTTCGATAATACCAAAATCAAGCGCCTGGTTCCGGCTTTTCAGTGCACCACCCCTTTCAATGTGGGCATCGAGGCTTCCCTGCACAGGCTGCAGGAGCGACCCGAGGAGAATGTGATCAATGAGGATTTGAATTCCAAGCTCGATGAACTGATAAAGCGTTACAAAGCCAGCGTGGAGGCAAAGGAGTAGCACCGGTATTAGAAACAGCGCCCGCCGTGCTCTTTGCGGCATTCCGGCTGATTGCAGCGATAGCAGATTTCATTGTCCAAAGGAGCTCCGTTGAAATATGCCCGCAGGTTGGCGAGAGTAGTCTGGGCAATATTGGTCAGCGCCTCTTTGGTGAAGAAGGCCTGATGGCTGGTGACCAGCACGTTGGGAAAGGTCAGCAGTCGGGCCAATTTGTCGTCTTCAATTGTCTCATTCGAAAGATCTTCGAAAAAGTAGTCATCCTCTTCTTCGTACACATCCAATCCGGCGCTGCCGATCCGCTGTTCACGCAGCGCGTTGAGTAGGGCCCCGGTATCCACCAGCTGTCCACGGCTGGTGTTGATAACCATCACTTCACGTTTCATCTTCTTAATTGAATCGGCATTGATGATGTGGTGGGTGTCGGGGGTGAGGGGGCAGTGCAGAGAGATGATGTCGGAGTGCTTATAAAGCTCAACCAGGCTTACATAACTGAATCCATACTGCTCTTCCACGTCGGGTTTGGGGCGGGCATCGTAGGCAATTACCTTCATCCCGAATCCCCGCAGTATTCCTACCAGAGTCAGGCCGATACGGCCGGTACCGATGATGCCGGCGGTTTTGCCGTGCATGTCAAAGCCCAGAAAGCCGTTAATGGAAAAGTTGTTGTCACGGGTACGATAATAGGCGCGATGGGTCTTGCGATTCAGGGAAAGCATCATTGCGGCGGCATGTTCGGCTACCGAATAGGGTGAGTATGCAGGCACCCGCACCATATGTACGTTTTGATAGGCAGCCTCCAGATCAACATGGTTGTAACCGGCACTACGCAGGGCTACTATACCAACCTCCATCTCTTTGAGTTTCTGGATTACTTCGGCGGAGAGATTGTCGTTGACAAATGCGCAGACTGCATCAAATCCCTGAGCTAAAGATACACTGTCGACGTTTAGACGGGTGTTGAAATATTTTATTTCGAACTCGCCCTGATTGGCAGCGTCGAAAAACTGATGGTCATACGGTTTGGCATCAAAAAAAGCTATTCTATGAGGCATAAAACCCTCCTAAGGTGTTCGTCTGAGTTAGTTCAAAAATACTTATCACAGCGTACAAAGACAAGCAGAGGCAAGCAGAGGCACAAAAACGGCCGCCCTTACGGACGGACGGACACACACTCTTATATGTGAGCTC
>CAYFVU010000178.1:1447-3217 GCA_964346645.1 uncultured Spirochaetaceae bacterium | reverse complement strand
GATCGTGGAGTATCCTGAACAGCTCGGAGAGGTGCTCGACGCTATGCGGAGGATCGAGGCAACCTACCAGGGCGACGGGACCGTCTTGAAGGAGGTCTCCGGAGAGGCACAGGGCAAGGTGCGGCATATCATTGACACTTATGCAGGAGGAGAGTTCCTCGAGGCACGAGCCGCCGAACAGCTCATAGAGACCTACGGGATTCGCATGACTCCCTCTCTCTACATCTCCTTCGAGGAAGGGACCGAGATACTGCCCGCCGCAGATGAGCTCGAGAGGCGCCTCGCAGAGGCGGATGTTTCATTGCCGGTAGTCGCAAAGATCGACCACCCCGAGGTCCTGCACAAGAGCGACGAGGGCGGGGTCGTGTTGAATATTCCCGATATCGACGGCCTCCTGCATGTTTGTGAAGAGATGAGGGTAAAGTTCGAGGGAGCCAGGGGTGTGCTCGTTCAACAGCAGCTCTCCACGGAAACCGAGGTAATCATCGGTGCAATAAAAGATCCGTCCGTCGGCCACGCCGTGATGGTCGGTATCGGGGGTACGAGTGTGGAGCTCCTCGGCGATGTCGCCTTTGCCCACGTTCCCTTCAATGCCGAGGAGGCCGGAGGCGCCATCGAGTCGCTCGAGAGCTATCCGCTGCTTACCGGATACCGCGGCGCCACGGCCACCAACATCGATGATCTCGTAGAGCAGATGCTCGTTCTCAACCGTCTCCTGATCGATTTTCCCGAGATCTCCGAGGTCGACCTCAATCCCCTCCTCTACTCCTCCGTGGATTCCCGGTTCTATGTAGCGGACTTCAGGGTGAGAGTCGAATAAAACAGCCCTTGAAGGGGCCGTCCGCCACACGCTATCCTCGCCACTCCGGAGGAGGACGGTCCCCTTCTTTTTCCTTCTACCCATTCGGAAAAGTTTGGTATATAATCTATCAACGCATGAAACAGACCGATGAGCTTCTTTTTAACATAAACCAGGTAGCGAAACAGATAGGCGTGGTCCCGGGGACGATACGCAACTGG
This sequence comes from uncultured Spirochaetaceae bacterium, assembly GCA_964346645.1. Lineage (GTDB taxonomy): Bacteria > Spirochaetota > Spirochaetia > DSM-16054 > Sediminispirochaetaceae > CAYFVU01. The sequence goes on along the minus strand of CAYFVU010000178.1, from coordinate 2,197 downwards.
GAGAAGGAGGGACTCTTCGTTGCCAGGCGTACGAAAAACAACTACCGCGTCTACAGTTTCGACGACATCAACTTTCTCAAGCGCGTAAAGGAGCTGTCTGTGGAACAGCGGCTCAGCTACGACGTCATCCGCAAGATGCTCCACATGCAGATCATGCAGCAGAACAGCGACCGTGAGAACGGCAGCACCAGCCCGCAGCGCTCCAAGAGATTCCTCAGCAGGAAGTGGAGAACCATGCGGGAGGAGGCCGGCTACACTCTCGACGAGGTCAGCTCCCGTCTCGGCATCAGCCCCTCCTACCTCAGCAAGATAGAAACGGGCCAGGCAAACATCTCCTTCGACGTGCTGCAGCGCCTCGCCAACTTCTACAACCAGAACATTCTCTATTTCTTCGAAGAGGATGAGAACGGAGACCGAAAGCTGGTAAAGGATGGCGGGGGCTCGACGATAGACATCGGCCTAAAAGGGGTAGAGATCCGCAATCTGGTGGCGGATAAGACGGCTCACGTGAAGAGCATGATGTACACTGTACAGCCCGGCTGCGGCAACTACGTAGACCACAGCCACTACGGCGAGGAGTTCATCTACCTGCTCACGGGTACCCTTCAGTTCATCTTGAACGACAGCCAGGTCTACCAGTTGGAACCGGGCGACTCGCTCTTCTTCCACTCGTCGGAGACACACAAGTGGGTGAACGACGGCGAAGAGGTCGCCTCCGCTCTCTGGATTTACTCTCCGTACCGGGAGTAA
>CAYFVU010000178.1:0-1347 GCA_964346645.1 uncultured Spirochaetaceae bacterium | reverse complement strand
CGATCGCCTCTTCGAGCACGTCCATAGAGGTGGCATAGGAGAAGCGAATGAAGCCTTTGCCCTTCGGCCCGAAGGAGCTCCCCGGAATGCTCGTAATCTTCACGTTCTTGAGCAGGTACTCCACGAAGGCCCAGTCGTCCTCGTTATGCTCGGAAATGTCGACGAATACGTAGAAGGCGCCGTCGGGCATCGCGCACTTGAATCCGGGGATCTCGTTGAGCGCGTGTACGAAGTAGTCCCTTCTTTTCTTGTACTCGAGACGCATCCGCTCCGTATCGTCCTGCGGACCGGTGAGCGCCCGGGCATAGGCCTTTTGTGCGATGATGTTCGGACAGATGTTGGCAAGAGATTGGAACTTGACGATCTCCCTTATTATCTCCGCATTACCGCAGGCGAATCCGACTCGCCAGCCGCACATCGCGTAATCCTTGGAGGCGCTTCCCACAGTGATAACCCTCGAGGAATCTTTCGCCGCCTTGGCCGTCGGCACATGAGGCTTGTCGTAGATGACCTTGTCGTAGGCCTCGTCGGAGAGGATGTAGAAGTCGTGCTTCTCGGCGAGCTCGTTGACCTTCTCCAGCTGCTCGTAGTCGAGCACCCCGCCGGTCGGATTGCTCGGACTGTTGAGCATGATAACCTTGGTCTTCTCGCTGATCCGCTTCTCCAGCTCGGGGAAGTCGATTGCGAAGTTCTTCTCCGGCAGCAGCGGATAGAGGATCGAAACTCCGTCGGCATCCTTGATGATCCCGTCGTAGGAGGGAAAACCGGGATCGGGTCTCAGTACCTCATCGTCCGGGTCTACCAGTGCCCGAAGCGCGAGATGCAGGGCACCGCTCGCCCCGTGGTTTATCACCACCTCGGAATCGGGATCGTACTCGACCCCGTAGTCCTCCCGAAAGCGGTCGGCAACGGCCTTGCGCGTCTGCGGAAGACCGTTCGTCGGCGAATAGCCGATAAATCCGTCTTCGAGAATCTTCTTGCTCTCCTCGAGTATGTACTCGGGAGTGTTGAAATCGGGCTGCCCCACCTCCAGCCGCGTGAGGCCTTCGATCTTCGAAGCCATGTCGAAAATCTTTCGAATGGGCGATGCCTGTATCGCCTGCGTACGTTTGGCAAAATTAATACTCATGATTCCCCTTCTCCTCAGCAGCCGCGAAATCCGAACAACAATCCGTACCGGCGAGTGCCTACCATACGGAATCAGGCATCCAAAGCAGTATGACTGCAACCTGAAGGTTTACGTTCACGGCTGTTTTACTCAGCTTAAAATTAGTATTGACAATGATAGGAAACATTTTCAGCTATGTCAAGAAAAACTTTATTCGACTTTCACCACATATCTACACC
>CAYFVU010000177.1:0-3267 GCA_964346645.1 uncultured Spirochaetaceae bacterium | reverse complement strand
CCGGCATGGCCCATGCTGGTATCCTTCGGCGCATTTTTTCCTGCGATGAGGGCGATGACCGGCTTGCTCACGTTCTCCTTTATGTACTCCGCGGCGAGCTCCTCCTCGCTTCCCCCTATCTCACCTATCATAATGACGACGTCCGTGTCGGGGTCCTCCTCGTAGAAGGGGAGGATGTCGGCGAAGGTAGATCCTGGAATCATGTCACCTCCGACGCCGACGACGGTGGACTGCCCTATGCCGGCATTCTTCAGGAGAAATACCGTCTCGTAGCAGTTGGTGGCGCTGCGGCTCATCACTCCCACTCTCCCCTCGGAGAAGATCCGGTGGGCCATGAAGCCCGCCTTCGCCTTACCAGGAGAGATGACACCGAAGGAGTTGGGGCCTATCAAGCGTACCCCCTTCTCCCTGGCGAGATGGTGGAGCTTGAGCATATCGTGAACCGGTGTTCCCTCGGCTATGGTCATGACGAGGGGAACCCCGGTCATGATAGCCTCGTAGGCTGCTTTGTAGAGGAATTTGGGAGGAACGAAGAGTACCGAGGCGTTTGCGTCGTGCCGCTCCATGGCCTCCCGAACCGTATTGTATACGGGCACACCGAGCACCTCGGTACCGCTCTTTCCCGGGGTAACCCCCGCGACCACCTTCGTCCCGTACTCGAGCATCTGCTCGGTGTGGAAGGTTCCTTCGCGGCCCGTTATTCCCTGTACTATAAGTCGTGTATTCTCGTCGACAAAAAAACTCATTACTTCATACCCTCCGCAAGCGCATCGACTCCCTCGTAGAGACCGTCTACGAGCTCTATATTGCCGCCGATGCTCTCGATAATCTCAAGACCCTTCTCCTTGTTGGTTCCCTCGAGGCGGATAACCAGTCGGTCGGTATCGATCTGCGAAATGCTCGCCTGTACTCCGTTGGCAATCTCGTCACAACGGGTTATTCCCCCGAAGATGTTGATAAAGATGGTATCGACCCGCGGATTGGCGGCTACGATCTTGAGAGCCTCCTTTATACGGTCCGCCGTCGCCCCCCCGCCGAGGTCCAGTGCACAGGTGACCTCCATACCCCGCTTGGAGATGAGGTCGATAGAGGACATGATCATGCCGGAGCCGTTGCTGATAACCCCTATGTTTCCCCGATCCTTAATGGGAATGTAGAGAAAGTCGAACTTCCTCGCAGAGCGGACCAGCTCGTTCTCGGTAATCTCGTCGCGAAACTCCTCTATATTCTTGTGGCGGTAGAGGGCGTTATCGTCGATATCCACCTTTCCGTCGAGGGCCTTCAGATGTCCATCCTCGGTGACCACCAGAGGATTGATCTCCGCTAGAAGGCAGTCGTAGCGTACATACATACGGTAGAGTTTGCGGCAGATCTCCTTGAACTCGTCGTGATACTGAGAGTCGAAACCCGTCTTATCGAGAACATACTGGAGATTGAAGTCGTCTATCTTCTCTCCCGCCGGAAGGATGATCTTCGCCAGTTTGTCCGGATTCTTCTCCGCGATCTCATTTATATCGACCCCTCCCTCGGGGCTGAAGATCATGACCCCGAGCTTCGTCTTTCGGTCCATGGTAAAGCTGAGGTACATCTCCTTTTGTATATCCACCTTTTCGGTGACGAAGATCCGTTTTACCTCGAGCCCCTTGATGCTCATGGCGAGGATCTGCTTTCCCTTCTCGAGGAGCTCTTCTCTGTTTTTGGCGAACTGTATGCCGCCCGCCTTGCCGCGGTTTCCCGTCTGCACCTGTGCCTTTATTACCACCGGGTACTCGAGCTCACCGTCGGCCTTCTCGAGCTCTTCGATCGAAGAGACGGTAAAGCCGTTTATCGAGGGGACCTCGAATTCATGAAAGACTTCGTGCGCCTTATACTCCAACAGTTTCATATCATTCTCTCCTTAGAGCTCTACTAAAGCTCTTCGCCCCACAACTCTTCGTCCGTCGGTACCACCGGATTCTTCTTGACCTTTGCAATACGGGTAATGTTGAGAAGGTGCTTGTAGTAGAAGTTCTCGGAGATACTGTTGTTTCCCCAGGAACCGCAGCCGAGGGTACTCGTGGCGTTGAGACCGTTTACGAAGTTACCACCGTTGTGGGTCGCACAGGGCTGGTTGACCACGACCCGGCTTACCGGTGCCCGCCTGCCGAGCTCCTTTATATTCTCATCGTTGTTCGAGTGAATCGAGACCGAATGTCCCTTTCCCTCGAGCTCCAGGTTCTCTATGACGATCTCTACCGCTTCGGAGAACTTCTCGTACTTGAAGGGGGTAATGACGGGAAACATCTTCTCCTTGCGCAGGAGACTCTCCTTCTTCGATGCCTCCTCCGGAATAACGATGACCTTCGAATCCTCGGGAATCTCTATACCGGCGGCCGTTCCTATTGCCTGGACCGTCTGCCCAACCATATCCTTGCTGGTCTTACCTTCGGGAAAGAGAACGGCGAGGATCTTCTCCCGATCCTCCTCCTTCTCTATCCAGTAGCCGCCGTAGGCCTCGACCTCTTTGCGCATCTCCTCGTAGCGTTCCACCGGGGTAATAATGGTCTGCTCGCCGGAACAGATTATTCCCTGATCGAAGACACGGCCGTCTATTATCATCTTGACCGCCTCTCTCATATCCACATCGCGGTCGATAATGGTCTGTACGTTCCCCTGGCCCACACCGTACGAGGGCCTGCCGCTCGAGTAGGCGGCCTTCACCATACCCGGACCGCCGGTGGCGACGATGACATCGACGTTCTCCATGAGGTGTTTGGTCCGTTCGACACTTGCCCCATCCACGTATTGCACGAGGTACTTGGGAGCACCTAAGGTCTCGAGGATTTCGTTCCAACGGTCAACAAGATACTTGGTCGTCTTCTCCGCCCTCGGGTGGGGAGCGATGATGATGGAATTCCGCCCCTTGATAGCCGCCATCGCGTTGGCCATGGGGGTTACCTGGGGGTTGGTCGTCGGCTGGATTGCCCCGACCACGCCAACGGGCTTTGCAACCTTTATAATACCGCTCTCCTCGTCTTCGCTTATTATCCCAATCGATTTTTTGCCCTTGAGGCTGTGCCACATGATCCGTGCCTTGCCAAGATTCTTCTTCCTCTTGTACTCGACACCGCCCATACCCGTCTCCGCAACGGACATCTCGGCAAGCTCCTGGGCATTGTCGAATACATACTTGGCTATGGCCCGTACAAGCCTGTCGACCGATTTTTGATCGTAGGACTCGATCTCCTCGAGGGCCTGTCGTGACTTTTTCACCAGATCTTTGATATA
>CAYFVU010000176.1:1580-3317 GCA_964346645.1 uncultured Spirochaetaceae bacterium | reverse complement strand
GTATCTTGTACCCAATCTTTGAACCATTATTAAAGGGAAGCGCCGCGGCGGACTCTCTGCTCCGGAGTAATGAGTTGGAGTAGGTCGCCGTCCGGATCAGGATGGCGAGGTAGAGCGGAAAAAGACTACTCACCGAAAGAAGGCAAATAGTATACCAATCAAGGCCCCGATCTGTCCCACCCAGAATACGAACATCCAGCGGATCGTCGCCGCCTGGTTCTCGTGCATTTCCCCTCGTAGATGGGATATTTCGTGAGCAAGCACTCCCCTAATATCGGCCGACTCATTCGCGAGCTCGCTCCTGATCTTCGCCGACTCCTCCGCGAGCTCTCTCCTAAGCTTCGCCGACTCATTTGCGAGATCTCTCCTGATCATAGCCGATTCTTCGGCAATCCGCCGTTCGAATTTCTCCTCCACGAAGGTGAGTACCGAATCACGAGTGTTTCCGGATGAGGTATTGAGCAGCTCCACCAATTCTTCCGCCGCCTCCTCTCCGAGCTTCTCCCGGAGCTTCTTGGGTATAGCGATGAGCATAAGGCGAATCCTCCTTGCCCGTCACTAGTGCATAAAAGTATACTCCGCTTTTACGATGGATGCAAGAAAAGCGAAAAGTGAGCATAGAAAAAGCAACGAGGGCGCATAGAGGAAAATCTTCAAAAAACTTGTCTCGACGCAAGGTATGTTTATTTCTATGAATCGGAACTCGAGATGCACTGTTTAATACACTTGCCAGCTCCATACCTTTATCCTATCATAGGAGGAGAAGTGTCATGAATGAGCAGACTATCGGCAGGTTCGAGCAGGAGACGATACTCGGAGAAATGACTCCGGCACAAAAGTTGGACGTGCTGGAACGGGAGTCCCGGAGCCTGCTAGAGATCTCCCCTCACTACGCCCGCAGACGTTTTATCGCCTCCTTCCTCAGAAAACGTAGAGAAGCGAAGGACAGAAGAAGTGACGCACAAAGAACTTCTCAAACTACTCGACGATGAAGACATTCCCTTCGTGCTGGTCGGAGGGACCGCCATGCGTCTCTACAACAGTCCGCGTGTTACCCACGACATAGATATCTCGATTCGAGTCCTCGACATCGATCGAGTGGTCGAGCTCATGTATACGCACGGATACTACCTCGTATACCGAGTAGACGAGAGCTTTTGCTGGATTGCGCTGGGTACTAAAGAGGCCCTCGACCGGTTGGAGCAGGAAAAGGCGGGTTCTGCGAGTTTCGTCCGGACGGCTCACAGCCCCGAAAACCCCCGAATAGCACACGGCGATATAGACATAGAAACACAGGTGGATTATCTCTTCGAGCTCTCAATCCCCTTCCCGAAGCTAAAACAACGCGCACGCACTGTAGAACTGGATGATTTTTCATTCCTCATCGCTGCCCCTGAAGATCTCCTGGACCTCAAGCGTGCACGCCCCGACAAGGACGAGGCGGACAAAGACGACATCCGTTTTCTCGAGAAACTCATACAGAACTCGAGTTTATAGGGTATTGAGCAAGCCTAAGAATTGGGTCTCGTAGCATGGTATGATGCAATCAGTAAACTGAAGGTTATCGAACGAAGGTCTCTTTTCGGCTCATCGACAGAAGACAAAGAGAAACCCCAACAGCACCCCGATCTGTCCCACCCAGAACAGGAACATCCAGCGGATAATAGAGCTCTGATTGTGTTCTATCTTTTCGGTGAGCTCGCTGCGAAGATTCGCGTCCCGTTCCGCTATCTCGCT
>CAYFVU010000176.1:0-1480 GCA_964346645.1 uncultured Spirochaetaceae bacterium | reverse complement strand
TCCCGTTCCGCCATCTCGCTGCGTAGCTTCCCGATTTCTTCGAAAAACTCGCTGCGCAGGTCCGCTATCTGCTCATAGAACTCAGCGCGAAGCCTCGCAAACTGTTCGGCATTTTCCGCACGGAGCTTCCCGAGCTCCTCCGCCAGGCTTCTCTCGAATTTCTCGCCGGCAAGATTGATCACCGAGTTATGAGTGTTCTCCGAAGAATTGTTGAGCAGCTCGATCAAGCCTTCGGCCCCCTCCTCTCCTAACTTCTCCCGAAGCACTTTGGGTATAGTAATAAGCATAGGGTCTCTCCTTTCGCCCATTACTAGCGGCTTATAGTATACCCTGCTTCAGCGGAGAAGGCAAGAAAAGTGCTTTCGGCTCCCCAAGCAATTATCATTTTGGAGGTAATTTTAGCAGCATGATACGCGGATCTCTTCCTCCCCTAATAAAAAACCGCCCGCGAGGTGTGAACCCCGGGGCGGTGTATTTGTTATCTCAGATGAGCATAGCTGCACTTGCCGGCCTGTGGCGCGAGGAAGCCGGTGCGGCCGGAGCCGCTATGGCTCACGCCCTGCGGCGCGGCAGCCGAAGCTGCAATCGGCGGCCGGCGCGGCCGAAGCTGCAGACGATCTCTTAGCCCTTGAACTCTCCGGGCTTGATGACGTCGCCGTATTTGCTCTGAGCATCCTTGATCTTCTTGATGGAGGCGTCCCACTTGTCGTAGAGCTCCTTGGGAGTAGCCTTGTCCATCTTCTTGTAGAACTCCTTGGTCCGCTCGAGCTTCTCGATCCACTTGGTGCAGCGGAAGCTGAACTGCTTCTCGTAGACGTCCTTGGGATACTCTTCCTTCATGTAGCGCTTGTAGAGATCGGCGATCTCTTCGTACTTGGGGATAATGCCGGTGGGCGTCTCGTATCCGCCGACCTCGCCGTGGATGCGCTTCTCGGCCCAGTGGAGCCAAACGACCTTGGCGGTCTTGGGGTTGATAAAATCGCCGTTCTCGTCCTTGAGGAAGTAGTTGGTCGAATAGATCTTGGGTACTTCCTTCATGCCGTCGACGAAATTGATGTTGTTCATGGTGTACTCGCCGAGGGGATATGAGACGAAGTCGAGGTTGGCCATGGGGCTGGGCTTGCGGACGCCTTCGGCGCCGAGAGTAGCCGAAGTGGTCTCGGATTCCAGAGTAGCCGCCTTGAGGATGATGCCCTCTTCCCAGCTGTGGGACTCCTCGACGGGCACGGTGGTGTCGCTGTCGCGGCCGCCGTAGAGCACGCCGTCGACCTTCACGCCATCCTTGCTCTCGAAGCCCTCCTTGTCGATGTTGTCGAGGTAATCGAGCCGCATGGTAAACCGGGCGTTGCTGTGGGCGAGACCTATTTCGTTGCCCTTGGAGTCCTTCTTGCCCTCGTACCAGTCGGGTCCGGAGTGGTTGTTGCCCTTCTTAGGGGTCTCGACGCCCATACCGAGCCAGTAAGGGTTGTTGTCGGGGCCC
>CAYFVU010000175.1:0-3317 GCA_964346645.1 uncultured Spirochaetaceae bacterium | reverse complement strand
TCTCGTTGGCGATGGGCATCGGCTCGACGCGGTAGCCCTGCTTACGGATCGCGGCGGTGGCCATCTGTGCAAAGGCCCAGGTTACATTGGGAATGAGGATGGTCTTCTCTTTCTGCTTCTTCTTCTCGTAGACGACCTCGTAGGCCTTTACCTCGCCGTTGTAGAACTGCAGCCCCTTCTGCCGCTGAGATTTAACAGTCTCGATGAATGACTTGATGCGGATGTTGAGGGGTCCGGAGACATCGCTCTCGTCCATCTTCAGGATGAGGGGGCTCTTCCCCGCCCCCTTGTTGAGCAGGCGGGTAATCTCGTCGGAGATGACCGCATCGTGGCCGCAGCCGAAGCTGACGATCTGCACGTACTCCAGTTTCGGGTGCTTAGCCACGATTTGCGCACCTGCGAACATCCGGACGTGGAAATTGACGGTTAGCTCGGCGCGGACCGGGCTCAGGTCCACCTCGTGCAGGCCGGGGAGTGCGTCGAGGGGAATGGTAGGGATGCCCGCCCGCGAGAAGTAGTCCGAGATGTTGTGGTTGATAAGCTCGTCGGAGTGGTAGGGTCTGCCGGCGACGACCACGGCGAACTCATCCTCTTCGAGGGAGTCGAGGAGCTCCTGTCCGGCCCGGGTCAGCTCCGAGTCGAACTCTTCGCCGGCTCTGTCCCCCTCCTCGATTGCCTCTACGATCAGCTTCTCCGGCAAGCCGAAGGTTTTACCCATGAATTCGACGAGGGAATTACGCCGGGCCTTGCTGTCGGTCCAGTGGAAGTTCGGCGTGTCCATGGGAATGCCGTACCTCTCCCACGGCTCGTCGCTGTTGCGCAGAACCATCGGGTAGCCCTTCAGCACGGCGCAGGCGTGCTCGCTGTAGATATTCTGGTTCTCGGTGATCATGCGGTTCATGATCGGCATGAAGATCCGGTCCACCCCCTTCTTCGCCAGATCCTGTATGTGGCCATGGGCGAGCTTCGCGGGGAAACAGATGGTGTCGGAGGGGATGAGGGGGAGCCCGTTCTCGAAGATCTTTACCGAGCTCTTCGAGCTGAGCTGCACGCGAAAGCCGAGGGAGCGGAAGAAGGTGCTCCAGAAGGGGTATGAGTTCCAGAAATCCAAGACCCGCGGAATGCCTATGGTCACGTCCTTTGCAGGGGCGAGCTGCTTCGGCGAGTAGTCTCGAAACACGAGGTTCTGCCGGTAGCGGAAGAGGTCGCGCATGTTGCTGCGCCTGCCGGCAATGCTCTTCAGCTTCTCCTTGACCTTCGGATCGCACATTTCCCCGATGATTTCGCCCCGTTCGCATCGGTTTCCGGTTATAATGCTCTTGCCGCTCGAGAAACTGATGCGGGTGCGGTTGCAGTTGTTCGAGCAGTAGGGGCAGATGAGGCCGGTTTCCTGGGTGTAGCCGAACTCTTCCAACTCCTTCCAGCCGATGAGCGAAGTACCCTGCGTGCCGTGCGACTCCTGCTGCTTCTTCGTCAGCAGGGCGATGCCGATGGCGCCCATCTCGCCGGGATAGGGAGCCCGGACTACTTCTCGCTCGGTGAAGAGCTCGAGGGCGCGAAGGACCGCGTCGTTGCGGAAGGTCCCGCCCTGCACCACGATGTGCTCTCCGAGTGCCTTGAGGTTGGAGAGGCGGATGACCTTGGTAAAGACGTTCTCGATGACCGAATTACAGAGGCCGGCCATGATGTCCTCGGGCAGCTTTCCGTTCTTCTGTTCGGTGATGACCGAGGAGTTCATGAAGACCGTACAGCGAGAGCCGAGTACCGAAGGAGCCCCGGATTCGAATGCCCTCTCGGCGATCTCCCCTACGGGGATGTCGAGAGAACCGGCGAAGTTCTCCAGGAACGAACCGCAGCCGGCACTGCAAGCCTCGTTCAGGGTAATGCCGGTGACGATGCCTCGGTTGAGGAATATCGCCTTCATGTCCTGACCACCGATGTCCAGGATGAAGGTGGCCTCGGGTGAGTACTCGAGGGCCGCCTCTGCATGGGCCACCGTCTCTACCGTGTGGTAGTCGGCGTGAAATGCCTCTGAGAAGAGGGTCTCGCCGTAGCCGGTGGTCCCCGTGCCGAGGATGCGGGGCTCGATGTCGAGCTCGTCGCACCTTCGCTTGAAGTCGAGAAGCGCTTCTTGGATGACCTTCAGCGGCTCCCCGTGGTTCTTTCCGTAGAAGGAGTAGACGAGCCGTTCCTCCTCGTCGATCAGTACGAACTTGGAGGTAGTGGAGCCGGCGTCGATGCCGAGGTAGACCTCGAGGCTTTCTCCGCGGTAGTCGGCGAGATCAGGGTAGGCGGGGAGGACGTGCCGATCGTCGAAGCGCTTCCGCTCCTCTTCGTTCGTGAAGAAGGGGCGGAGGACCTCCGAGCTCTCCTGCGCCTCGCGGCGGGAGAAGGCCTCATGCTCTAGGAAGCTCTCCAGGAAGACCGGTTCCTCATCGGCGAACATGACCGGCACGGCCAGGGCCGCCCCGTAGGCGATCATCACCTCCGGATTCTCGGGCCGTATAACCTGGTCTCCCTTCAGGTTGAGGCGCTGCGCGTAGACGTCGACGAGCGCCGTATTGAAGTGGAGAGGGCCCCCCTCAAAAAGGACGGGAGGATGGATCTCGAGCCCCTGGGCGAGCCCGCCGATCGTCTGCTTGGCCACGGCGTGAAAGCAGGAGAGGGCCAGGTCGTCCTTGTTGACGCCCTGGTTCAAGAGCGGCTGTATGTCGGTCTTCGCGAAGACCCCGCAGCGGCCCGAGACGTCGTAGACCGTCTCTCCTCTCGCGGCCGCCCCGTCGAGCTCTTCCACCGGAAGCTTCAGGAGGGTGGCCACCTCGTCGAGGAAGGCGCCTGTGCCTCCGGCGCAGCTGCCGTTCATCCGCATGTCGGAGGCCACGAGCTTGCCGCTCTGCTCGTCCTTGTGAAAGAAGGTGATCTTCGCGTCCTGCCCGCCGAGCTCGATGGCCACCCGCGACTCAGGATAGAACTCTCGCACCGCGAGGGAGTTTGCGACGACTTCCTGGCTGTAGGGGGCGCCGAGCTCGAGGGCTAGGTTGCGCGACCCGCTTCCGCAGAATACGGGTACGGCGCGGATTCCGGGAAAGGAGGCGTGGATCTCCCGAAAGAGCTCCTGTGTTGTGGCCCGCTGCCGGGCGCCGTGGCGGAGATACTTTCTGAAGAGTATGCGCTGGTCGTCAGGATCGACGAGAACGGTTTTGACCGTGGTCGAACCAATGTCGACGCCCATCCAATATATGCGTTCTTTCATATTATCCTTCTTTTACCTAGTATGTATAACACCCTCGCCGCTTTTCGTCCAGAATCGGAAGTAT
>CAYFVU010000174.1:0-3369 GCA_964346645.1 uncultured Spirochaetaceae bacterium | reverse complement strand
AGAAAGAGTAGAGGTACGATCTGTAAATGAGCACTTTAACCGAGTTGATAGAGACAGCCTACAATGCGGCACTCGAGGCGGGCAGGGAAATCCTCGACGTCTACGAGGGCAGCGACTTCGATGTGGAGATGAAGGCCGACGACAGTCCTTTGACAGTCGCCGACAAGAGAGCGCACGATGCGATCGTCCGGGCGCTCGAGAAGAGCGGGCTGCCGGTCCTGAGCGAGGAGGGGGCGGACATTCCCGTCGATGAGCGGCGGGGATGGGAGCAGTACTGGCTCGTCGATCCGCTCGACGGCACGAAGGAGTTTATAAAGCGCAACGGCGAGTTCACCGTGAACATCGCCCTCATGGCGAAGGAGACGCGGCAGACCAGCGAGAAGACCTCCGGAGACATGTATGTACCCGCCGCCGGAGTGGTCTACGTGCCCGTAAAGGACATGGCCTATCTCGGCATTGCCGGGCGGGGGGCCTGGAAGGTCGAGAGCGCCCTCACCGGAGCGCTGAAGAGCGAGGCGCAGAGCGCAGAGAGCGATTTTGCCTACTCGGAAAGAAACCCGGTCCGCATCGAGGCGGCAATCGACTCGGCCCGAGCGCTGCCTGTCGAGGATCCCGCATCTCGCCCCTTTTCGGCGGTCATGAGCCGCAGCCACAACAGTCCGGAGACCGAGGAGTACGTTTCGCAGCTCGAGGCGAGCTGGGGTAAGGCCGAGCGCGTCTCGAGCGGCAGCTCCATAAAGCTCTGCCTTGTGGCGGAGGGTTTGGCGGACGTGTATCCGCGCTTCGCCCCCACCATGGAGTGGGACACCGCCGCCGGCGATGCGGTCTGCCGTGCCGCCGGCTGCAGAGTGACGGAGAAAGACGAGACGACCCCCCTCGCCTACAACAAGGATGACCTATACAACCCCTGGTTCGTGGTTCTCGGACCGCGCATTGCCGGCGGCGGGCCGTAGTCCGAAGGCGGGCGACAGGCCGGCGGAACTGCCGGCAAAGACCCCTCCGGTGCATAGAGAAGCGTTTCGGAGAAGCAGACACGAGGTAGATATATGGCAAAGCTAATTGCAGTCCTGCTGGCGGTCGGCATTCCCCTGCTCTGGGGAGTGGGGATGTACCACCTCTTCGAGCGCTGGCGCCGCGGCAACAAGAATTCCAAGGCGGCAGACAGCGGAGCCGCTGCTAGTGACAGCGCGCCGGAGGAGCGGGGCGATGATTGAACAACTAATTCCGATGATCGCCCCGGTCTTCGAGGCGCACTTCTCCGGCTTCTTGTTCTACGCGGTGCTGGTGCTGCTTGGCATGGGCATCGGCTTTCTCACCGGTTTCTTCGGCGTGGGAGGAGGCTTTCTCTCGGTGCCCCTGCTGAACATCATCATGGGCATCCCCTACGAGATCGCCGTAGGCAGCGACCTCAGCTTCATCATCGGCAACAGCTCATCGGGGCTGCTGCGCCAGTCGAAGCTCGGCAAGGTCGAGTACAAGGCGGTCGGGCTCATCGCCATCGGCAGCATCACCGGCTCGGTCTTCGGCGACATGGTGCAGGACTTTATCGTCAACACCGTTGCAGGAGGCAACCGCGAGGTCTTCACCTCGATCATGCACGGCATGTTCATCGTGCTGCTCGCGGCGACGATCTATGTGGTCCTGCGCGGCCCGCGCGAGAGCGTGAGCGGCAAGACCGTCCTGCAGCGCTTCAATTTCGGTCCATCGGTCGACCTGAAGCACGAGGGGCTCGAGGGTACCAACCTTATCGGGCTGATCGGCATCGGCTTCGGCGTGGGCATCCTCACCGGCGTGATGGGCATAGGCGGCGGCGTGCTTATCGTCCCGATACTCCTGCTGGTGGTCGGCCTGCCGGCGGACAAGGCCTCGGGCAGCAGCCTGGGCATCATCCTCCTGGCGGCCACGGCCGGCGTGGTCAAGAAGACCCTCGCCGCCACTCCGAAGATAAGCCTGCCGGTGACGATGGCCCTGCTGGTGGCAAGCGTCGTCGGCGTGCAGATCGGCATCCACCTGGTGCAGAACTTCGACACCTCGCGCTTTCGCCGCTACTTCGCCTACATCGTGGCGTTGGCGATCGTGCTTATCGTCGTCGATCTGCTGTTTTTTTAATTAGTTTCACATGCCGCTGCGCGGCAACCGAAACGACGAAAATAGTCGTATCCGGCTGTTTTCTCAATAGGCAGGCAGAGACTTCAGAGAAGAAATAATAATAGCATAAAAGCTAATTGCTATAAGAAAATAATCCAGGGAGCTTATATGAAGAACTACCAAATGAATCACTTGAAGCAGTTGGAGTCGGAGGCGGTCTACGTGATCCGCGAGGTGGCGGCGCAGTTCGAGCGTCCGGTCATGCTCTTCTCCGGCGGCAAAGATTCGATCACGATGGCCCACCTCGCGAAGAAGGCCTTCTATCCGGGAAAGGTCCCCTTTCCCCTCATGCACATCGACACGGGCCACAACTTTCCCGAGACCATCGAGTTTCGCGACGATCTGATGGAGAAGATCGGGGCGAACCTGATCGTCAAGACGGTGCAGGAGTCCATAGACAAGGGGCGCGTGCAGGAGGAGGAGGGGATCAATCCCTCGCGAAACAGCCTGCAGACGGTCACCCTGCTCGATGCGCTGAACGAGTACAAGTTCGACGCCGCCATGGGCGGAGCCCGGCGCGACGAGGAGAAGGCCCGCGCCAAGGAGCGCTTCTTCTCCTTCCGCAACAGCTTCGGCCAGTGGGACCCGAAGAACCAGCGGCCCGAGCTGTGGAACATCTTCAACGGACAGAAGAAGCCGGGCGAGCACTTCCGCGTCTTTCCCATCTCCAATTGGACGGAACTCGACGTGTGGCAGTACATCGCCCTCGAGGGTATCGAGATGCCGAGCCTCTACTTCAGCCACAAGAGGCAGGTGGTCCGACGCGACGGCACCATCCTCGCCCTCGGCGACTACAACGTGCTCGAAGACGGCGAGAAGGCCGAGGAGATCGAGGTTCGCTTCCGGACCATCGGCGACATGACCTGCACCGGCGGCGTAGAGTCTCCGGCCCGCAGCATAGAGGACATCATCCAGGAGGTCGCCGCGACCAGGACGACCGAGCGGGGCGGACGCGCCGACGACAAGCGCAGCGAGGCCGCCATGGAAGACCGCAAGAAGATGGGCTATTTCTAAAACATTGTAGGGGAGAGCAATAAATGACAGAAGAAACCAAGCAACAGCAGAGTATAGAAGATATCGAGGAGCAGTTTTCCACGGAGACCTATCTGAAGCGGGAGCTGCTGCGCTTTACCACGGCGGGAAGCGTCGACGACGGCAAGAGCACGCTCATCGGGCGGATGCTCTTCGACAGCAAGCAGATTTTCCAGGACCAGATGGAGG
>CAYFVU010000173.1:0-3636 GCA_964346645.1 uncultured Spirochaetaceae bacterium | reverse complement strand
GAGATTCTCGAGGCCGAGACAAAGGAGCAGGTCCTCACACATTTGAAATAACGGCCTCCTCCTGGTGCCGAGAGGCTATCATTTCGAAGGTCGCCTTTTTCACATTCGATTATCGGTAGTGTTCCATAGTCTTTTCCAATCGAGCCCTTATCATCTCTACCAGCTCTTTCGGCTCTATCGCCACCACATGCTCCCCCCAGCTGAGGACCCAGTACATCACCTCTTCTAATTGATTGGTGGGAAAGGAGAGTTCGAGCGAGCGGTCCGGATTTTTTTTGAGCCTCTGCTTGCGGTGCCAGATTTTTTCGGTAAAAAAGGTGGAGACTTCCGGCGCAATTCTCAGGAGAATTCGGTAGGACTGCTGTCGGGCAAATACCCCGAGATTTCGGTCCACAAAGTCGTCGATGCTGAAGTCCTCGGGGATCGAGAACGTGCGTTCGGTCACGCGGACGTTGCTCATGCGACTGAAGGCGAAGATGCGTATCTCCTCCTTCACCTCTTCGTAGCCGATCAAGTACCACTGCCCCTTGTGGCATACCGCATGGTAGGGCTGCAAAGTTCGGTCCACACTCTCGCTGTACCCAGGAGCGGTGTAGTTGTACTGTATACACCTGCTCTCCCGAAGCCCCTCCATCGCGTCCTTCCATACCGCCTCCTCGATTAGAGCCCGGGGTTCTTCGAAGATGGAAAATCGGGAGTAGAGCCACTGCGCTTCCACCGTCACCTTCTCCGGAAGCAATTCGGTTATCCTGTCGAATACGCTGCGCAGACGCTCGTAGACGGGTGTATTCCGATACTGTGCGAGGGCCTGATCGGCAATGGCGATTGAGAAGAGCTCGCTCTCGGATATGCGCAGAGCCGGCAGGGTAAAATCGTCCTCCGAGTAGTAGTAACCCTGCCTCCCGTGGCTGTATTCGATAGGTGCCTGGTGAAAATCACGCAGCCACTCTATATCACGCTTTATCGTGCGGGGCGAGACCCCTTCGTACTCCTCGGCGAGGGACCTCGCATTCGGATACGAGCCCTCCCGAATCTTACGGTCGATGAAGATGATCCTGTTGAACTTCGGCTTGAACTTTCCTCTATTCATATAGCCCCTAGTCCTGCATTTTAACTCTTCCCGTACTTAAGTAGCTGCTCGCGCCCCCATTGTCGAAACGAATAAGAGAACTCGCTGTCAACTTTCCTCTTTCTCGTTCAGAATATTTTTCCATTCCCTTTTTGCATATAAAAATCGCACAAGCTCAACTTCTTTCTTTGATTCGTCGACCCGTAAAAAAGCGACATAGTTGTTGACCGACAAAACCCGAATTCCCAGGCGCTTGAGGTGAGGATCAGAAACAAGGCGAGCTGAATAGGGAAACTCCCGAATCGCTTCGAGCTTTTTTTCCGCCTCAAGCACGAGGTTCTCTGCAGCTACGGGATTTTTGAGAGTACCGGAGATGTAGTCATAGGCTTCATGCAGGTCCTTCGCCGCAAGCTGAGAGAATGTGACCGAATACATTATTTTTTGAATTTGATTTTCAGGGAGGAAAAAACCTCACCAGCGTCAAGCTTCTCGTTTTCTTCCAGGTCTTCCAGGCCCTCATTTATCTTTTTGTAAAGGTCAACTTTCCCCATCAGCATTTCGTAGGTCTCAATGCTCATTACAGCGAGATCACCCTGTCCATTACGAGTTATAAAAACAGGTTCTTCATATCGATGGCAGAAATCAGAAATTTCATTGTATTTGTTTCGAAGATCGGCACTGGGTCTGATATTTGGCATACACACCTCGTATCAATAAAATATCACTATTCTGATATACATTCAAGTGAATTTTCCCCTTCTTCACGGAGGTTTTCCATGGCTACTAAGCGCACAATTAGAAATCGTACCTGCTCATGAAAATGTCCGAGGAGGATGTGGACTAGCTGTTCGAGGCCATCAACAGAGACAGCGAGATATTCAACATATCATCGGCAATCCGTAGCGAAAGGGAGTTTGTCGATCATGTCGATCGAGTGATCATAAGCCTCACCGCAAGCGAAGACAATGAAGAGACACTTGATAAGTGGAATACACACTTCGAGGAGAAGTTGCAGGATTTGGAATGAGCATATATAATCAACTTCCGTTTATCTACCCATATATCTCAAACGAATATAGTCAGCCCAACGTCGGTCACTGGAGACCTTGTCGATTATTTCTATGAGATCCTCGACATACACCCCGCGAAAGCGATCATCTACAGTAAGAGCGTCCCATACCTCGTGAATGGTAGATCCGAACTCGCGGAGGGCAGGAGATGTAATACGCCGATCCAACTCTTTATTCGACTTCGGCATAATGTGTAGAACCGACACGATATCCGCTTCCATCTCGCGGTGACGTTCCATCTCGCCGGCAAGCAGCTGCAGTCGCATGAGTTGATCGAAGGGGTCGTACATCAATGCGTGCGGATCAACGAGATCGGTCCTAATCTGCAGCCTGTCACTGTCGAGTGCATGCCGATAGATCTTAAGGCGATCGGTGCCTCTGCTGGAAAATTGAATAGACTTTCCGTTCGTGTAGAACTCGGTATATTTCCATTCTCCGATAACGATACGTACTGCACCGTCAGCCTGACGGAATCGCACAATAAAATCGGCGCTTGTGAAGTTTCTTCCCCGGCTACGTCGTTCGTCCGGTGCCGACTTCCCTCTTTCCAGCTCTTTGAGATAGTTCCTGTATCCGATCCACTCGAAGCCTATGTACCCCTTCGAAGAGTAACCGTCATCGAGAATCGGTAATACTTCCGCTACATTAAAACCCAGTTTTTCTAAAACTCCTTTGAGCTCATACGGATTGTCCATAAAATGGTACAGTACATTTACACAGGCACTTTGTGAGCAGCACAAATGGTTACTCGGCAGTGTCCGCCCCTCCTTACCGTCATGCCATACTATATTTCTGTCACGAAAATAGGCAATCGCGCCGTCGCGAAACCCTTTGTAGATATTCTCCGCAGAATAATCGTCGGCAAGGCAAAAATCGTAGACTTTATTCCTGTACGTACCGGAAACGGCGGCGTCTCCAGAGAAGAGCTCCGTTTTTATCGAAGCAAGTCGTTTTTTTTCTCGGTCTTTTAATGACATTTTCCTATTCCCCCTTAATAAAACTATAATCCAACCTTTAATCCATAGCAAGCTCCATTCTCCTCGCCTCATCGAGATACCACGCATACCTGTCCGGATTGTCCTCGTGCATTTCTAATAAGCTGCTCATGTACTCTGCCGGGTAGTTGGCCTTGAGAAATGCCAAGCGATATGACAGAAGGGCATAGGAGATGCTGTGCGCCTTGAGGGCTGTGTAAGGAGCGGCCTCGCGCATCGCCTCGAATACATCCGCCGCATCGACGTGCGAATATCCGTTTTTCTCCGCATCCTCCATAAAACCAATTTTCCACTCCCGTGTCCGCTCATCATCTTTCCCGGCAAGGGTGCTGCGGAAGATGTCGGCCTTTCCATACGTCCAGCCGGCGGCGGTGTGTGCAATCTCCATAATCTGCTCCTGATATATGATCAGCCCGCAGGTGGGAGCGAGAATCCTCTCGATTGCGGGGAGATGAGGGAAAGGGCCTCCTTTCTTTTGCTCCCTGCACACCTCCTGTTCTCT
>CAYFVU010000172.1:0-3680 GCA_964346645.1 uncultured Spirochaetaceae bacterium | reverse complement strand
AGCCGCCCTAAGAACATCAGAACGATGATCACCAGTTTGCCCGCCGTGCTCAGCCGCCCGGTGATTCCCGTCGACAGGCCCACGGTGCCGAAGGCGGAGACCGTCTCGAAGAGGAGCTCTTGAAGCGGAGCAGTCTCGGTAAAGGTGAGGATGATGGAGCCACCGGCGATCGAGATAAAGCCGAAGAGGAGCACGAGAAAGGCCTTCTGCACGTGCTCCGGAGAGATGGAGTAGCGGTACAGCACTACGTCGCTGCGGCCGGAGAGGACCGATTGCACGTAGGAGTAGATGACCGCGAGCGTGTTGATCTTGATGCCGCCGGCGGTGCTTCCCTGGGCTGCTCCGATGAACATGAACAACATCATGATGAGGAGGGTGCCGGTGGCGAGCTCCCCGATGGGGAGGGTGTTGAATCCGGCGGTGCGGAGGGTGACCGACTGGAAGAAGGCGGCGAGGTACTGTCTGCCGGTCGGCAGTTGGGCAAGGGTTCCGGTGTGCTCGGTCAGGTACATGAGGAGCATCCCCAAGACGAGCAGCAGCCCGGTACCGATCAGCACCACCCGGGAGTTGAGCGAGAACTTCTTGGGAGGAGCCGGGTAGAAGCTCCGGCGATCCTCGAAGAGCCTCTTCTTTCCACCCCGGCGGAATGCCTCCGAGACCGAGAACCACAGCCGCTTGAGGTAGCAGGCCCCTCTGCCCGAGACCTCTACGATGACGGAGAAGCTGAGGCCGCCGATGATGATGAGTACGGCAACGGTGCCGTTTACGAGGGGATTTCCGCCGAAGCTCTCGAGGCT
Organism: uncultured Spirochaetaceae bacterium; assembly: GCA_964346645.1. GTDB lineage: Bacteria > Spirochaetota > Spirochaetia > DSM-16054 > Sediminispirochaetaceae > CAYFVU01. The sequence goes on along the minus strand of CAYFVU010000172.1, from coordinate 2,883 downwards.
GTCGCTGAAGAGGGCGAAACCGGCGTTGCAGAAGGCCGAGACCGCATGGAACACGGCGAAGAAGAGGGCATCGCCGGCATCGCCCCTCGCGGCGGAGAAGGCGGGAAGCAGGAGAAGGGCGCCGAGCGCCTCGATAATGAAGGTAGCGTAGATAATCGAGGCGATTCTCTTCGAGAGGCGGTTCATGTTCTCCTCGCTCAGCATGTAGCTGAGCATCATCTTCTCCTCGAGGGAGACCCGCTGGCGGGCGGAAAAAAGGGTGAAGTAGGAGAGGATCATGATCCCGAGCCCGCCGATCTGTATCAGCAGCAGGAGGACGATCTTTCCCCAGAGGCTGAAGGCGCCGGCTGTGTCCACGACTATGAGGCCGGTCACGCAGACCGCAGAGGTAGAGGTGAAGAGGGCGTCGATCGGGGAGAGGCCGCCGGCGCCGCTCTTACCGGCACCTCCTGCACCGCCGATCGCGGGAGTGCTCATCGGGAGCATGAGCAGGAGCGTCCCGACTAAGATGACGAAGAGGAAGCTAAGGAGGATCGTGTGGGCCGGTTTGAGGGTAAAGCCCTGAAAGAGGTTGGTGATACCGCCGGAGCCCGCAGCTCGCCGCCGTTCATTCACTATATTGCCCATGATGTGCTACGAGAGTACTACAGAAGCGGGGCCGCGGCAACAACTTCCCGCGGCCGGCGACAATTTGCTGCTCCTTCCTTGAGATCCTTGCACCCGTGCTGCTAAGTAGTATAATGTAGGAAGGTGGGCGTGTACTGGGCGCCCGAAGTGGTTAGGAAGTCTGCGAAAAACGAACTCAATTACTGGGAGGAGTGCCTTGTCAAAACGTACTAAGAATCCGCTGAAACCTCTGGGGAAGAAGATCTTTCTCGATCGCTACGCCCTGAAGGATGGACAGAAGAACACGCTGCAGGTGGGGGACACCGTAGTGGTGGTGAGCAATCCCCAGACGGGGCAGCGGGAGATCGGTACCGTCAAGGATCTGCAGAACGGGGAGGCAACCGTGACGCTGGAGGCCGGCACCGAGCTCTCGAGGCCCCTCGAGCATCTCGACAAGCCCGTAGAGACCGATCCCTCCCAGATGATCCGCCGGGTGGCCCGAGGCATCGCCGAGGAGGAGCCGGAGGAGAAGCAGGATGAGTGGCGAAAGAATTTCGAGTGGCTCCTGGAGGACTGGAGGTTCGTCCCCGGCGGCCGTATCCTCACCGGTGCGGGCACCGAGCAGAATCTGACCTACTACAACTGCTACGTCATACCCTCTCCTTCGGACAGCCGCGGGGGGATCATGGAGTCCCTCAGTCAGATGACGGAGATCATGTCCCGCGGCGGCGGCGTGGGTATCAACCTCTCGAGTCTGCGTCCCCACCACGCCTACGTGAAGGGGGTCAACGGCCGTTCGAGCGGTTCGGTCTCCTGGGGAGCCCTCTACAGCTTCGTCACCGGCCTCATCGAGCAGGGAGGCAGCCGGCGCGGGGCGCTGATGCTCATTCTCAACGTCTGGCATCCCGACATCCTCGAGTTCGTGGGCAGCAAGCGGCAGATGGGGCAGATCACCAACGCGAACATCAGCGTCGGGATTACCGACGACTTCATGAAGGCGGTAAAGGAGGACGGCGACTGGGAGCTGGTCTTTCCCGACACCTCGGACCCCGGATACGACAGCGAGTGGAACGGGGACCTCGCCGAGTGGCGACGAAAGGGGAAGAACGTCGTCTCCTACAAGAAGGTAAAGGCCCGCGAGGTCTGGAGCTCGATCATCGAGAGCGCGTGGGCCAGCGCCGAGCCCGGTATTTTCTTCGTGGACCGTTACAATGCCCTCAGCAACTCCTGGTACTACTCGACTATCAACTGCACCAATCCCTGCGGCGAGCAGGGGCTACCGTCGTGGGGCGTCTGCAACCTCGGTGCCCTCAATCTCAGCAGATTCGCCGCCGACGGAAAGGTAGACTGGGACAATCTCGGCAGGACGGTGCGTTATGCCGTTCGTTTTCTCGACGATGTCATAGACAACACCCCCTACTTCTTCGAGGAGAACGAGAGGCAGCAGAAGGGAGAGCGGAGAATCGGCCTCGGCTCGATGGGGCTGGCCGAGATGCTCATCCGGCTCAAGATCCGCTACGGCAGCCCCGAGTCGCAGGACTTCCTCGAGAAGCTCTACAAGTTCATCGCCGAGATGGCCTACGTGGCGAGCGCCGAGTACGCCGCAGAGAAGGGAAGTTTTCCTCAGTTCGATGCAGAACGGTTTCTGCAGAGCGGTTTTATGCAGCAGATGAATGAAGAGGTGAGGGAGGCCGTCCGCTCGAAGGGAATGAGGAACGTGACCCTCCTCACCCAGGCGCCGACGGGAACCACCGGCACGATGGTCGGGACCTCCACCGGCATCGAGCCCTACTTCTTCTGGGAGTGGGAGCGCAAGGGGCGCATGGGCAGCCACACCGAACGGGTCGATGTCTACGACGAGTGGCGCCGGGAAAACGAGGAGGAGACCCAGCTGCCCGACTACTTCGTCACCGCCATGGACCTGAGCCCCGAAGAACACGTGCGCGTGCAGGCGGCCATCCAGAAGTGGGTGGACTCCAGCATCTCGAAGACCAGCAACGTGCCCAACCACTACAGCGTAGATCAGACCAAGGAGCTCTACGAGCTGATGTACGACCTCGGCTGCAAGGGCGGGACCATCTACCGGGACGGCTCCCGGGACGAGCAGGTCCTGAACATCAGCAAGGAGGAGGAGAAGAAGGAGGCCGAGAGCAGCCAGGTCGCCGTCGAGCCGGAGAAGCTGCGGCCCCGCGTGCGGCCGACGACTCTCCACGGCATCACCTACCGCAAGCACACCCCCATCGGCACCGCCTACATCACCGTCAACTACGACGGCCT
>CAYFVU010000171.1:0-3724 GCA_964346645.1 uncultured Spirochaetaceae bacterium | reverse complement strand
GTCTGGGGCAACAACTTTGCCGACTACATGAGGGAAGAGACCGACGGTATGTACGACCTCACCGTGTATCCCTACGGCTCTCTCGGCGACACCCGCGACATCAACGAACTCGCTCAGCTCGGAGTGGTTGAGTTTGTGTTCTCCGACTTCGCGTGGATAAGTGCCTTTGTGCCCGAAGCGCAGGTTCTTTCGCTCCACTACATCTGGCCGAAGGAGAATCTACCCGAGGTTCTCGAATGGGTAGTGAACAACGGCGACATCATGCCCTTCATGGAGGAGGCTTTCCGCAAAAACGGCCTCGTTCCCCTCGGAATCGTCTACGAAGGCTGGCAGTGGCTCACTGCGAAACCGGAAGCAACCAGTCTGGAAGATCTCGAAGGCATGAAGACCCGTGTTATGGGATCCAAGCTCCTGGTCGAGGACTACCGAGCCTACGGCATGAGCCCCACCCCCATGAGTTACGGAGAAGTCTACAGCGCCCTGCAGACCGGCCTCATCGATGCCCAGGTCAACCCCCTCTTTGCCGACTACAGCATGAAGTTCTACGAGGTAACCAACTACTTTACCCAGATGTGGGCAGAGCCTTTCCTCGGAATACCTACGGTCAACATGCAGCACTTCGACACCCTTCCAGAGGAAGTACAAAAACTCATGAAGTCCTACTTCAAAGAGAACATCATTGCAGCCGCCGACTGGATCGACGAACGTAACGCCTCTGATCGTGAAAAGATCGAAGAGGAGAAACCGGACATCGTGTGGACCGAATGGGACGACGAAGAAGTCGCCAAGGCTAGTGAGATGGCACAGGATGTGTGGGACAACAAGTATCCCAACATTGCCGGAGAAGGTGCAGTGGAAGCGCTCGAAATCCTCCTCGAGGACATAGAGAACGCCAAAGCCGAACTCGGAATGGAATAGAGGCACATACTCGAGTGTGCGGTGGAGGGGCAAAACCCTCCGCCGCCCTCGTTTTGCCAAAGAAGGTGACATTATGAGTGATGAAACAGGCGCAAAGGAAGCTTTTAAAAAGAGCACGAAAAAGGTCGGCAGGACTATTGCGCTGGGAATTGACTGGTTCGAGGTAACGGTCTTGACGGTGGGTGTCGCCGCGCTGGCGGTACTCCTCATTGCCAACGTCATAGCCAGGTCTTTCTTTCAGAGCATCTACTTTGCCGAAGAGGTGGCAAAGTTCCTAGTTATACTCGTATCGTTCGTCGGAGTCAGTTATGCCGCCCGGAAGGCACGGCATATCCGCATGGGAGCCTTTTTAGATCTCATGCCGCCTAGACTCGAGAAAATCTTTATGTTCGTCCTCTCGGGAGTAAATGCCACGGTCATGCTGATAATGGCCTACTACTCGTACATTTACATGGATCAGATGAGGATGATGGGGCAGATGACCACCGCGCTGCAGGTGCCCTTCTGGACGTTCTTTATTATCGTCCCCCTCGGGTTCGCCTCTGCGGGAATCCAGTACATCCGCACGATAATAAAGAATATCATAGAGAAGGATGTCTGGATGTCTCCCGAGCAGCAGAGCGAATACGAGGACGAGGGAACCGTAGGCTATTAGCCGAAAGGAGGAGATAGAGAGATGACAATTCTATGGGTAAGTATGATCAGCATGCTTCTCCTGGGGTTCCCCTTTATGGTGGTAATCCTCGGATCTATGCTGCTTCATATCAATATTACATTTCCGTCATTCAATTTTACCGTGTTGGTGCAGCAGCTGGTAACCGGCATGACCCCGCCGGCACTGGTCTGTGTGCCGATGTTCATTCTCGGTGCAAACATCATTACCTCGGGGCAGGCGGCACCGCGGCTTATCAATATGGTAAAGTCCTTTGTCGGACACATCCACGGCGGCCTGCCGATTACCACCAACGCGAGCTGTACCCTTTTTGGCGCAGTCTCCGGCTCCACCCAGGCGACGGTGGCGGCCATCGGCGGGACGATGCGCCCCATGCTCCTCGAGGCGGGCTACAAGAGCTCCTTTACCCTCGGGCTCATTATCAACTCCAGCGACATCGCGCTGCTCATTCCCCCGAGTATCGGCTTTATCGTCTTCGGAGTGGTCACGAGTACCTCTATCGGGAAGCTCTTCCTCGCCGGTATCATTCCCGGCATCCTGATCTTCCTGATGTTCAGTGCATACTCCTATTTCTATTCGAGAATAAACCACGTGGGAGTGCTTCCGAGGGCTACCTGGGCGCAGCGATGGCAGGCGATGAAGGACGGCTCCCTGGTCCTCGGTTTTCCCCTCATTATCGTCGGCGGTATCTACGCCGGAATCTTCAGCCCGACCGAGGCGGCCGCCGCGGCGGTGGCCTATGCCCTTGTCCTCGAGGGCTTGATCTACCGCACCCTCACCTGGAAGAAGATCATCAACTCCTTTCTCGACACCGGTATCATCACCGGCGTGGTCTTCATCCTCGTAGGTGCGGGGCAGGCATTCAGCTGGTTTATCAGCTTTCTCAGGCTTCCGCAGGAGATCATGCCCCAGATAATCGGCGCCGATCCGACCCAGCTGAAGCTCATCATCATTGTGGTAATAAGCTACTTCGTCGCATGTATGTTCGTCGACCCGATCGTCGCCATCTACGTGTTGAGCCCGATCTTCCAGCCATACATCAACCAGCTCGGCATAGACATGGTCTTTCTCGGCACGCTGGTTACCCTTCAGGCTGCCATAGGCTCCGCGACTCCTCCCTTCGGATGCGACATCTTTACGGCGCAGCTGATATTCAGGAGGCCCTATTGGGAGGTCATTCGGCACACGCCGCCCTTCCTGATCATCCTGATTATCGCGACGATTCTGATCATCGCGTTCCCGGAGCTCGCGACGTTCCTGCCGAACTCCGCGCTGATCAACTAGACGAGGTTCGATTAGGGATGCGAGGAGTCATATGGAGTACAGGGTAAAACCGGGACAGGTGAGTTACGGCGAGGCGATAGGCATCGTCTTGCTGGAGAACTACGCGCCCTTCGTGCCGGGGGATGTAGCGAATGCCACGAGCTACTCCTATCCGGTACGATTCGAAAGGGTCGAAGGCTTTACGCCGGAACGGATTTTTGCCCATGACATGAGTTTGATGGATGCGGTTAAGGAGGCCGCCCTTTCTCTCGAGGCCGAGGGAGTCCGGGCGGTGACGGGAGACTGCGGATTCATGCTCCTCTACCAGGAGGAGCTCGCCGCAGTGCTCGACGTTCCGGTCTTCATGTCGAGCCTGCTGCAGCTTCCCTTCTTGTTCTCTATCATCTCGAAGAATAAAAAAGTCGGAATAGTGACCGCCAACTCCCAGTCCCTCAGCGACGAGCTCCTGCAAAAAGCGGGACTCCGAGACGGGGATAGGGAGCGGGTGGCGGTCTACGGTCTCGAAAACTCCGAACACTTTGTACGCGCCGTTTTCCGGGAAGAGGGCGTGCTCGATACCGACATCGTCGAAGGAGAGGTCCTCGAGCAGGTGAGAAGGATGCGGGACGAGCATCCCGAGGTCGCATCCATTCTCCTCGAGTGCAGCCTTCTGCCGCCCTACGGGTCGGCTGTGGCGGAGGCGACGGGGCTTCCCGTTTTCGACTATTTGACGATGATAGACCACGTCTTCGCAGCGGTGGTGAAACGGCGCTACAGCGGCTTTATGTAAGGCGTTTCGATTAACCCGGAGGCGGCTGCGATCTTTGACCAGTACGAAACTACACAAGAATAGAGATTGACGAAGGAGGA
>CAYFVU010000170.1:0-3899 GCA_964346645.1 uncultured Spirochaetaceae bacterium | reverse complement strand
CGGTGCGTATTCCATACCTTTACAAGAAAATCCTTTAGTTCGATAATAGGTGAGAGGAAAGGCAGGATGTGTTCGTGATTACGGTGGTGATTGCAGACGACCACGAGTTGATTCGTGACGGAATGCGGAAGCTCATCGAACAGGAGAGGGACATTACTCTCGTAGGTGAAGCGGCGAATGCGGAGGAGACGATGGTCCTGCTGCGCAACCACCAAGTGGATGTGACTGTCCTCGACATCAGCCTGCCCGACAGGGACGGCCTCGAGGTGCTCAAGGACATCAGGGCGGAGGGTATCGAAACCGGTGTCCTCGTGCTCAGCATGCACCCGGAAAAAAGGTACGCCCAGCGGGCGCTGAGAAACGGGGCCGCTGGATATCTCACGAAGGACCAGGCCTCGAAAACCATCGTCACCGCCGTTCGGGCGGTCTACCGGAAGGGTAAATTCATCACCGAGGAAGTGGCCGACGAGCTGTACCGGGGAGTCAGCCCTGTCGGAGAGACCCCTCCCCACGAGAGGCTCTCCGACCGCGAGTATCAGATCTTCCTCGCAATCGCCGCGGGTAAATCAGTCCGTGTTATTTCAGAGGAGCTCGGAATCAGCAAAAACACGGCACACACCTACCGACGCAGGATACTCGAAAAGACGAAGTTTTCCTCCGATGCCGAAATCGTAGGCTATGCGACCCGGCACAACCTCTTGTGATGCCCCGCCGTCAATTACCGATGTCACATAACATGTGACACGTAAAAGCACACACTGTGTGACATACACCTCATTCCATGGCGTGTACACTTGCACCCGTAGAGAGCGAAGCGAAAAACGAGGTGCATGTGACCGTTCTCATTGCAGACGATTCAACACTTATCCGCAGCAACCTGAGAAAGCTCATCGCACAATCGAGAAGCGACATAATTCTCAGGGAGAGTGATGATGTGGAATGCACCATTCGGGAACTCGGTTCCGGCGACATAGACGTGCTGATCCTCGACCTCGAATTCCCCGACGGCAGCGGATTCGACGTGCTGCGACAACTAGGGAAGGAAGGCGGAAACGGGGAGGAGACGAGACAGAACAGTGATAGGCCGTTCGTCATCGTACTCACCAACCATGCACGGGAAAAGATGAAAAACAAGAGCCTGAAAATGGGGGCGAACCTCTTTTTCGACAAAACCGACGAGTACGAAAGAGTAGTTGAGGCAATCAGCCGGCTCTGAGACAGCTACGTATCGCTATCTCACAGCTATATTTACAGGAGGAAAAGAATGAAAGAGGAAAAGATATCCTTTTTAAAGAGTATCGGCGGAAAGATTACCCTGATGTTCGTGGCGGTGGTCGTGTTGGCCATCGGCGTGGTCACCTTTCTTTCGATTCGCCAGTCGAGCAGCTCACTCATGGAGGCGCAGTTCGCCCAGCTGAAGGCGATACGGGAGATAAAGGAGAACCAGATCACCAGCTATTTCGAGGGAAACGAGGAGGACATGAGTGTACTCTCCGAGACCATCATGTCCCTGCAGCAGAGTGCCTTCAAGGAGCTCGAGGCGGTGCACTCGAACAAGCGGCAGGCGGTGGAAACCTACTTCCGCAGCAACGAGGTGAGCCGGGGCGAGATCGCCGCCGGGAGCCCCTTCGACCGGGCGATGAACCGCATCTTCGACAACAGGGACGGTCTCGGGCAGACGGGAGAGAGCTACCTGGTGGAAGAGGTCGACGGGCGCTACTACTTTCGCAGCGACATGGAGACGATGGGCGGCGGCGACTTCGTATTCGGCTTTGATGCCACCGACATTGCTCCCGAATACCTTCAGAGGGCAATTGACGGAGAAGAAGGGTCGGAAGTGTTCACCGACAGCGCCGGCAATCTCGTCATGACGGTGTACACGCCGGTAGAGACCGAAGGCTACAACTTCGCCATGGTCACCAAGATGGATCTCGAGGAAGCGATAGCACCGACCCTCGCGGGAAGAGAAAACGACTACTACACCAATTACGTAAACGAGTACGGCTACTACGACCTGTTTCTCATCCACCCCGAGGGAGAGATCTTCTACTCGGTGGCCAAGGAGTCGGACTACGGAACGAACATCCTGAGCGGAGAGTACGCGGACTCGAGCCTGGGAGAGGCGGTGAGCGAGGCAGTCGACTCGCGCGGCTTCGCCTTTGGGGACTTCAGACCCTACGAACCCTCCGGCGGAAAACCCGCATCGTTCATTGCCCAGCCCTTAGTACATCATGGGAAAATCGAGCTCATAGTGGCGCTGCAGATGCCCCTCGAGAGAATCAACTCCATAATGCAGGAGCGCACCGGCATGGGAGAGACGGGGGAGAGCTACCTCGTGGGACCGGAGAAGCTCATGCGCTCGGACTCCTACCTCGATCCCCAGAACCACAGCGTAGAGGCGTCCTTCGAGAACCCGGAGGCCGGCGATGTGGACACCGCTGCCTCACGTGCGGCTTTGGACGGCGAGACAGGCGCCGAGGTGATCACCGATTACGTGGGAGGCCAGGTGCTGTCGGCCTACTCGCCGGTGGACGTCTACGACACGCAGTGGGCCCTTATATCTGAGATAAACGAAGAAGAGGTGCAGGCCCCCATCGATGCGCTGACCACCTTCATCCTGATAAGCGCACTGGTGATGATCCTCGTTGCGATCGCCGCGGCGGTTCTTTTTTCGAGAACAATATCCAAGCCGATTAAAACCCTGGTTGGTGGAGCAGACCGGCTGGCCGTCGGAGACATACAGATAACCGGGATTGACGAGAAGGAAATAGAGGGAATCAACCGTAGAAATGATGAGCTGGGCACCATCGGACGCGCCTTTAACAGCATCGTCGAGTACCAGGAGGAGAAGGCCGATATAGCAAAATCGATAGCGGACAAGAACCTCCAGGTGGAAGCCTCGGCCTCCTCCGATCAGGACACTCTCGGCAAGTCATTCCAGGAGATGGTCGGCTCCCTCAACGAGCTGATCAGCCAGGTGGACAACGCGGTCGAACAGGTAAACAACGGGGCCGACCAGGTCTCCCAGGCGAGCCAGGAGCTCTCTCAGGGAGCTACCGAGCAGGCGAGCAGCCTCGAAGAGATCACCAGCAGTACCAACGAGATCAACAGCCAGTCCAAGCAGAATGCGGAGAACGCCACCGAGGCCCACGGCCTCGCAAAACAGGCTACCGAGGATGCGCAGTCGGGAAACAAGCAGATGCAGCAGCTCAACGAGAGCATGGAGAAGATCAATGCCTCCTCTGACGAGATCAACAAGGTGGTGAAGGTCATAGACGACATCGCCTTTCAGATAAACCTCTTGGCCCTCAACGCCAATGTCGAAGCGGCCCGGGCAGGTAAGTACGGCAAGGGATTCGCCGTCGTCGCCGACGAGGTCCGCAACCTCGCGGTCAAGAGCACGGATTCCGTCAAGGAGACCACGGAGATGGTCAACGAGACGGTGAGCAACATCAAGCAGGGGACCGAGGCGGCCGAGGCCACGGCCGAGCAGCTCGGATCCATCGTGGATGGCTCGGGAAAGGTCGCCGACTTCCTCGAGGAAATAGCTCAGGCCAGCCGCGAGCAGGCACAGGCGATAGAGCAGATTACCGAGGGGCTCGACCAGATCGATGAGGCGACTCAATCGAGCACTGCGAGTGCCGAGGAGAGCGCATCTGCTTCCGAGGAGCTCGCCGGCCAGGCGCAGCAGCTACGCAGCATGGTGGCACAGTTCCGGATAGACGAGCAGTACCGGGGTGGACAGCAGCTACTGACCCAGGGTTCACACCTGGACAATCTTTCGAACGACAGCGGCAGCGGAGGAAACGGGAACGCCCGTCGGGAAGCCGGGAACGCGGCACATTCCGGTGGTAACCGACAGTCCCGGAGCGCAGGCAACACCCGCACTGGCAGCAGTG
>CAYFVU010000169.1:0-4089 GCA_964346645.1 uncultured Spirochaetaceae bacterium | reverse complement strand
TACCGGAGAAAGCTCAGAAATAGAATCGAGAAGGAGGCAAAGAGATGCGTGGAGTACCACCCCGCCTTCCGCTCCTCCTGCAGTTTCACCGTATCCAGGAAGACCCTCGCGCGAAACTTCCCGACCATTCGGTCCCTCTCGCAGCGGTACGGCTTGAACCTCGTAGTCCTCACAAAGCTCGACGACTATTGGGTAGACAAGATCGAGAGGTCTCCCTCTATCCGCCTCTTCAAACGGGCACTCTCCTACTCACCGGACAAGTGTCTATTTCCCTGTTTCCGCAGCTCGTTGGAGAAGAAGCGTTTCCGCTCGATTCTTCGCGAGTGGATGGAGAAGAGCGGAGAGTTCATGATCATGCGGAGCATAGCCTCCTCCTGCGCCGGCCGCGACTTCGACGGGAGAGCCGCATTGGAGGCATACGGCGACTTCAAAGAGGAGCTCTATCAGATGACCGGGGACCACGAGTGGAAGAACCGGTGGTTCGCCTACTCCATTCTCATTCACGACAAAGACGAACGCTCGGTCCGCTCGATATGGGAGTCCTTCGGAGACACCTCATACAGGGTGCGGGAAAAGGCAGCGGAGCTCTACAGCCCCGACGATTCTTCCCGGGAGAGCTTCTACATTCAGCTGCTCTCGCTTCTCCTCGACGATCCGGAATACAGGGTGCGAAAAACCGCACGCAACCGCATCGAGCGGGATTTTTCGGACCTGTACACGATCCCCGAGAAGCTCAGCTACATTCAGAAGCTCCATCTCGCAGAGTTTCTCAACCCGCAGATCGAAGAAGACCGAAAGTTCGCCTTTACACTCCTCGACAGCAATGACGAGGAGCTCACCTTCGAGGCGGCGCGACTCCTCTCGAAGGCGGGATCCCTGAAGAGACTCTTTCTCGAAGTCTTCCACGAAGATAGGGATTCCCTCGACCGCGCGGCGGAGCTCCTTCTCCATTCGGCGAGGGTGCACTGCACCGGTTTCCTCTCTGCCCTCGAGGAGACGACCAATCCGGGAACCCTTCTCCTCGCGACGAAAATTCTCTCGCACTACGGAGACAGGAAACACATCACTACTCTCGTACAGAAGGTGAGGGCCTTCGGAGAGGAGCAGAAGAAGACCCTGCCGCTGCGCGAGGTCTACCGGCAGGGACTGCTCTGCGCCTGCACTCGCGGCGACGACACCTCTCTGCACCTCCTCGCCCATGAACTCACCGCACGGAGGGGCGATGTAGATCTGCACAACAGGATTCTGCCGGAGCTTCCCATCGACAAGGCCCACGTCTACATCGGTAACCTCATCGACTACCTCTCGACTCCGGCGTACCCGGCAAAGGAGAGACTGAGATCACTGCTCAGCAGGATAGAGCCCTCCTTCACCCTTCCGCAGCTCTTCGAGCTTATCAAGACCGAAGACGAAAACATCCATCCGATTATCCAGGAGGAGGCACTGAAGGTGCTGTGCGAGCTCGAGCTCCCCTATACCGTGCAGCACCTGCTCGAGCATCTTCCCCTCCTCTCTATCTCCCAGGCAAACCGCTACACCGAGCTCATCTCCTCCTACAACAGGGAGACCTACACAGAACGGGTGAAGTACCTCCTCTCTACCTCCGACGCCAGGATCCGCTCGCGCATCATCTCCTCGCTCCCCTCGCGATTTTTCAGCGATTTCCACTACCGGATACTAGAGTCGGTCGGAGATCCCGATCCCGAGGTGCGGAGCGCCGCCGCCTGGTGTCTCGTGACCAACGGCAGCGAGAAGGATCACGCGAAGGTGCTGAGCCTCCTCCACGATCCCGTGCACGAGGTGAGGGTGGAGGCGGCGAGGGCGATTGCCACCCACACCGTCTCCGCCTACAGCTCCGCAGTAATTGACCTTCTCGAGGATCCGAACGAGCTCCTGCCGGTAAAACGCTCCGCCATCGAGGGGCTCGCCGAGAGCAGGGAGGAGAAATCGGTGGATGTGCTCGTGGCTATACTCGCAGAGGAGAACGAGTTGGAGGGAGATGTCGTCAGAGCGATATCCCAAAAGAGCGGCACAGCTATGATCACCCGCATACTCTCCCATGTAGAGCAGGCGGATCAACGCATACGCCGTCTGCTCATACAGGCTTTGAAGTCGATGGGAGAGTCTGCGGAGACGGTTCTCGAGTCCCTCGTATTCGACCTCGACTCGATCCTGCGGGACGTCACGGTCGAGATCCTCGAGAAGATCGGCTCGGTCGACAGCCGCATCCGCCACCTCACCAACCGCGACGTTTCGGTGCGGAGAGAGGCAGCCGCCTTTCTCGCACACGTGGGGACGAAAAACGCCTACAGGGGACTCGTCCTCGCGGCGAAGGACCCCGACGATGAGGTGCGGGCGCACGTGGTACGCGCCCTCGACGCACTCGACTCCGACAAGGGAAGGAGCATGCTGGAGGAGCTGCGAGAGGATGCGGACCGGAGAGTGCGAACCCTCACCGAGTGGGCGATCGAGCGTCACCGCTCCAGGAGATTGTAGCAACGACAATAATACGGCTTCCGATTGACAGCGCCGCCATCTAGTGTACACTTGTAGATGAAGTGGATAGTAAAAAACGCGTACACTACATATCCGCTGCGATCCTGCTGATCGTTCTCGCCGCCCTCCTCCTCTACAACCGGGAAACCGTAAGCAGGCTTTTTACCGGGAAGCAGGATGCCGAAAGCCCCTCGGGTATCGAGCGGAGGATTCGCTCTATACTCGAGCTCCCCACCTACGAGCACGTGTACCACAACGTCATCTACATCGGCGAGGAGGCGCGCTTCCTGGGAATAAAACACCTCGACAAGCGACTCCTCTTCTCCATCGACGTAACCGTGAAGGCGGGAATAAACCTGCAGAAGGGCATCTCCGTCACGAGAACCTCTACCGGAGCGCTCAGAGTAGGTCTCCCGCCTCCGGAGATACTGATGGTGGACGCCGACGAGTCATCCATTCGCGAATACTTCGCAAAGGAGTTCGGCGGAAAGATCTCCCGCCTCGAGTACTACGACGAGATCGACGAGAGCAAGAGACGGACGGTCGAGGACGCTGTCGACCGGGAAATACTCGACATCTCCGGTGAGTATGCGAAGACGATGGTCGAGAACCTCCTCGATTCTCTCGTGGCCGGGCAGAGCTACGTCTATTTCGAACCGCAAGGGGAGCAACAGTGATACTAGGCATTTCCCGGAGACTGCTACGAAAGTTCGCCTCCCCTCTCCTCGCCCTGCTGCTGTTGCTGCTCATCGCGGTTGGAGCCTCCACCTTTATTCCCGGTTTCGAGGTTCCCCTCCTGCCGAGCTTATCCTTACAGCGCCGGAGCTCTTTCGCCCACTCCCGGCAGGTCCTGCGCGAGGTCCGCCCCCTGTTCTCTCTCAGCACGGTAGAGTACACCTACAAGAGCGTCTTTCCCTACGATTTCTTTCCCGAGGAGACCGATTACGCCGAGCTACGGGTCCTCTACTACTCGCGGCGTGAGATTCCACCGAGACTGAGGAAGGAGATGGAGCTCTTCGATCTCTGTATGAATGTCGGAATAGAGGTCGGCTACGGCTCCTACGACTTCGCCGTGATCACCACCCGGATAAAGGCGGGTTACGACTTGCGCGGCACGGCATGGGAGGCCATCGGCGATGAGATCCCGAGTCGAAGCGCAGCTCCGCAATCGAACCGGTCAGAAGCAGACCCGGCCGAATCAGAGCGAGCGGAAACTGGTCACACCGAATCGGGAAAGTGGGGCGGCACGTCCCGACTTCCCGTCAGAATCGAACGCGAAGAGGGGGCATCCGGAGCGACGCTCACAGTCTCTCTTCCTGAGCCGAGCATCACCGAGTTCATTATCCGGGACGAGACATCGAGCGAATACGAGTATCCCGACATAGAGATCACCGCAGAGGAGTGGCGCCGGATCACGGGCTACGTGTCGGAGAAAATACGTGCGAGGGTAAAACAGGAGGGGATCACGGAACGGGCGGAAGAGCGGGCCCGGCAGCTCATTCGCACACTGCTGCACGAGGCCGGCTGGCAGCAGGTACGCTTTGGCCCGTTATACCCACAGTGAGATCTCTTTATAGTGGTCCAAAACTTGCA
>CAYFVU010000168.1:0-4355 GCA_964346645.1 uncultured Spirochaetaceae bacterium | reverse complement strand
CGGCCAGTCCCGTGATCTCCAGCTCTCCAGATGCTGTCACATCTTGCCTGTGTTCATCAGACCGTAATACCGTCTCTGACGACAGATAATCAGTGTAGTCATCACCCCACTGCGTGGTGTTACCTGATATCTCCATACGATATCCTCTCTTGATGGATGGGTCGTATGATAGACCTAATGCCGCCGTGTGGGACAGCCTGTCCTGCGGTCCTTGCTCCTGCGAGAGTGAATACCCCGAATATTCGAGATATGGTTCTAACTCTGTACGTGAAGATTTTACAGTATCTTGAGAGAACGTATAGCGGCTGCTCCAATTTGGACGAAGAACCATTCCATATGTTATGTCGTCGATGGAGGCATCAAGACCGGCCGTCGACTCCCACATCCCTCCCGGAACTTCGAGTCCGAGAGTGGCCGTGAGCGATTCGTCGTCCTGCACGAGTCCATCTCCTTCGGGACTGACGGCAATGTTCGCATATCCATCAATTGCCGTGTATCCTCCATCCTCGAAAGCGGTACGCCAACTGCCTATTCCATAGCCGTTGAGCCACAGGGTGCCGGCTCCTCCTTCATAAGAAATATGTTCTGCAGAGCCGCCGAGAATAATTATCTGAGAGAATGCCGAAACAGGCATTACAAAACAAAAAAAACCGAGAATTATTAAGAAAAGTCTTCCGTATATATTTGCTGTCGACATTACCTTTGCAGCCATAAATAGCCTCCAATGCTATACGTTAATAGGAGCTCGATCCTTGATCATTCGAAGCCCATTCTTCTGCCTTGAGAAAACCCTCGAACTGCTCATTAACCTTCTTGAGTCCTTTCAGACTCTCGGTCTTGTTTATGTTCCGACTTCTTCTCTCTAATGCAGCACCAAAGCGCTTCCGCATCGACTTTCGTATTCCCTCTTCCCGAACACGATCAATGTTTTGGACCACATCTCTCGTACCCTCTAATGCAGTTCGTGCAATGTCCACTCCCTCGAAACCGAAGCGATTCATGGCAGCTGCCATTCGGGCGATCTCTAATGCAAGGGCGGCATTCTCATGTCCTTCCAACTGCTCTCGTCCTTCGTAAGATAGTTGCAAAGCGATGGTCACAAGCCCCGGTTCTGCACCCTCCGACTCTTCCCAGTCGAGCTTTCCGGCGGCGCTCTCGAAATCTTCTATCTCCGACTCACTCCAGCCTTCTTCTCTGAGCTGACTGACCACATCTGTCACAATTCCGGGAAGCTCCTCTTGAGCTTCCTGAGCCATTGCCATCAATCCGGCACTTGAAAGCAGGAGTAAAAATAGTATCATTATTATTTTAATAGTTTTGGTTTCCATAAAAGAGCTCCTTAATTCAAGGAATTTCAAAAATATACAAATGCCTCTTCCTTCTTCTGTTTGTATAACCAGGTAATCTTCTCTTTGTTGCCTATCAGTCTGAGATCACCTCCTCCCTGTTTGAGCGCACTGTATACATGAAGCAGATACTTAATGCTCTGTCTATCCATGAGCTCTATGTTCTGGAGGTCTACCGTGATGTTCTTATCTCCCTTGTACATGGAACGGCGAATCACGGCGGAGAAATAATCGATATTTCCGAAAGTAAACTTTCCGCTCAAAGTAAAATTACCTGGATGTTTTGTATCTACGGTGATGCTGAGCGCCTCCGTTTCTTCTTTTTCCTCCGTCTCCTTTTCTCTTTGAGCGGTGATCGTGCTCAACATCTCGTTGGTACTACGGAGACGATCGATGAGACCTCTCAGCACGCTCATGAACCACTCCGGCACATCGTAGGCTCCATGAAAAAATTCTTTCGGCTCTACCTCATAGACTGAGCTACCACTGAGGGCCCGCACCGTCGCCGATCTCGCCCCTTCATGGATGAGGGCCATCTCGCCGATCACATCTCCGGGCTCGGCAATATTCAGTGGAAGAGGTACTTCATCCTCGGTCTCCCGGTATATCTCGAACTTACCCGTCCGAACCACATACATGGAGCGAGCCACCTCTCCTTCTCGAATGAGATACTCTCCTTCACTCACGTTCTTTATCTTCATCTTGTACGAGTCGATGAGGGAGGAGACTCCCTTGAGCTCGGAAAGCTTGTTGTATATGAGCTGGATATTGGTAAAGCGTATCTTCTCTTCTTTTGCCCAGGATGAGTCTATGAGCTGCTTCAGGTACTCGACTACATCCCTGTCTACGTCGATTACCCCGGCAAAATCTATGGTCAACGTACCGCTTGTTCTCGAAATACCTTTTCGGAGCAGATCCTTTACCTCGTCGATATGGTTGCCATAGAAATATCCTCTTAATAGTATTCGGCTTCTCTTCTCATCCTCTTGTATCTCGAAGTTCTCGGGGGTCTCCTCCACCTTTCTCTCTTCGAGGGCAGGGACATCACCCACTGCGATATAGTCGCTCAACATGAGGGTAGTACGGCGAATCCGTTCCACGAGTGTTCGGGCAATGCTCTGGATCCAATCCGGAATACCGTATCTGCTGTTCTCGAAGACTTCACTGTTTATGACGTTCGCATACACGTGCTCTACGGCGGTGGCACTTGCGGTACGGGGAATGCCCGAAATGAGTGCCATCTCTCCGACAAAACTCCCCTTTCCCAACTCGGTAATGGGAATGTCCTTATTCTCTTTCGAGATGGTTATGCGTACCCGACCCGAGCGTATGATGTACATCTCACGACTCTTATCGCCTTCACGAAAGAGCGTCTCTCCGGGATGGAAATGTTGGAGCTTCGTCTTTTTCTTTTCCATGTCTTACCTCTTTGCGTAGGCCTTCTTCTCCTGTTCCAATTCACTGAGAAATTCGTGAAGTGTTTTCTCGTCGGCCTCGATTTTCATAACCGCATCAAGATTCTGATACACAACTAAAACTTTTTTCCCTTTTGCGGTCGTCTCCATTTTACTGGGTACGAAAATCTTCGAGAGGTCTCTGTACTCTCTCTTCATTTTGGCTATAAAACTTATTATCTCGTTTTGATTATCAAGCTCAATGTACCTCATGTTCTACTCCTATATGGCAAAATTACGATAGAGAAAGGGGGAAAGGGCCGAATGGCCCCTTCCCGTCTCCTCGGAGCTGTAGGGTTTATCTTCCTTCTGCGAAAAAGTCCGGATTGTCACCGGCGGGCGTGTCCGAGGTCGCTTCGGATGCTTTCTCCTTGCCTTTAATGCTTTTTTCCGAAGTTCGCGTTTGAGCCGCTTTCTTTGCCTCGGTACTCACGGTAGAGCGCACGATCTCTCCGAGATTCTCGCTCTTGTCGCCGCTCTTCCACTCCTCGATTTGGCCGAGCAAGCTGCGTACGGCCTTGAGGGTTGCCTGAGCGACTACCGTCTCCTCGTAGTTTTCCTCTTCTAGGCGCACGGCATTCTGCGCCAACTCGAGAGCCAGCTCTGCGTTCTCTTCGGAGTCCAGATCCGCATCTTCTTCTTTTGCGAGGCCAAGGGCACGAGCAACCACTTCCGCATCCGCCTCTTCTACATTACCGCTCGACCGTGATGCTACAGCCTCGGCAATTGCCTGTGCCTCTTCTTCGTTGAAGTCCGAATTTGCCAGCGCGGTCTCGAGCCGGGCTGAAAAGTCTTGTTCGCCTTTCTCTTGTGCACCACCGGCGATTAATGCCGGAACCACACATGCAGCGAGAATAAGTGAAATTACGATTACGTTACGTCGCATTTTGATTACCTCCTCAATATTTTAAGAATCGTCGATTACCTTGTTCATTAGGAATATACCCATCTGAGGAGGTGAGGTTTTAAAGTCCATTCGGTTTTCTCGAACACGTTGAAAGCCGTGGTCCAACGGCACATCCGTATGATCAGAAAATGGAGCCGAGAGAAATAACAGGTCTTTGCGGAAAAAAATTTGAACCTCTCACCGGAGCACTTGGATGAAATGCTAGGAGGGATAAGCAGAGACGAATGATTAAGTTTTCATAATATGGGCGTGCTGAAAAACTTATTTAGCGGCGTACTACCCGGAAGCCGATATCCAAATAAGTATCTCCGCCGCTTCCCCACATATGGGGCGGCTGATTAATAAACTGGGTTACTCGACACATATGCGCACGACTTGCCCAGCTCCCTCCTCGTATTATTTTATACTTTCCCGTCTCAGGTCCTGTGGGGTTAATACCGGAGGGTTTATATGAACCCTTATACCAATCGTTGATCCATTCATTTACATTGCCGCTCATATCATAAATGCCTAAACCGTTGGGTGTAAGAGTGCCCACCGGGTGGGTTCGGGTTCCATCGTACTCCGAAGCGTTGGGGCTCTGCCCGGAATTTTCCTTGTACCATGCAACTTCTTCAATGTGTGAGCTGCCGCTATAATCATACTTGC
>CAYFVU010000167.1:0-4393 GCA_964346645.1 uncultured Spirochaetaceae bacterium | reverse complement strand
TCGGCTTCCGGGGCTGCACAGTTTTTTCATGTTCCCCGGTGTGTTATCGTTTACTTTCCATAGAAACGGTCGTATCATGAACTCATAGGGGGTAAGCAGTATGAAAGCTGTACACGTAATTGTCTGGGTGCTCATTGTGGGATTCATGGTGCCGATGGGAGCGTTCTCCGAAGAGACGGACGTCGAGAAAGCGAAAGAGATCTTCCCGAAGATGACGGAGGCGATCCACCAGTTTGCCGATCGAATGGATTCGCTCTCGACTCCCGAGGAGTTCATACAGGCCACTACTGATTATGCGCAGTCCGTCGAGGAGTACGGAAAGGAGGAGGTGAGGCTTCTCAAGGAACATCAGGATTGGTGGGAAAACACGCCGCCTGAGATCGCCGACGTGCTGAATGCCTACAGGGAGGCTATGAGCCGCTACGATCCGGCCATGCAGACCGCAACGAGGTATGCGAACGATCACGGTGAACACGAGGAGTGCCAGAAGGCGATGAAACGCATGGCAACGGCACTGTACGAGAAGTTCAAATAGCCGTATGCCGAGGTGAATGCGCTTCTTTCGGAGATTGTTATCGGCTCACAAACCCTTAGAAAAATCAGAATCGCTGGTTGAGAAGGATGTTCATAGTCAATGTATTCTCAAGGCTGTGAGGAGAATTATGGATGAATCTCACATATTTTCTTGAAATCTAGTACGTCTCGACTATACTGAGGTGCATGAAAAAAGCTCTATTAGTCCTGATAATCATTGGAAGTGTGTGCTTGGTCCCGGCCCTTGCTCAGAGCGGCCGTGGCGAGGCACAGGTCTTGGCCGTAAGTCCTTTCGCAAATCTCTCCGAGGACAAATCTCTCGGATACATCGGGTTCCAGATCTATGAGTTTATGACTGCCATGTTTTCCGAGCTCGAGGGCTATCGAGTGGTCGAGAGGCGAGACTTGAAGAAGGTCTTCGAGGAGCAGAAAATGCAACTCTTAGGGCTCACAGATGAGGAGAATGCGGTCGAATTGGGCAACATCCTCAATGCGACTCGAATTCTCGCGGGGTCCTACATGGTCGAAAACGGCAGATTGACCATATACGGCAGGGTCGTGGATGTAGAGACGGGGGAGGTAACGATGAGCTCGCGTTCTTCCGGATTGATTGAACGGGGCTCTGAACGCGCCTTTGCGCAGCTCTTCCTGCGTCTTATCGGCCGGGATTCCCTCCAGCAGATAGTGAGCAGGGTCGAAGGGGACGGCTGGGATGCGAAGTCGGATAAGGCGAAGAGGCGGCAGCTGCTGTCAGATCTGCGTGAGAGCAGCCGATCTTCGAATATAGAGGCGCGCCTCGCGCTTATTCAGAGCCGGGGCAGAGAAGCTGCGGAACAGATGGCCAAGGCCCTCGAAGCGGATTTCGGAAGGAATGACGAGGAGTCCCTCTCGTACCTGGAAACAGTCGTCCAGAGGGTTGAGGACAATCCTCTGGGCTTCGCGGATGCGGCGGACAGCTACTACGAAAAGTACAGTCAGGTACAGGGAAAGACCCTCTATTCGGATTTACTGAAGCAGCAACTAGAGCGCAACAAGGAGCTCTCCGTGCAAAGTGAGGAGCTCACGCTCTATCGCAATAAGTTGAAGATTCTTACCGACGGAATCTACGCGATCCTCGAACCGGGCATGTTCACGATTGGGCAGGAGCGCGAAGCGGAGATCGAGCTTGACGGATTATCCGCGGTGGTCTCCCTGCCTGAAGGGGTGGAAATCCGCACGAGGGACTTCGTCCGCGATGTGCTCGGAGAGTTGATCTCCGGACAGGATCTCTTGCGGCACGACGGAAAGGAAATCGAATTTGCTGCTGGAGAAAAACCGCAGGTCGGGACACTGTTGCCGGAAGCAGAGGCCATCGAGACGCTCTTTTCCTTCACACTGCAAGCGGGAGCCGGGGTCTCCGTCGAATTCCTCGATGCCGACGGCAAGATCCTCTATGCGTTGGACAGCAAAACCGTGTTCGACATATTTTCTTTCTCCCCGGGAAACGAGCTGCGCTTCGTACATACACTGAAGCATCCTGAATACCGCGTCCGGGAGGAGAAGGCCGGTTGGCAGTTCGAGGGCGGCTCCATCCGTATTCTGCCGCAGGCCCTGAAGAAGGTCGCATCCGTTCGTACGGTGATAAATAGAGACGCGTTCGACATGGAACGGTACTTTCCCATGTACAGCAACAGGCGGTGGAAATCCCTTTTGCTGCACGCCTTTCGCATCGCATACAGCCCTGTCGGAGAGGAGGAGAGGAGTTTTCCCGAGGTGAAGAATATCACACTCTCCAACTCGTCCTTTCGTGTGGGGTCCGTATTCGGCGATTCGGAGCGCTCCTGGATTCCCCTCGTGGGTGAGGACAACCGCCTCGATACTGGGGCAGACATCCAGGCGACGCTGTATTGGGGTGCGGAGAGCGATGCGGTTCTCTCCGCCGAATGGCGGGGAGCCGTTGAAAAGGAGGTAGAGGCAACGACCTATGAGCTGGTGGACGGCTCCGTGCTCACCTTTTCCGCCCCTGCCCGTGCCGGAAGCGGCAGCTTCACTCTGATTGGAAAAGGCGGGAGAAAGGAGAAGTCCGTTTCCTGGACTGTAGAATCTTCAGGCGGTACCCGTGTGCAGCGAAAAGAGGGTAAGGAGAAAACCGACTATCTTCGCCTGTTGCGCGATCGGGTCGGCTCGGATCGGTACGTGGTCAAGGCGCAAAACGGAGTGCTGCGATCCGAACGGACTCACACGGGAGAGACTATCTGGCAGAAGAGTCTGTCGGGATCCCGAAACTCCTTCGTCAGCGACGGGTATGTCGGTGTGCTCAAGAAGGGGCTCTCCGTCGAGGTATTCGATCTGCTTTCGGGAAAGAATCTCTACGTGTTCGACGACTTTATAGGCGAGAGCAAGGTCCAGGAGGGATTAAACATGGAGCGCAGCCGCCGGGCAACTGAGAGCGCTTCCCTGCTGGACATGGAAGTCACGGAGGACTACATAGTCTGGTATTGTTCGCGACACACCTATATCAATTGCTTTTCCGTGCTCGATAGGGGGAGCGGTGAATTATCAACGTATCCTGCCTTACCGGATATAGACTCACTCCATGCGCAGGAAGATACGCTGCTCTACACGAGGGAGAGCTCCGGGGGAGTCCCGTACCTCTACGGGCTGGATCTCCGCACGGGTACGATGCTCATCGATGAGCTATACTTCAGGGGCGATGATGCGTTCCTCTTTCGCGGAAGCGATCTGTGGGCGATGGACGGCTCCCGAATCTACAAGACCAGTCTTTCACTGTTGAAGAAGGGTAAGGCGCCTGATCACAGGAAGCAGAATGCACAGGAATGGACTGTGAGGCTCGATGGAAGAGGAGTGATCCGAGAGGCACGGCTCTTCCATCACGAAAACATGCTCTACGTGCTCGTTCAGGGGCGATATCTGAGCTGCTACGACGCAGCGACCGGAGAGCATCTCTGGGATCTTCCCTACAACATAGGGAAGGTCGATCTCCACTTCAGCGGCACTACGCTTCGATTGAGCCGCATATTCTACAGACTCGGAGATATGGGGCCCGATCAGATGAAGAGTGCCCTTGCGGCAGGCGAGGTGCTGGACACGGGAGTTGTATGCCTGGAGGCAAGTGTCGATGAGAAAACGGGAGAAGTGAGCATGTTCAGAAAGTTCGAGGTGGAGCCCGGCAGATATGCAAAGATAGGTGAAGAGTTGTGGGAGGACGGTGCATACATTGTTCCAACGTTTGCTTATGGGGGCGATGGCAGCGGGTATGTACAGCTTATTCCCGGCGGTCACCCCGGGATTCTTCCGGCGGCGAGAGCGCACACTATCTACGAGGAGCTTCTGTTTTGAAGAACAACACAGGGATGTGCAGAATGCGGCATAAAGGGGGACAGACAGCACAACGGGGAAGAATAGCGTTTTTCCCCGTTGCAGCGGCGATACTCGTGATCATATTAGCGCTCGGCTCCTGCATGTCCGCCGGTTCGAGTGGAGCCGGGTATGAGGGGGCTGCAGAGGAGAGGATAACTCCCTCTGCAGAGGCCCTGAACGAGCAGGAGGCGAGAAGGCTCGAGCAGGCCGTTGCACTGTATGAGCAGGCTGTGGAAGAGGAGGGGTACGAAGACGGAATCGTACTCTACCGCTACGCCTATGCCTTGGAGCTTCTAAACGGACGCGACGGTCGTGTAGAGCGGCTCTACCTCCGCGCATGGATCGCACTGAGGAATGAGTACCCCGAGCACCCCTATCTATCTCGGGCAGAGGAGTCGCTGGAACTCTCTGAATGAAGTGGGCACAGCGGCTGGCGGCAGGTAGAAAAAAGTTGACAGCCCGGGGTAACCGGTCTACAGTATAAGTACTCAGGAGGGCT
>CAYFVU010000166.1:0-4620 GCA_964346645.1 uncultured Spirochaetaceae bacterium | reverse complement strand
CGTCCATGTCGTCGAAAACCTCGAGCTTTGCCCCGGAGGCCTCGGCGTTCTTCTGCGCCGCCTCCATGATCTCGGGCTTGAGCTTGAACTCGGGCGGATGGGCAAGATTCACGTCGATGCCGAACCTCGGCATGAGCGCCACGAGAGAATGGGCCATCGAGAGAGGCCTGATGTAGTTGGGAGCCGAGGTCCATGAGACCATGATCTTCTTTCCCTTCAGATCGTTCAGAAACTTCTCCCTTATGGTCATCAGGTCGGCGAGTACCTGTGTCGGATGCCAGTCCTCGCACTGCATGTTCACCACGGGAATATCGGACCATTTGGTCATGTCGCGCATGTATTCTTGACCTATGCCGTAGGTCTTACGGACGCCGATTCCCTCGCCATAGCGGCTCAATACCTTTACCGTGTCCTTGCTCGTCTCTCCATGGTCGATCTGAGTCGCTTTTGGGGTGAGAAAATGGGCGTGGCCGCCGAGCTGATGGATTCCCGCCTCGAAGGCGTTCCGTGTTCGAGTCGATTCCTCGAAAAAAAGCATAAAAAACGTCAGTCCCCGCAAGATTTGATCCTGGGGAATTCCCAGCATGCGGTCCTGCTTCAAACGATCCGCAATACCGATGAGTTTGTTAATTTCTTCTACCGTCCAATCCTGGGTAGTCAGTAGGTGTTTACCCTTCAATTCGCTATACATCCTCTCCACACTCCTTTCGAAAAAATCGATTTGCGACTACGCCGCAGTTATTCAGACTCCTCAGGCCCTCGTCCTGTGTCCTTCCATGTTCCTCGCCGCCGTCTGCACCGCTTCGATGATCTGGCTGTAGGCGCCGCAGCGGCAGATGTTGCCGGCGATCGCCTCCTTTATCTCCTCCACGCTCGGATTCGAGTTGCGCTCTAGCAGATCCGCCGCGCTGACGATCATCCCGGGTGTGCAGTAACCGCACTGCACCGCCCCCGCCTCGATAAAGGCCTGCTGCAGCGGGTGCAGCCGCTCCTCGTGACCGCCGAGGCCCTCGATGGTCACCACCGTGCTTCCCTCTGCCTGACCGGCGAGGACCATGCAGGAGTTTATCTTCCGCCCGTCGAGGATGACCGTGCAGGCGCCGCACTCGCCGATTCCGCAGCCCTCCTTGGTTCCCATCAGGCCCAAGTCCTCGCGCAACAGGTCCAGGAGGCGCCGGTTCGGAGCCGTCTCTACGCTTCTCTCCACTCCGTTGACTTTCAGCTTCACCGTTATACTATCCATGCTCTACACCTCCAAGACTCTCTTTAGACAGCGCTCGGTCAGGCTCTGAACGACCGGCATCTTGTAGTCGGTCGACCAGCGGTACCCGCCGATCCTCACCATGTACTCGCCGGCCTCGATGCCCGCCTCGTGCAGCAGCTTCGCATCGGCCTTCTTGCCTGCGAGCATCTTCTCTACCGTCGGAAATCGGCCGTGAGTCGGCAGCGAGCTGCCGATCGACAGACGCGCCTCGCCTATCGTCCCATCTTTCTTTCGGTCGACGAGCAGACAGACGCCCAAGCGCGATTTGGCCACCGCCTCTCGGCGGATCAGCTTCTCGAAGGTCCCCCGCATCGTCTTGCCCGGCAGCGGAAAGACGATCTCGCTAACCAGCTCGGTCGGCTCTACCGCCGTGCTCTTCGGTCCGGTGAAGAACTCGCCGATCGGCACCTCTCGGCTGCCCTCGGCGCTCTTCAGGACCACCGTTGCCTCGAGGACCATCAGAGGGGGTGCGGTGTCGGCGCACTGGGCCGCCGTGACGATGTTTCCGCCGATCGTCCCACGGTTTCGGATCTGCTGCGAGCCGACCGAATCGGCCGCCTCTGCCAGCACTCCGCATCTCTCGCGCAGCCTCTCATCCCCGGCGATCTCGGCAAGCAGCGTGGCTCCGGCGATGTGCACCATCGAATCCTCCACGCGTACGCCCTTGAGTTCCCCGAGACTGCTGATGTCGAGCACCAGTTCCGTCTCTTCGGGTAGGTCGCCGTTTCTCAGGTCGATCAGCACATCGGTGCCGCCCGAGATGATCTTCACCCTGCCCTTTTTCTCCTTCAGTATCTTCAGGGCCTCGTCTACCGACCCGGCCCGGTAAAAATTGAAATCCTTCACTCTCTTGCCTCCCTCTCTCTTATTTCGACACTCATTTCGACAGCGCTCTGCCGAGCAGCACCCGCTCGAGGTTCAGCGGCAGCTCCCGGATTCTCTTGCCCGTGGCCGCATACAGCGCATTCGAGACGCTCACGGCCGCCAGCTCCACTCCGATCTCTCCGACCCCCTTCGCACCGAAGGGACCCACATTCGGATCGGTCTCGAAGAGCTTCAGGTCGAAGACCGGCATGTCCTTGATCGTCGGCACGAGGTAGTCGTCGTAGTTGCCCGTGGCCACGTAGCCGTCCTTCTGCTCTATCTCCTCGATCAGACCGAAGCCTAAGCCCTGCAGAAATCCTCCGTAGATCTGCCCCTCGACGATCTTCGGATTGATCGCCTGGCCTATCTCGTAGGCGAGGGTAACCTTCTCCACGGTGATCTTCCCCGTGGCCATGTCTACCCGCACCTCCGGCATCGCCACCCCGTATATATAGGAGGGGTAGGCATTGCCTTGGCCGGTATCGTGGTCCAGCGGCTCGGGCCCCGGATTGTGCCAGCCCTGCGCGCTGAGGCTGATCCCACGCTCGCGGTAGGCCTTCGCGATCAGCTCGTCGAAGGTGAAACTCTTGCCCGTCTCTCCGCGGCGGAAGTAGCGCATGCCCTGACAGCCGATCTCATCAGGAGGACAGCCGCTCTCTTCGGCAGCCACCTTCCGCAGCCGGTCGCGCAGTTTCTCGGCGGCGATCTGCATCGCCCGTCCGCCGGCGAGCGTTCCGCGGCTGGCCACCGTCGGCCCTCCGTCCATGATGATAGAGGTGTCGGTCGTCGAGAAGGTGATCCGCTCGAGCTCCACCCCGAGCACCTCCGCGACGATCTGCGCGTGGGCCGTCCTCATGCCTTGGCCCATCTCGATCATCCCGCTCTGGATGTTGATCGACCCGTCCGGCTCGATCGTCACCGTTGCTCCGGCCGTGTCGATGCCCTCGCCCCCGAGACCTGTCCCGCGGTAGGTCACCGCAATGCCGATGCCCCGCTTGAACTCCTCACTCTTCTTGTTGAAGGCGGCGAACTCCTTCTTCTTCTCATCGTAGCCGGCCCGCTCGGCCACGTCATCGATCAGCGTCTCCAGCGGCGCCGGGATCTTACCCGGCTCGAGGTACTGGCCGGTAGGCAGCTGATCGTTCGGCCGCAGGCAGTTCTTCAACCGGAAGTCCTTCGGGTCTATACCCAGCTCCGCGGCCACCTCGTCCATCAGCGACTCTTCGGCAAAGACGACCTGCGGGGCCGAGAAGCCCCGGTAGGCCCCTCCGAAGATCGTGTTTGTGTAGACTCCGTAGACATCGGTCTTCACGTGCGGCACCTTGTAGGCCCCGGCGGCGTGGATCGAAGCGCGCCAATTGGCGAACATAGACTTGTTGTTGTACGCACCGCCCTGCGTGTAGATCTCATCCTCGACGGCGGTGATCGTCCCGTCCTTCTTCACCCCGATCTTGTAGTTCGCGAGGTAGGCGTGGCGCTTCGGACTCTCGAGCATCGACTCCTCCCGCGTCAGCACCATCTTCACAGGCCGCTCGGTCTTCAGCGCCAGGATCGCGCAGCGGGCGGCCATCGACATGACCGATTCGTCCTTTCCCCCGAAGCTTCCCCCGATGGTGCTCTGAATGACCCGCACTTGGCTGTACTTCAGGCCGAGCACCTCCGCGGTGTTCTGCCGTACCGTGTAGAGATTCTGAATGGAACCGTGTATCTCCACTCCCACCCGGTAGGGGTCGGGAAGGACGATGATCGCCTCCGGCTCTATGTAGATCTGGTCGACGAACTGCGTCTTGTAGCTCCGCTTCAAGACCGTATCCGCCTCGGCGAAGCCCTTCTCAACCTCGCCGTAGTAGAGCTTGTGGTAGCTGTGCTCGATGATGTTGTCCTTTTTGTCCCCGTGGACCTTCGGCGCGTCCTCGGCTATCGCATCCTCCACCTCGAATACCCCGGGAAGCTCCTCGTACTCGACCTCTACCAGCTTCGCCGCACGGCGGGCCGTCTCGGCACTCTCGGCGGCCACCGCCGCCACTCCGTCACCGATGTACTTTACCTCTTCCTCGGCAAAGACCGGAAACCGTCCGAACATGCTGTTCGAGGCAGGCACGTCGGCAGCCGTTATGACCGCCACCACGCCCGCCAACGCCTCGGCCTTCGACGTGTCGATTCTCTTGATCCTCGCATGGGGATACTTCGAATAGACGGTCACCGCGTAGAGCTGTCCGCCAATGTTCACATCGTCGCCGTACTTCGCCTTGCCCGTCACCTTCTCATAGGCATCTACTCGGGCTTTCGCCTCTCCTACTACCTTAAAACTCACTCGCTCTCCCTCCTTATTCCGATATTGCCCCCTCGGGCCATGGGTATTTTTCTTCTCAACACTCGCGGCAGTCCCTATCCTTCGGCGGGAATGTCCTTCGCCAACTCGCCCAGATCGAGCTCTTCGAGCTTCTCCGCCGTCGGGATGCCGTTGCGGCTCCAGCCGCGCAGCTCGTAGT
>CAYFVU010000165.1:2972-4650 GCA_964346645.1 uncultured Spirochaetaceae bacterium | reverse complement strand
GACAGCAATTCGCATTTTGGAGCTTAACTCCAAAATGCGAATGCTTACAAACGGTTAGAGAAAGAGTTAAGGCTAAAGTTTTGTAGGTAGCGAAAGCGGGTGACCGTGCCGAAGGCCGAGTCACAGCCTTGTGATCATGTGTTTGAATTATATATATGTTCTTTTTAAACCGAGAGGCGGTTCATGGGCTCGATAACTATTCATTCAATCGAACCGGGATTAAACGAGAGACTCGACAAACTGGCGAAGGCTAAAGGCACAAGTAAAAATCGGCTTATTAAGGAGATCCTCGCTCAATCGGTCGGTCCCTCCGATACCGACGACAGAAAGAATGAATATCATCAGTTTTGCGGTCTATGGAGTGTGGAAGAATACAAAGAGTCCAACGCTGCACAGGAATCCAACTCCAAAGTTGATCCCGTTGATTGGCTATGACACATCGCATCCTCATCGACACCAACATATATTCCGCCCCATAGCAGGAAACGGCAAATTTGCCGAAATAAAGCACTGCCTCAAAATCAAAGGCAGACCTGTACCCATAGATGATGTGTGGATAGCGGCAAGTACAATGGAACACGGGGCAGTACTGTTATCTTACGATTCCCACTTCGAAACGATCGACGGGCTCCTGAGATATCGTGCCGCCGGTTAAGGGGTATCGTGATAGGTTCTACTGAAACCAAAAACATAAGGAGGTATGATTTCCCGCCCGGGTCAAAAGTAATTGCCATTTCCACCCATGCCATCCAGCTTCGCACCGTCTTTCTTTCCGTCGGTTAGAGCTTCTTCACTTCAGCCTTTTGGGCCCGGATCCCTATCAACTTAGGTGGTAAAGGCTTACTATATCTTTTACAATAAGAGTAAGAAGACCGCAAAGGTGAGGTGAAAAAATGTCAATTCGATTTTTTCGCAGGGTAAAAATTGCACCCGGTGTCTCTCTTAACTTCAGCAAATCCGGACCTTCCGTCTCTTTAGGACCCAGGGGAGCAAAGGTAACCGCGGGACGGCGAGGGTTGCGCCGCACAGTAGGGCTGCCGGGAAGCGGGCTCTACTACACCGAGAACAGCCGCTGGGAGGGCGGCCGAAGAAAAGGCTCCTCTTCCCGGGACCGCGAGTTCGACGGAGATCCGGACCTGCCTTCTGAACGGGCCGATATGGGCGGAGTGGAGAAGAAGCTCGACCTCGGTTTTTTCCAGCGTCTCTTTACTCCCGAGGATGAGAAGACTCTTGTTGAGGGTCTAAGGGAGTTTGTCCGTGGAGATGAAGAGACATCTCTGGAGCTGCTGGAACAGGCGGCTCACATCGTCGATGCCCGTTTTATGGCAGGTTTTGTCGCGCTCAAACTGGGGAATTTTTCGAAGGCGGCGGAACATCTGCGGCATGCGGCAGAAAGTGGAGAGAGAATCGGTACCTACTTTGACAAGTACGGTCTGCATATTTCCTTCTATCTGCCTATTACCGAACACGTGCGGGCGGCTATTGAACCGTCTGTGCGCGGTGCCCTGCTGACGCTGATTGAGTGCGAACAAGAGCTCGATGAAATTTCCCGAGCAGCCGCGGATGCACGGCGGCTTCTGAATATGGACGAAGCAGATCCCGCAGCACTCCTCTCCCTGGTAGAGCTGTTAAGCGATCCCGGCGTCGGGACGGACAAAGAGTCAAACTTAAAGGAGGT
>CAYFVU010000165.1:0-2872 GCA_964346645.1 uncultured Spirochaetaceae bacterium | reverse complement strand
GGCCCTCCGCTACAGGCGGGCCCTGGTGTACCGAGAACTCGGTAAAGCATCTCGGACCAGGGCGGAGATGGAGAAACTGTACGCCGCGGATCCGGACTACGAAGACGTTGCCTCCTTCCTGCAAAGTTAGGAGTAGAGGAAACTACCGCCGGGAAATCGACCCGACCATCTTCATCCGGATCTTCTTCATAGATACTCACTCATGCATCCAAATAGAACTGATTATTTCAGCCGGAAGGTGTATTTTCTCGTTTTTCTTAGCTTTTCGAAACAGAGTCCGGCGAATTTGCCGCAAAGAAGAAGTGGTGTTCCCCGAAGGCACGGTTACTGTTTTCCAGCCTTGTATTTGAACCATTTTACTGTTACATTTGAACCAGGAGGCGGTTCATGAGTTCGATAACTATTCATTCAATAGAACCTGAATTAAACGACAGGCTCAACACACTGGCGAAAGCTAAAGGTACAAGTAAAAATCAGCTTATTAAGGAGATCCTCGCTCAATCGGTCGGTACATCCGGAACTGACGACAGGCGGAATGAATATCATCAGTTTTGCGGACTTTGGAATACGGAAGAATACAAGGAGTTCAACGCTACACAGGAATCCAACTCCCGTGTCGATCCCGGTGATTGGAAATGACACATCGCATCCTTATCGATACCAACATATATTCCGCCCTTATGGCAGGTGACGGCAAGGTCGCCGAAATACTCGGCGATTTCGATGTCGTCCTTTTGTCTCCGGTGGTGTACGGCGAGCTGCTCGACGGTTTTCGGGGAGGGAAGCGAGAAGGAGAAAACCGCAAGATTTTAGAACGGTTTTGTGCTCAACCACGCACCACTCGTATTTCTATAACCGATGCTACCGCCGAGTGGTTTGCCGAAATAAAGCATAGCCTCAAAACGAAGGGCAGGCCAATCCCCATAAATGATGTGTGGATAGCTGCTAGTTCAATGGAACACGGGGCCTTACTGTTCTCCTACGACTCCCACTTCGAAGAGATCGATGGGCTCCTGAGGTATCGTGTTGCCGGTTGAGCAGCTTACTCCTCGAGCCTCAAGCTGCCATAGTGTCAATCGGACAGCTAAATGTCGAAGCCTCTTTCTATGCCAACTCTTTGTGCTCGTTATTAAAGGTGGTGATGACTATCTCTGCCATTATCGGTACTCTACCGCTTGCCATGTATCCCTTTCCGGGCTTTTGGCTAATGCATCCAGGATCACGGTGGATTTTCTTCCCTCCCCGCCGTCGCACAGGAGCTGAGTGCCGTCTAACAGGTATGAGACGAAGTTATCAATGAGCCCCCAGTGGGTATAGGGGAGGCCGCCTACGTTCTTGACACTCTGTCCGGTTTTCGATGGAGTGCTTTCTTCGCGAGAGTGATCGTATTTATTCTCAAGTGTAACGGCCAGATCTCCGTCTTTGAGATCGAAGAGCCGGATATTGCCGGTTTCTCCCCATATCGTTATGGCCTCCGGTATGCCGGTCTCTGTCCACGTCTCGCACATAGTTACGAGCGTACCTTCGGATGGAGCAAATTGTCCCTTGGTTCGTAGCTGCAGTAAGCCGGACTTACGCTCGTAGACGTAGCCTACAGTATCACTCCCCTTCTGTGAAGTGCTGATCCGCAGATACAGGAATTGCTGCCGCAGATAGGTTCTTCTTGTCTTACTCCGCATTTCGTCATATCATAATAAAAACAACTATCGTCTCTTCATCCTCGGTGTAAATACATAATCGGTGGTCTGTGGAGAATCCGGTTCCTCAGGCCGCGTACACACAGGAAAGTGCGTGGAGGAGGAGATCCTGAAAAATATGTGGATTCCGCTTTATTTGGGATCGGCGGAAGAAGGCGTAATCAATCAGCTGCTGAAACTGATGGTTGTGGGTATTCTTGCTATGAGTGTAATTGCCTGCATCGAAACTGCACGAAGCGGGGCCGAAGAAAAGAACGGAGTCGACCTGCGGAAGAATCTTGTCTATTCGACCCGGGGGGACGAAGAGCTCAAACTCGATTTGGCCATACCTTCGTGGAAAAAGGGGCCCTTTCCGTCGATTGTGTTTGTTCATAAAGGGCTGTGGTACGTATCCACGGGGGGAGCAAAGGATGAGCACCGCGACGACATTATCCTCTCGGCAAAGAGGGGTTTCGTAGGAGTTTCGCCAAATTATCGTGCTATAGAGAAGGATCCTTCAGAAGAAGGGTATCGCAATGCCTTTCCTGCTCCCCTACATGATTTTCAGAATGTGATTCGTTGGCTCAGAATCAACGCGGAAGAGTATTCCATCGATCCGGAGCATATCGGCGCCTAGGGAGAGGGCAGCGGAGGGGAGTTGGCTCTCTTGCTCGGCTATGTGGATCCCGATGACGGGATCGACGAAGATATGGAACAAGATGTTTCGGGAAAGGTACAGGCAGTTGTGCATGCGGAGGGTGTACTCGATATCCCCGCTACCATCGCACTCGGAGAAAAGCATCCTCTTAAAATCCCGATGCGCTATCGAGAGTATGCGGAAAAACATGTGGGAGGAAGAGATGTGGCAAGCGATGCCCTGTTTCGCAAGGCAAGTCCCGTCACCTACATAGACGAGGGGGATGCACCTACGCTGACCCTGCAGGGCAAGTTCTCTACTTGGGCGCCAATGGAAATTGCGGAATCCTTCGACAAAAAAATTAGGCAGGCAGGTATCGAACATACCTTCGTGCTGCGCCCGGACCTGGGTAACAGGGTAGATCTACTTTGGAACAGGGAAGAGGATTTTTCGGTGTAAGAATTCTTCGAGTCCCATCTGAGGCCGTAGGAGCAAATGGGTATATCGAGCTTCCGAGCCTCCGGCCCTTCAGCCTCCGCAGCTGCTTCGCACCTGCTCG
>CAYFVU010000164.1:0-4688 GCA_964346645.1 uncultured Spirochaetaceae bacterium | reverse complement strand
CGAGGAAGCGGATATCTACATCTTCAATACCTGCACCGTCACGAGCATGGCCGAGCAGAAGGCCCGCAGGATGATCCGTAAGGTTGCGCGGGAGCATCCCGAGGCCCTGGTGGTCATCACCGGCTGCTACGCACAGCTCGAGCCTGAGGAGGCCTCCGGTCTTGCCGATAATGTTCTCCTGATCGGCCAGCAGCGCAAGCACCTCCTCCTCGAACTGCCGTTGTTGTTCAACAGCACGGCAGCGGTCGACTCCATCGGGCAGCCGGTACAAAAACATGCGGGGGAAATCGTCGAGCTCATCGATGAGCTCGAACGGGAGATGGGAACCGATTCTCTCGGCCCCTTCGATTTCGTTGCAGACAGCTACAGCTTCCACTCCCGTGCCTTTTTGAAGGTGCAGGACGGCTGCGACCGGCGCTGCGCCTACTGCCGGGTGCCTCTGGCGCGGGGCGATTCGGTGAGTCTCGAGGCTCGCACGGTGCTCGGGCGAGCGCGCCGGCTCGAGGAGTCGGGCTACAGAGAGATCGTAATCACGGGAGTCAACATTACCAGTTACCGCGACGGCGCCTCACGTCTGCCCGAGTTGATAGAGACCCTGACGGGGGGACTCGAGCGGGCGAGAATACGGCTCTCCAGTCTCGAGCCGGAGATGATCACGGAGAGACTGCTCGAGGCGGTTTCCCATCCCTCTGTCTGTGCCCACTTCCACATACCGGTGCAGTCTGGTGCCGATGAGGTTCTTGCTGCGGTCGGGCGCCCCTACGGCTCCGAGCGGGTGAGACGGGCGGTGGCGCAGCTGAGGGAGGTGAAGAAGGATCCCTTTGTCGCGGCTGACGTGATCGTCGGTCTCCCGGGAGAGGGAGAGGAGGAGTTCGAGCAGACTCGACGTCTGGTGGAGGAGTGCGCCTTCTCCCGTCTCCACGTCTTTCCCTACTCACCTCGCCCGGGTACGACACTCCATGCGAGAAAGGGACCGCGCGTGCCGGAGCGAATAGCAGGCGAGCGGGCCCGCACGCTGCAGGAGCTCTCGAAAGAGCTCTACCGCATCTACACCGACCGTCAGGCCGGCACGGAGACCGAGGTGGTGCTCGAACAGGAGGATGGAGAGGGATTGTGGAGCGGTCTCTCGGATACCTATCTTCACCTCAGAATCGCGGGAGTCCCGCAGGTCCCGGGAAGACGGGGGGCGCTCTGTAGGGTGAGCATCGCGAAGATGTGCACCGGCGCCGGAGAAGCCGAAGGGCGAGAGCCGAGGGCAACTTTTCTGCACTTTACCTAATATTGGTTTTATTAGAGAAAAGTGTTATATTGATGCACAGGAGATCTCACTCGAGATGGCTGCGATCTCCCGTGATTTTTTGTTTTTTTCGCAGATCCGGGGTATAGTGAGCTGGTGCTCGAGAAACGGTATAGGGAGAAAGGCGTTCATGAACTGCATACGAAGGTTAACGAGAATTCAACGATTTACTCTACTCGCGCTGCTCTTCACCGCAACGGTTATCCCATCTGCTCGAGCCGAGACCCTCGACAGTCCCATATTTTCTCCCGTGACTCCCGAGGTAACGGCGCAGGGCAGCTCCTTTACGGCGATTGCCGAAGGCTACAACTCCCTCTATACCAATCCCGCGGGTTTCGCCAGAGGAGAGGGGGATTTCACTCTCCTCTCTACTCAGGGCAGTTCCTATTTCGTCCCGACGAAGAAGAACAGAAAGAGCTTGAGCAACGTCCGAAACGGCGAAGCCGATAGCAACCTCCGAAATTTGATCACGGACAACGGCTTCGGCCTGGCCGGCACGGGGGGGATCGGCTACGTGGGGCACAACTTCGGTCTCGGCGCGAGTGGTTCCCTGGATGTGTATGGCAGGGACGACAGCGGTGGCCGCGAAAGCGAGGTGAATGTGGTTTACACGTGGGGCATCGTCGGCGGCATTGCCTATCCCTTTCAGCTCGGGCCGGTTACCCTCTCTGCGGGCGGAGACCTTCGCTACATGCTGAGGACCGAGATGAGGGGTGTAAGACTGGTGGAGTTCATGGAGTCGGAGGGCGACATTCCTATGGACGCGCTCTCCGGTGAGGCGATCGCGTTGGACGGGGGGATAATCGGCGAGTACGGACCGCTGTCACTCGGTTTCGCCATGCGTGACATCGGCGGGACGGATTTCGGCTACCGCAGCACGGGTGTGGATAATCTCGATGAAGCCCTCACGCACAAAAGGGGAAAGGGAGAGGAATCTGATGATGTCTACCGGATTCCGATGAGCACCCATTTGGGGCTCGCCTACCATCCCGATCTCGGCGAGCTCAGCCGGTGGTTAGATCCGAAGATTCACGCCGAGTATCGAAAGGTCTGGTATGCACAAGAGCGCAGCTCCTCACTATGGAGAGATCTGCACCTGGGGGCCGAGATTGAGACCCTTCGTTTTTTCAAGTTGCGGGCCGGGGTGAATGAGGGCTACTTCACCGCCGGTGCGGGAATGCACCTGCTCTTTCTCGATGTGAACTTCGCCTATTTTGCCAGGGAGACCGGGAGTTACGGCGGGTCCGAGCCGAACAGAGGCGTCACTTTGGAGGCGGCTGTACGATTCTAACGAGTTATCCGTTTTTCGCGGGCTATCCGTTTTCTACGGTGAGACTTGCAGTGCGCGTCTCCAGGTAATATGGTAATATAAAGAAATAGAGGGGGAACGCCGATAGTTTTCAGGAGGGGTATTATGAGAGTGAAACAATTTCGTAAGAAGGTCCGCGGTTCGAAGACGCGTGCATTGTGTGCACTCGCCTGCTCCCTTCTGCTCTTGCTTACCGCATGTGAGCAGTTCTTCACCACGAGCCCGCTGGAGTGGGCTCAGAGAAATCCCTCGAGTCTGCCGAAGGAGCAGCGCATCGCCTATGCACAGCAGGCCCTCGGCAGTGGAGACACGAAGGAGCTGAAGAAGGCCTACGACGCAATAAAGAACATAAACGATCCGGACACGCAGTACCTCGCGAGCCAGGTTGCCATCGAGGCCTCGGGGATAAACGACGCCATCACGAAGGCGCTCGAGGATCCGGAGAATGTGGATACGCAGAAGGTCCTCAACGACATCGACGGCGAGTGGCTGGACAATGCGGAGAAGAGCATGGCCAAGGCCGACGAAGATGGAGCCGACATAAGCAAAGAGGATTACGTGGCAATGTCGGCAGCCATGGCGATCAGGTACGGGCAGGAGAGCGGAGGAAGTCTTCCGGAAGGTAGCGATATTGATGCGGTAGATCCTAAAAAAGACGGAACGTACTTGGAGAAATCCGCCTACTACCTCGAACAGTCCGGCTACTCCATCGACGACATGGATGATCTGCTGGGACTCGCGCAGTAGAAGAAGAGTGGCGGAGAAGAGAAGTAGGTAAGAGACAAAAAGAGGAAGGTGTATGCAAGGACAGACGGTACGGATCACGGCGGCGGCGCTCACGCTCTTTCTCGGCATAACGGTTGCGGCTGTGGCCGTGGACTACTACGAGGAGCCGATGGAGCCGATCAATCCGCGCTTCTCCGCGATGGGCGGGCCGCATGCAGCCGCCTACGACGGTTTTTCCGCTCTCTTCCAGAATCCCGCCGGCTACCTGCAGACCGAGCCGGAGATAAGCTTTGCCGAGCTGACACTAGGCCTCAAGGGGCCCGTCTTTTCGATCGCCGACACCTTTCTCGCAGGAGCAAGCCTCGAGGACATCTCCGAATTGCTCGACGGACTCTACACAGGTATGGATGTGGCCGGACCGCTCGCCTTCGGCTATGTGGGCCACGGACTCGGCTTCGGCATGTACAGCAATACGAGCTCAGAGATTCGCGCCAACAACCCCTTCACCGCCAAAGAGAAGATCATGCAGGATCTCCTGCTCTCCGGCGGCTACTCCTTTCCCATTATCGGCGGAGGCGAGGGGTATGAACCTCACAAGCTCGACGGCGGGGTGCTGCTGAAGGGAGGCTTCAGAGGCACGATCAAAGGAGACGTGAGCGCGATCGAACTGCAGAAGCCGTCTATGGATCTGGTGCTCGATCGTCCGTTTTATTTTACCTCGCTAATCGGTGCGGATCTCGGCCTCCTCTATTCCTATGAGGGACGCTGGCACTTCGGAATTACTGCGAAGGATGCCTTTACCCCGACGAAGCGTTCGGAGTACGAGGACATCACCGCCTTCAGAAAGGGAGACCCTCAGATAGATGACGAGCTCGGTCTCGTGCCCTTCAGCCTCAACGTAGGAGGAATGTACAGAGTCGATCTCAGCTCGAGAAACATCTTCATCAGCGAGGCGAAGTTCTTCCTCGATTATGAGGATGTCTTCGATTACTGGCTCTATCCGGAGATGGCGACCAATCCCATTCTCCACGTGGGACTCGGGACCGAGATTACGATGATGAGCATCCTCGATCTGCGGCTCGGATTCGCCGAGGGGCTGCCTGCGGCGGGGATCGGGCTGGACCTCCACTTCTTCACCCTCAATGCGGCGATGTTCGGCACCGAACGCTCGACGGAACCGGGACTGAGCCCGGTCTACAACCTGCAGCTCGGCTTCCAATTCACCATGTAGCCATTAGTTGACATTTTCTACACGAATTGCTATAGTGCCGGAGCATTTGACGGCGGGCCGCTAGCTCAGCTGGTAGAGCAACGCCCTTTTAAGGCGTGGGTCACAGGTTCGAACCCTGTGCGGCT
>CAYFVU010000163.1:0-4903 GCA_964346645.1 uncultured Spirochaetaceae bacterium | reverse complement strand
AGCGGGCGGCCGACAGAATCCATCCGGAGGCGCACAAGTACGCCCTCCACGTGAAAGGGCTGGAGACTCCCCGGCAGGAGCCGCGGACGAGCAGAGGGCTGGCCCTCGGCCACGCCACGAGCGCGCGGGGTGCCGACCATCTCTACGGCTTGTGCACGATCGACCTCACGCATAACGAGGATGCCGCAGATCGCTACTTTCCCGATGCGGACGAGGAGATCCTCGATCCGTTCAGCCAGAAGTACAAGCCGAGGATGATCACCTTTACCGAGGCCTTCTCGGCAATCAATGACTCGATCGGCATATGCAAGTTTTCCACCATCGAGGCCTATGCCCTCGGCCCCGAGGACATAGCCGAGGGAATGAGTCTGCTGCTCGAAGATGAGTACACGATGGAGGATCTGCTGCACATCGGCGAGCGGATCGTGAACCTCGAGCGGATGTACAACGTGCGTCACGGCATGGACCGGAGCGACGACATGCTGCACGAACGCTTTCTGAAGGAGCCGCTTAAGGTCTACGTGGAGAAGGACGGGGCGCTGACCGACGAGATCTTCAAAGAGGGGCTGGTGGTCGAGCTCGACTCGATGCTCGACGGCTACTACGAGCTGCGCGGCTGGAGCCGCAACGGCATCCCGACGGCGGAGAAGCTCGAGGAGCTCGGTCTGGGCGAGTTGGCGAAGGACTTCCCGCTGAAAGCCTAAATCACCTGCACTCACCGTTTGTAATAGGAAATTAATCCTTGACTGCTGGATATGATTGTACTATCATAAAGGATATAACGATAAGATGACTAGCTGAGATGTGTCATGTGAGCTCGAAGAGGGAGTGAAGAGAAGAATTCGGTGAAACGTTTAGGTGACGAATGATGTATGTGGGTGTAGATATCGGTACGGGCAGCTTGAAAGCCGCATATGAGTCATGTGATGGTGAACACGAAATCGTTATCCACAAAAGAGCCTACCCTCAGAGTATGAAGTCTCGAAGCGCTCATGACTCCGCCTCCTTTCGAAAGCAAGTGCAGGAGCTCTTCTCTCGGATTATGCAGGTGAGCAGAGAAAATGAAGACGCAATAAAGGGGATCGCGCTGGACGGTCACGGACCGAGTGTGATGTTACTCGATGGCAGCGGTGTACCGGCTACCGATATAATTACTTGGCAGGACGAGCGCGCGGCGGAGTTGGCCGGCGAGATACGTTCGGCTTGGAATGGAGGCGAGAAGAGTGAGCTAGGCTATGAAACGAAGGCGTTGTGGCTCTGCCGGAACTATGAGAAAGTCGCGCACGAGAATGGAGCCACTCTTCTTTCTCCAAAAGACTACGTTAACTATCTCTTGACCGGTGAGCGGGCTACGGACAGCGCATCAGCGAGCACGGTGCTCTTTTATCATCCGAAGGCGGGAGCTGAAGCGGTGCGGCGAATAGGTCTGCCCGAGAACATTCTTCCGAAGGTGGTCGACCCGTGGAATATGGTCGGCATGACCGGTACTGATTTTTCCAGAGCCGTCGGTTTGCGCGATGGTATTCCCGTCTATGCCGGCGGCATCGATGCGTGGTGTGAAGCTCTCGGCGCAGGAGCGGTGAATGCGGGAGACGTGGTCGAGGGAACTGGTACTTCGACCTGCATCTCCTTGTGCAGAGAACGAGGCCATGGTATGAGCTCCCATGTGGTGCCGAACAGGGACATGGATATCGCTACACTCTCATACACCGGCGGCTCTCTCTTATGGGCGTACGAAATCTTCTCCGAGGATCCGGCACATGTGGAGGAGTCTTTTTTCTCCGATCCCCCCTCCATCCTCTTTCTCCCCTATCTTTCTGGTGAGCGGAGTCCGATCTGGGATCCCGATGCATCCGGCGCCTTTATCGGACTGCGCAAGGAGATGAAGAAACAAGATGTTTTGCAGGGTGTTTTTCAGGGAATCGGATTTGCAATCCGGCAAAACATGGAACTACTATTAGGAACTAGAGAAGAGGAGAGTGCTGCCGTACGTGCGGTCGGAGGAGCGAACTCTTCGGACGCATGGCTGGAACAGAAAGCCGCTATTACGGGGAAGGTCTATCAAAAAATGAGCATTCTGGATACGGCACCGTTCGGTTCGTGGACTCTCGCGGCCTACGGCGCGGGAGAAGGTGAGCTCGAGGAACTCTCGAAGAGATACAATAGCGTAGAAGCTGAGTTCCACCCGCCGTCGCAGGCGAATAGACGAAGAGAGGAGCTGTTTCTGCTCTACACGGAGGCCTACGACATGCTGAGCCCGTTAATGCACTCCTTAGCGACAATTTGAATATGGATATATTTGAATACGGAGAAAAGAAGACGAGGAAATCATGAGCACACCGGAAATAATGAAAGCTGCCGCGATAGTCGGTACGAGAAAAACAGAAATTCGGGAGTACACGGTTCCGAAGCCGGAGCCCGGCGAAGTCCTCATCCGAGTGGAACGCTGCCTGATATGTACCCTCGAGATGCGGATATTCAAGGGTGAATCGAGCACGCCGCTGCCCTTCATACCCGGCCACGAGGCGAGCGGGGTCATCGAATACATTCCAGAAAACACCCGTACCAATTTCGAGGTGGGAGAAAGGGTTGTCTTCAAGACCCTCGAGGAGTGCGGCCACTGCACCTACTGCTACCAGGGCTACAGTAACCAGTGCATAGGAATAAAGGAGGGTCGCAACTACGACGGTACCGGGGCCATAGGCGGGTTTGCCCAGTACATTTCTCTGAAGGTCAACGGAATCTTTCCCGTAGGAGACACCGTCTCTCTCGAGGAGGCTGCCTTCACAGAGCCGCTTGCCTGCTGCGTGCACAGCATAAAGCGCAGCGGTATACAACTCGGCGACACTGCCGTGGTCATCGGCGCGGGAATCATGGGGCAGCTCCATGCGCTGCTCGCGCGCATGCGCGGGGCACGGGTCATCATCGTGGAGCCCGACGAAAAGCGGCGCCGCCTCGCGATAGAGATGGGCGCCCACGAGGGTATCGATCCGAAGAACGAGAATGCCCCGGCGCGGGTCAAGGAGCTGACCCACGGAGAGGGGGCCGAGGTGGTATTCGATACCGTCACTATACCAGAGGTTGCCGAGGAGGCACAGCAGATGATCCGCAAGATGGGGCGGCTCATCCTCTACGGATCGTTTCATCCGAACAATCCGATTGATGTAGATCCGAACGGCGTGCACTACGGCGAGTATGTGATTACCGGTTCCTACAGCCCTGCCGTAGAGGACTTCTTCCACGCTTCGCGTCTGCTCCGATACGGTCTCATCGATGTGAAGCCATTCCTCACGGAGAACTATCCCCTTTCGCAGGTACGCGACGCCCTCGAGGCGGCGTTATCGCCCGATACCTATCGCGTAGCGGTAGATCTCAGCAAATCTTAGAGAAAAGGAGTGTGTAAGGACTTAGGTACGTGGAAGTGCAAACTTTCAAAAAAAAAAGGAGAGTAGTATGAAAGGAAAAAGATTGATTCTCATGTTGATGGTCCTTCTGCTTACGGCAATGCTGGCTTTTGCCGGAGGACAGAAAGAGGCGGAAGGCGGATCGGGAGAAGCCGAGCAGGCCGAAGAGATGGAAAAACCATTCGAGGGTGAAACCATCCGGTTTGCAGTCATGGCTGACCAGTTCGCCGACTACACCAAGACGCTGAGCGAGAACTTCGAAGAGATGACGGGTGCCGAAGTCAAGGTCGACATCCTCGGCTACACCGAGCTCTATCAGAAGATCACCCAGGACTACGCGACCGACTCGACGCAGTTCGTCCTCGCGACGGTCGACATCATGTGGACAGGCGAGTTCGCCGAAAAGGACTGGACGATGGACCTCAGCCCGTGGATAGAGCGGGACAAAGAAGAGATCGACTACGACGACATCCTCGACGTCACCTGGACCATGGGCGGATGGAAGGGCGAGCAGATCGCCTTTCCGATGGCCGGATACGTGAACAGCCTGATCTATCGAAAGGATCTCTTCAACGATTCTGCGGAGAAAGAGGCCTTCATGGATGAGTACGGCTACGAGCTCGACACCCCGGAGAACTTCGAGCAGATGCGTGATGTGGCGAGCTTCTTTACCCGCCCCGACGAGAATCTCTACGGACTGGTTGCCAACGGCGCCCGCGGTCCCGCGGTTGCCCAAGACTGGATGGAGTACATGAGAGGATTCGGCGGACAGATCGTGGATGAGAACGGCAACGTAACGGTGGACAGCGAGGCATGTCTCGATTCCCTCGAGTTCTTCGTCGACATTTTCGACAAGTGGGCTCCGAAGGGGGCGGTAGGCTACTGGTGGGACGACCGCGAGACCTCCTACCGCATAGGCCAGTCGGTCATGCAGTCCTCCTGGAGCATCGCCCGGGCAGGCTACGAAGACCCGAGCATCTCAAAGGTCGTCGGAAAAACCGGTATGGAGGTTACTCCCCGTGTAGAGGACGTCGGTGCGAAATACGGTGTCGGCGGCTGGGGTGTAGGCATCAATGCCGATGCGAGCGACCGGGAGAAAGAGATCGCCTGGGAGTTTATCAAGTACATCACCGGCAAGGAAGCGCAGAAGCAGTGGATGATGAACGACGGCGCGCCGATTCGCGAGTCCACACTCAGAGATCCCGAGCTCCGCGAAGAGATGCCCTGGCTCGAACAGATGCTGACGATGTTCAAGAACGGAGACGGAGACTACCGGCCCCGTGGACCGAAATCGAACGAAATCTCATCGGTTCTCGGCCTTAGAGTGAATCAGGCAATAACCAACGAGCTCAGCCCAGAGGAGGCTCTGGACAAGGCTGCCGAAGAGATCGAAGAGATCTACGAGTAAAAAAGATACATGACGAACACGCCGCCGGCGGCCGAGGCCGCCGGCGGCGGTCTCTTGCTGAAAACGAGGTGCCTGCTATGAAAATCAAGCC
>CAYFVU010000162.1:0-4911 GCA_964346645.1 uncultured Spirochaetaceae bacterium | reverse complement strand
TGCAAGTTTTGGTCCACTATAAAAAGGAAAAGGGCGAAATCGGGGCCTCCTCTGTGGGATCCTGGAGAAAGCAAGATCGCAGGGCGTAGAGAAGAGCTCCATCTCCTCTTGACGCCGAGATGAAAATGGGGTATATTCTAAATGAGAATGATTTTCAATACCAATTAGGTAGTGCGACCGGAGAACATATGCAGAGCGGCGGCTATGGACATGGAATAAATCCCCATTTCGGCGGACCGGGTCGGGGGCATGGACGCGGCCTCGGCAAAGGACCCGGATTCGGCAAGGGAGCAGGGCGCGGCAGGCGCTGCCGCTTCGAGGGGCAGCTCAGAGAGCACGGGGTCAAACTCACTGTTCCGCGTCAACTGATCATCAACATCCTCGAAAAAGAGGAAGAGTATGTGAGCGCCGACGACATCTATGTTAAGGTGCGCGAGACGCATCCGAACATAGGCCTTGCCACCGTGTACCGGACCCTTCAGTTGCTGGAGGAGATTTCGC
Organism: uncultured Spirochaetaceae bacterium; assembly: GCA_964346645.1. Lineage (GTDB taxonomy): Bacteria > Spirochaetota > Spirochaetia > DSM-16054 > Sediminispirochaetaceae > CAYFVU01. The sequence goes on along the minus strand of CAYFVU010000162.1, from coordinate 4,410 downwards.
TGGTGCACAAGCTGGAGACCGGCGACGGAAAGGCCCGCTTCAAGCTCTTCGGCGAGTCCGAGCGGAACGAGCGGCTTCTCTTCGTCTGCGCCGGCTGCGGCAGGACGACGGTTGTAGACGAGTTGACGGAAGAGGAGCGGCTCGCCCTCGATGCGATGGAACGGAGAGGAAGAGCCGCGGAGAGCTTTCGATCGGTACAGAGGACCGTGCAGTTCTACGGATACTGTACGAGCTGCACGGATGCACAATAGATACATTATCTTGAGGAGGTATAGATATGCCTAGAGGAGATCAGAGTGGACCCTTCGGAGAAGGTCCGATGACTGGACGAGCAATGGGATACTGCGCCGGATACGACCGGCCCGGCTTCGCGAACGGACCTGGATATGGAATGGGCCGAGGCGGCGGCAGGGGCCGTGCACGCGGCGGACGAGGTATGGCGTGGGGCCGAGGTTACGGTCCCGGTATGGGTTACGGCCCCGGTATGCGCCGCGGAGCCCCATACGGCGGCTTCGGCGGATATGGACCCGCAGCAGCGCCCGTCTCCAAGGAGAATCGCAAGGAGATGCTAAAGGAACAGGCCGAGGCCCTGGAAGAGCAGCTCGACTATCTCAAGCGCGAGATGGACGCCTTGGACGAGGAGCACAGCGAGTAATGAGAATTGCAGTAGCAACCGAGAACGGCAGCGTCGCCGAGCACTTCGGGCGCTGCCGCTCGTATACCTTGGTGGACATTACGAACGGCGAGATAGTCGGACGGCAGACGGTGGAGAATCCGGGACACGAGCCCGGAAGAATTCCCCGATTTTTGAAGGAGCACGGGGCCGACGTGGTAATTGCAGGCGGCATGGGCAGGCGCGCTCAACAGCTCTTCGATCAGATGGGCATCGAGTGGGTGCTCGGCGTCACCGGCAGCGTAGAGGATGCCGTGGAGTCCTGTAGAGCCGGCGCCCTCGAGGGCGGAGACAGCCTCTGTGCGCACGGCGAGGGGCATGGCGACGGTCACGGACACGAGCACGGACATGCTCACGGACACGACCACGACCGTAATCACGGCCGGGACGAGAACGGACACGGCCGATAGTCCGACATAGAGAGAAGGAGGCAGAGATGAAGATGTGCATAACAGCACAGGGAGAGACGGAAGATGCGCAGGTAGACCCCCGCTTCGGGAGATGCGCCTACTTCTGTTTTTACGATACCGATTCGGGGGAGTACTCCTTCGAGCAGAACATGTTTACCCACGAGACCGGCGGGGTAGGTGTGCAGGCGAGTCAGCACATGGTCACCCGAGGAGTCTCGGCGATAGTAACCGGACAAGTGGGACCCAACGCCTTCCGCGCCCTGCAGGCCGCGGAGATTCCCGTCTACACCGGAGCGCGGGGAACGGTCGGCGAGGCGGTCCGCCAGTATGAGGAGGGCCGCCTCGAAGCCGCGTCCGGACCCAGCAACAGAGGACACGTGGGCTGAACGGGACTCAATTGCTACATGCAAGGGCTCGAAAAGGAAGGGGCTAAAGCAGGAATATGCTCAGAGCTATGAATATGCTCAGTTCGGAGGTAGTATGAGAATAGCGGTAGCGAGCGGTAAGGGCGGTACCGGCAAGACCACCGTTGCGGTGGGCCTGGCTCAAGCGCTTGCCCAATCGATGGAGGCGGAATCGGCTGGGGGAGAGGCGTCTGGGCCGGCGGCGCCCGAGCCGGGAAAAAACGAGCCGGCGGCGTCCAACCCTGAGGTGTCCAAACCGGCGGCGCCCGAGCCGGTGCGTCTGCTCGACTGCGACGTCGAAGAGCCGAACGCGCACCTCTTTCTCGGAGCCGAGGAGACCGGCAGAAGGCCCTTTGCGGTAAAGGTTCCGAGGATCGACGAGCAGAAGTGCACGAGCTGCGGAAAGTGTGTGGAGTTCTGCGAGTACCACGCGATCGCCCAATTCGGCAAGAAAATCATGGTTTTCGACAATCTCTGTCACGGCTGCGGAGGCTGCAGTATACTCTGTCCCGAGAGGGCGATATCCGAGGAGGATCGACCCATCGGAGAGCTGATCGAAGGGTGTACGCAGAACGGAGCGGACGGCGAGGCGCAGAACGGAGCGGCATCCGCAATCCGCACCCTCTATGGCCTTCTCGACGTAGGCGAGGTGCTCGCCCCACCCCTCATCCGCGCGGTCAAGCGTGAGGGGGGCGGGTATACTCACGAGAAGTTCAAGCTCCGCGGTGAGGAAAACGGCCCTACTGCGGGCGATCGCGGGGCTGGGGGCACCATCATCGTCGATTCGCCGCCGGGGACGACCTGTCCCATGGTCACGGCGGTCAAGGATGCCGACTTCGGGCTCCTCGTTACAGAGAACACCCCTTTCGGACTCCACGACCTCGATCTCGCCGTGGAGACCCTTGGGGAGATGAACATCCCCATGGGGGTGGTAATCAACAGGGCGGACGTCGGTCACGCCGAGGTAGAGGAGTACTGCAGGAGGCAGAACATACCGGTACTCCTGAAGATTCCCTACGACGAAGAGGTGGCCGCCGGCTACGCGAAGGGGAAGAGCATCGTGCAATCGAATCCCAGCTACGGCGAGGAACTCAGGCGTCTCTACCGGCGGATGGCAGCAATACTGAAGGAGAGGGAATCGGCGTGAAGGACGAGGCGAAACGGAATGTAAAGCAGATGGTGATTCTCAGCGGAAAGGGCGGGACCGGCAAGACCTTCGTCTCCGCGAGTCTCGCCTGCATAGCGGAGAACGCGGTGTTCGCCGACTGCGATGTAGATGCGGCGAACCTCCACCTCCTGCTGGGGCCGGAGGTGCGCGAGACATATGATTTTACCGGAGGAAGAGTTGCAGAGGTGGCGGAAGATGTCTGTACCGGCTGCAGTGTCTGTGTGCACAAGTGCCGATTCGATGCGATCAGCATGAGGCCGAAGGCCACGATCGATCCCGTTGCCTGTGAGGGCTGCGGAGTCTGCGGTCTCGTCTGCCCCGTAGATGCGGTAAGCTACCGCAGAAGCGATGCCGGGCAGTGGTACGTCTCCTCGACGCAGTACGGACCCATGGTGCACGCGAGCCTCCACGCCGGCGAGGAGAACTCCGGCAAGCTGGTGCAGCAGGTGCGGGAGCGGGCCAGGCAGGAGGCAGAGGAGGGCGAAAAGGAGTGGGTCCTCATCGACGGACCTCCGGGTACAGGCTGTCCGGTGATGTCGGCGATGACCGGCGTCGATTTCGTGGTGCTGGTCACCGAGCCGACGGTTGCCGGCGCCCACGACCTCAAGCGAGTGGTGGATCTGGCGGAACATTTCTCTATTCCCGTGGGTCTGGTGGTGAACAAGAGCACGATCAATCCCGATGGGGTGGCAGAGTTGCGGGAATTTGCCGAAGAGCGGAAAATTCGGTACCTTGGAGAGATACCGTACGACAGGAAGGTCGTAGATTCGGTGGCGGATCTGAAACCCTACGCGTGTCACTACGACGACGAAATCGCAGCGGAGCTGCGGTCGGTGTGGGATGCCGTGCGCTCCGTCGCTGCAGAATACAGCTGAGATCAGCACAGTTCAGACAAAGGAGAACCAATGGCGGGACCACAGAACGAAGAGCAGAAGGCGCAGGAAGAGCGTCTGAAACAACGGATGGCCGATATAAAGCACAAGGTCACCATTCTCAGCGGAAAGGGCGGTGTCGGCAAGACGACGGTGTCGGTCAACATGGCCCTCGCCCTTGCAGACAAGGGGCACACGGTCGGGCTCCTGGACACGGACCTCCACGGGCCGAACATACCGAAGATGTTGGGAATCGAGGAGGCACAGCTGGTAGGACGTGACGAGGGTATCGAGCCGTACCAGGCGGCGCAGAATCTCTGGGTCGTGAGCCTCTCGATGGCCGGCCACGGGCCGGACTCTCCGGTGATCTGGCGGGGTCCCCTCAAGATCGGGGTCATAAAGCAGTTCCTCGCCGACGTACACTGGGGCGAGCTCGACTACCTCATAATCGACACCCCGCCGGGAACCGGTGACGAGCCCCTTACGGTGCTCCAGCTCCTTCCCGAGCTCGACGGGAGTGTGGTAGTAACCACCCCGCAGAAGGTGGCGATACTCGATTCGCGCAAGAGTGTCAACTTTTCGAAGCAGCTCGACATCCCCGTACTCGGAGTGGTCGAAAACATGAGCGGACTCATCTGTCCCCATTGCGGGAAGGAGATTCCCGTCTTCGGGAAGGGCGGCGGAAAGGCGGCCGCCGAAGAGATGGAGGTTCCCTTTCTCGGCAGCATTCCCATCGACCAGGGTCTCATGGAGGCCGAGGACGAGGGGCGCCACTACATTACCGGAAAATCCGAGGGAGCCTCGATCAAGGCCCTGCGCGACATCGTCGGCGGCGTAGAGCAGAGAATAGGCTGAGGCTCCGCAGAATGCCTCGAGCTGCGGG
>CAYFVU010000161.1:2054-4921 GCA_964346645.1 uncultured Spirochaetaceae bacterium | reverse complement strand
GCTGCTCATCAGTACACAGATGAAGACAAACCGCACAGAGTACACGGTCCACGCGATAAAGAATACGAAGAGACAAATATAGAAAAAAACTAAAAGCAAACTGATTTTTAACCGAAGACAGAAGCCTTTTATGCGGATATAATCGTTACATCATGATAGTAAAGACCTTCGCCTATCCGAGAGCCGCGCTCATAGGCAATCCTTCGGACGGCTATTTCGGCAAGACCATAGCCTTTACCTTTTCGAACTTCCAAGCCGACATCACCCTCTATCCGAGCGATGAGTTGGAGATCCTTCCCTCACGCAGAGACAAGTCGAAGTTCAGCGGACCCGAAGAGCTCCTCTCGGAGATCCGCGCCTTCGGCTATTATGGAGGAATCCGCATAATAAAGGCGGCCCTCAAACGCTTCTTCGACTACTGTAGAGAAAAGGGGATTGAGAAGCACAACGGGAACTTCACCATCCGCTACCACAGCTCGATTCCGCCTCACCTCGGGCTCGCAGGCTCGAGCGCCATCATCACCGCCTGCATGCGGGCACTCATGACCTACTATTCCGTCCACATTCCACCGGAAGTGCTGGCCAACGAGGTACTCTCGGTGGAGAGAGACGAGCTCGCCATCGGCGCAGGGCTGCAAGACAGGGTGGCACAGGCCTACCAGTCCCTCGTCTTCATGGACTTCGACCGTGAGTACATGGAGGAACACGGTTACGGAAGATACGAGGTGCTGGAAAACGTTGAACTCCCGCGCCTCTACATCGCCTATAGGACAGACCTCGCAGAAGGCTCGGAGATAACACACAACAACCTCCGTTACCGCTGGGAGCAGGGAGACGCCGAGGTGCATGCGGCAATGGATGAGTGGGCGCGGCTCAGCGTAGAGTTCCGCTGTGCCGTCGAGGCCGGCGACGAGAAGACGGCGGCCCGCTGCATCGACCGCAACTTCGACCTGAGACGAAAGATCTGCGCCATCAGCCCGACGAATGAGCACCTGGTAGAGCTCGCACGGACGACCGGCGCCTCGGCAAAGTTCACCGGTTCCGGAGGAGCCATCATAGGCACCTACGAGAACGAGGAGATGTTCGACCGGCTCGCAAAAACCTTCGAGCCGGAACGCATAGAGCTGATCAAACCGGAGGTGTGCAATGGTTAAGAAGGCGGTCATTCCGGCGGCCGGGTACGGCACCCGTTTTCTCCCCGCGACTAAGGCGCAACCGAAGGAGATGCTGCCGCTCGTAGACAAGCCGGTTATCCAGTATGTGGTCGAGGAGGCTATCGCCTCGGGTATAAAGGACATTCTGCTCATCATCGGACGCGGGAAACGGACCCTCGAGGAGCACTTCAGCCGCAACTACGAGCTCGAAGAGCAGCTCCGGGCAAAGGGGAAGACGGCGGAGCTCGAACTGATCAAGGATCTGCCCGAGAACGTGTGGATACACTTTGTGTGGCAGCACGAGCAGAGGGGGCTCGGAGATGCGATCAAGTGCGCCCGCAACCACGTAGGTAATGAGCCCTTTGCGGTTCTGCTCGGTGATACCGTACTCGAGTCCTATTCGGACCGGCCGGTGACACGGCAACTCATCGACACCTACAACCGCTACGAAGAGGCAGTCCTGGGGCTCGAAGAGGTTCCGAAAGAGAAGGTCAGCCGTTACGGAGTCATTGAGGGCAAAATCTTAGACGAGAGGGTCTACAGCATCGAGGGACTCGTCGAAAAGCCGGACATCGACACAGCTCCCTCTAACCTCGTCATCGCGAGCCGCTACATTCTACCCCCGGAGATCTTCAGCGCCCTCGACATAACGGCACCGGGAAAAGGAAACGAGATACAGCTGACCGATGCCCTGCAGTTGCTCGTGCAGGATCGTTCGATGATCGGTTACCGCTTCGACGGGAGACGTCACGACCTCGGCAACAAGCTGGACTGGCTCAAGACGAACATCCTCTACGGCCTCAAGCACGAAGACATCTCCACAGGGCTCATGACCTGGCTGCGGCAGGTGCTCGACGGGAATTAATACGGCGGCGCGTTTTTAATCAATACACACGCATAAAATGGGGACGCCCTCGATCACTTCCACCCGTACGACACGGCGAAGTTGAGCACCTGCAGGTCGGAGACGTTGAACTGCGTGTCGCCTCCGGAGAAGAGCGCGGGATCCAAGAAGAAAACCACACTGCTCTTTACGCTCCAGTTGGGAGTGATGGAGTAGGAAAGCACCGGCCTGATGGTGAAGAAGTGGGCAAATGCGGTTTCCGTCGCTCCCTCCTGCAGTATCTCGCCGCCGCCGATATCAGCCGGCTCCAGCGCCTCTACCTGCAGCAGGCCGGCACTGTAACCGAGAAACAGCCCCCCGGCGATTCGACCCAGTGTCCGGAAGGTGTAGCCTATGCCCGGCATGAAAAGGCTGTTCATAGTGGCAGCATCATCGTCGTCGCTTGTGGGATCGTTTCCCTGGGAGTACATGTCGTTTCGGGTAAAGAGGAAATTACCCGTTATGCCGTGGTGCTCGGAGGGAAACCAGCTGAGCTCGGCGACATAGTGCAGCGGGAAGGTGAAGTGAATGTCGGCGTTTTCGTCGCTACCAATGTTCTTTGATGCGATACCGATCCACAAGCCCGCCTCGAAACTGGTCGCATTTGCGGCCTCGAAGAGGATCTGATCGAGCACCGCTTCCGTCTCTCTATCTGTCTCGATCTCAGAGAGCACGATCTTCGGATCCATCTTACCCAGATCGCTCGCAAAAATTTCGGCTACTCCTTCGAGGGTCTCGATGTAGCGCTCGTGAGAAGGCGGAAGCGACAGCTGCCTCTCCTCCTCCGCTATGCGCATTCCCTGCCGCTCTATTCCGAATACGATATCGAG
>CAYFVU010000161.1:0-1954 GCA_964346645.1 uncultured Spirochaetaceae bacterium | reverse complement strand
AACATAATGAGGACGAGGCTGCGGGGGCAGCGAAGCCGAATGTTCACAGGCCCACACCTCCGCCCACGTAGATTTTACCGTGCAGTGGCACGTACCTGACGCCCCAGTCCTCCTGTATGCGAAATTCCACCAGGTCTATCATAAAGCCGAGGGAGAGAAAGAGGGGCCGTTGACCAGCCTTCCGGTAAAAGTAGTATCGATACCCCGTATCCAAGTTGAGCCCGCTGTACCAGAGCGGGCCGATACGGTAATTCTGGGCAAGGGAGACCTGAATCGAGGGTGCATAGCCTACGCGCAGAAGGGTTTTGAAGAATATTTCCGACGTCTCACTCCTGAAGTCGAACTCCGGCCCCAGCAGAAGCGAATAGAAGTTGAGAGCTTTGAGTTGCTCATCTTCTGTATCACTTTCGACATATATCTCGGCGGTATTCACTTCTCCCCCTACCGATGCTGAAAGGGCCCGGCTGAGGGGATGAGTGTAGGTTAGCTGGTACATGCTGAGATCCCCGCCGCCGCTCATGCCCCACCTGGTGTTGTTGTCCAAGTCATCGGAGTCATCGAGTCCGCCCATACCGGCTGTAACAGATATGAGATGCCCATGCTCGAGACGTTGGTCTATCATTTTTCTGCGATACACGCTTTTTTCATAGAAGAGCATCTCCGAGCCCATCCCTTTCTCTTTTTTTATGATCGGCTCGCCGGGCTCGGGCAGAACTCTGCTCACCTCCTCTACGAAGGTTTCTGAAAGAGTATCCACCGCCTCGAAGACTGCAAACCCCGCTTCGCTCCGGTATATGTCGGCATATTTCACTCTGCGGGAGGTAGCCTCGTAGAGGCTTGCCTGCAGGAATAAGGATTCGCCCCTCAACTCGTACTTGCCCGCGACGATGAGATCCACTCCCGCCTCTTCTGCAGGACCGAAGTCTAGGTAACCGTCTACGGACCCATCAGCTGGTTTTTCTGTGCGGAAAGCGGCGTCGGAGGGGAATGATACGATATTGATGTTCTCCTCGGCAGACAAGTTTACCTCTATGGTGCCGGTAAAGAGGTCTCCGTAGCTGTTGTCCCCATCGGCAGAGAAGGGGACTACGGGATAGACCATGATGTCGAAGCTCTCCTTGAGCCTCTCCCTCTGAGCGCCTTCCTCGACAGCTTCGAGCTCGGGGGCAATGCGGAGGTCCTCGTCTACGGAGAGTATGCGCTTGAAACTCTCGTAACCCTCCTTCTCCAGTTCCAGGAGGTACTTTCCCTCAGTGAGCTCGATCGTTCTCGGAGTTCTTCCCCACTGTTCGTCGTCTATGAAAATGCGGGCATCTTGCGGTTTTGTAGCGATTTCTACCTCGAAGTGTCGCCCGGAAAGATACATCTTCGGCCGGTAGGGGCCGAAACCTACGTACTCCTTGCCGAGCCACTCGTGAAAACCGACATAGGAGGTGAGGGTTTGTACGCTGTAGTGCCGGTCGTCGGAATCGACTCCGCCGCCGGAGGCGAACCCGCTCTCGGTATCGACAAAGATCTGCCGGTAGAGCACAACGGAATCGGGGGAGATCTCTATAGAGGCAATATCTTCTAAGCTGGTGCCGCCACGTGCAGATCTCCCCGCAATTCGATACGTACCGGGCGAAACTGCAGTCAAGAAGAGCTCATCGGCGTTGAAAGCGATCCGCCGCCTCGAGCCTCCTTCATCTACGAGGTAGAGCCGGTCCATTTCCGTTCCGAGCTCTTCGGCGCCCTGTCCGCGGTCGTATGAGCGGTTCTTGAGGATAATCAACAGAGATGATTTTTCTCCGCCTTCGCGCGGAATCGACGAGCAGGATGAGAGTAGGATCAGCAGGAGAGATGCGAGCACTGCTGTGGTAACGAGGTATCTACAGTCAATCAAGAGCGTCCTGTACACACAGCCCTCCTGAGTACTTATACTGTAGACCGGTTACCCCGGGCTGTCAACTTTTTT
>CAYFVU010000160.1:0-5122 GCA_964346645.1 uncultured Spirochaetaceae bacterium | reverse complement strand
GAGCCGATCTTGAAGGCTACGTCGATCATCTCGGCGAGGTTGTCCGCACCGATCTTGATGCCGCCGTTGGGCTCTACCAGGTCGTTGGTCCCGATGGTGTCGATAGGATCGTTGTCGTCCGCTGCCTTGAGGCGAAGAGCCTCGGCATTCTCGAAGCTCATGTCGGGAACAGTCGAAATCTGCAGATATGCGGGATCGTAGATGACGCGTGCGGAGATGTCGCCAATAGAAGCGGCGAGAAGTCCGTCGAACTCACCGTCATCGGTGAAGGTGGACGAATCCTCGGGATCGGTCCCCTCGTCGATCATCATGCCGAACTCGATATCTTCGATCTTGATCCATCCGTACACATCGCCTTCACCCTTCTCGACTTCGGTGGGGGCAAAGGTCACGGAAAGATCCGCCTCTGCCGAGGTGTCGAAACCGGTCGACATCTCTTCGTTCAAATCCACACCAAAGGTCGTTTCAGCTGAAGCACTAAAGTCCACCACCGGTTCATAGTCATCGATAGCAAAAGCTCCAACCAGGCCGATGGCGAGTAGAAGTGTTAGCACAATACTAATTCTTTTCATCTTTTTCACTTCCTCCTAAATTTTTGGGACCAGGTCAACGACCCGGTGGTATCCCCATAATTATTATGTCGAAAACAGTATACCAACCTCCTTATGCGCTGTCAAGGAAATTGATTCTTTCGCCTCCGACACCCATACCGGCTCAACACCGGATTTCCTACAGAATTGCGCACTTATCCCACCCTTGTCAACTCTTTTTTTCTTTTTTTTGTAAATGGTCATTTCGTGCACATTTTTTCCCGTAAAAAGTCAAAAAAACTCCCGAATTACTTGAGTAATTCACAACCCTATATAGACTTAAGCGCACGGAACAATCATTTTTCCCCATTTTTCTCATCGAACTTTCTCACAGCCCCTTGTAGAGCACGTTCATGCTCTCGAGCCCCTCCGGCATCGCGGTGTTCGCGTAGAGGGTCCCGCCGTAGCGGTAATCCGCCTTCAGGAATGCGGCATTCATACCCGGCGAATTGAGCCGCGCGATGGTGTAGGCCGTGCGCACCCCCTTCGCCGCAGCCGCCTCCTCCATTCTGCGCAGGAGGACTCCCGAGAGTCCGAGCCCCCGGTACTCCGGCAGCACGGCGAAGTCCGTCATCTCCGCATAGGCATGCGCAGCGTTCCTCTCGGCCGAAGAGAGGGCAACGATCCCTCCGCCGGTCTCGGCGCAGATATAGTCCGTTTCATCCTGCATCGAGTCTCGGATAAAGACGAAGTCATCGACGGGAAAGGGATAGTCGGAGAAGACCTCCGCGAATACCGCAGCCATCTGCTCTGCATCCTCCGGCACGCACTCCCGTACGCTGAAGTTGCTCGGCAGCGGCTTCGGCGCGCCCGGAGTGAGCTCGCCGAGCATACGCGCAAAATCGGCCATCTTTTTTCTGTGAGCCGGCTCTCGTACCATCTCCTCGCGCTCTTTTTGGAGATATTTGACAACGAAGAGACCATCCTGGGAATGATCGAGCCCACGGCTTCCGTCCGCCGAAGGGAAGTCGTAGAGCCCCGGGACGAAGGCCTCGAGACGCCAGCCGGCGGCGAAGAAGGCCGCGGCGCTCTTGCCGGGAACCTTGGCGAAGAGCTTCGTGTAGCCGTGGGCGGCGGCGAGCTCGTCGGCCCGCTCAATGAGCGCCCCGGCCGGCTCTGCGCCGGGCTCCATGAGGTAGACCCGGTCGTTCGCCTTGCCGTGCTGGATGAGAGCGGTGCCGAAGCGCTCGACTGCATCCGCCGCGGTACGGGCACCGGCCGCTTCACCGGCCTCGCCGTTCGCATTAGAAGAACCCCTCTCAGCCATCACGCCGCTCCATCCGCTCGTTGTCCTCCGGAGTCAGGCTGTAGGTCTCGTCCCAGCCGGCGAGAAGCTTGTGGATGCCCACCGCGTTGTACTCATGCGCGTCGTCGAACTTGAGCTGCAGGGTGCAGTTCTCGCACTTTCCGTCGCAGCCGGGGTCGTCGTAGGCCTCGGGCTCCTGATAGGTGGTGATGACCCCCTCGTAGTTCCTCAAAATGACCTTGTGGGGCGACCAGGAGAGGAGGTAGTTCGGCATGATGGGGATCTTTCCCCCGCCGCCGGGGGCATCGATCACGTAAGTGGGGACGGAGAAGCCGCTGGTGTGGCCGATGAGGCTCTCGAGGATCTCTATACCCTTGCCCACCGGGGTGCGGAAGTGCTCGAGCCCCTCCGAGAGGTCGCACTGATAGAGGTAGTAGGGCCGAACCCGGTTCTCCACGAGTTTGTGCACGAGCTTCTTCATTATTCTCGGGCAGTCGTTGACCCCGGCGAGCAGTACCGTCTGATTGCCCAGGGGAATGCCCGCGTCGGCGAGCTTGGCGAGGGCGCGCCTGCTGCTCGCCGATATCTCACGGGGGTGGTTGAAGTGGGTGTTCAGCCAGATCGGGTGGTGCCTCTTCAGCACCTCCACCAGTCCCTCGGTGATGCGGTAGGGGAGGACCACCGGCATGCGGGAGCCGATGCGGATTACCTCCACATGCTCGATCGCCCGCAGCTCTCCGAGGATCCAGTCGAGGTACTCGTCGCTCAGCATGAAGGGGTCTCCCCCGGAGAGCAGGACGTCGCGGACCTGCGGCGTGTTTCTTATGTAGTCTATCCCCTCCCGTATCTGCGACTTCTCCGGGATGAAATCATTGTCGCCGACCTTGCGCTTTCGCGTGCAGTGTCGGCAGTACATCGAGCAGACGTTGGAGATGTGCAGGAGCACCCGGTCCGGATAGCGATGGGTCACCCCCTCCACGGGGCTGTCCTCGTCCTCAGAAAGGGGGTCCTCCTGCTCCCAGTCGCGGATAATCAGCTCCCGCGGATCGGCGAAGGACTGCTGGTAGATCGGGTCGTTGCGGTAGTCCTCCGTCTCTATGAGGCTCATGTAATAAGGAGTGACCGAGAGGGGAAACTTCTCGACCGTCCTCTCGAGGGCCTTGCGGGTCTTCCGATCGAATTCGATGCCCGTGAGGGCCTCGAAGCTCGATATCTTATTTATCGAGTGTTTCAGCTGCCAGCGCCAGTCGCGCCAGTCGAAGAGGTCCGCCCCCTCGTCTATCCTGCCGGCCCACTCAGTGTGTTTTCGTGTATAGTTCTCTTCCTGTTCGAAAGCTGCTTCCATGGCATCATCTCCTTTACACGTCGATGCAAAGAGTATATCGAGAACGAAGATAAAGGTCAATTGATTTGAGTTGTAATTATTTGTAACTTTGAGATACTCCTTCTTTTTCTTTTGATACCAATAATTATTTCGATTTCGAAGCCATAATTTTAATTGTATTGTAAATTTTCGTTCAGCAAGTTATTTGTGATATGTGCCGTGCTGTTTGTAATGAACTGTGCCCCTGTGCCGGGGAGCTTCTCTCCTATCTTCGGCCGCGGACGAGCCGCGCCGCGCGACTGAGCGGTACTGAGGCAAAGGGAAGCAGCCCCCCGGCGGTAATGAGGGCGGAGAGGTAGAGAGCGAAGGGCAGCGAGACGCCTATGAGCAATCCGCCGGCATTCGAGGCGAGGAACATCCCGCCGCTGAAGAAGAGGTGGAAGACCACAGAGGCCCGCCCGCGAAAGGCGGGGGAAGAAGTGTTCATGAGGAACGACATGTACATGGGAAAGAGCACGCCGTGGGCGATGCCGTAGAGAACGCCGATGAGGGCGAGCTCGAAGGGCGTGCTCAGGCCGACGGCGATGAGAAAGACGAGGGGCAGGATTAGCAGCGGCGGAAGGAGCACGAGGTTTCGCGGCAGCTTGTCGAAGTAGGCCGAGACGGTCAGTCGTATGACCACCACGGTGAGGGGGTATCCCGCGTAGAAGGGAGCTACCCGCTCGAGCCCCCCGGTCAGGGCGATCTTCGGCACGAAGGCGAGGAGAAAACCAAAACCGAAACCGAGGAGGGTGATGCGGTAGAATGTCGAAATGATACCCGGTTTCCTCAGTATCTCGCGGAAGCCCTCCTTCAGCGAGAGGTGACTCTCCCGGCTCTCCTCCGGCTCCCGGAGGTTTTGCAGCACGAGGATTGCGGAGACGAAGAAGAGCAGAGAGAGGAGGTAGGCCGCCGGTAAGCCGCGGAAGTCGTAGGCGAGCTCGCCGAGATTGACCCCGAAGAAGAGGCCGAGCTGCCCCATGATGCCGAAGACCGCGTAGCCCTGGCCTCGGCGCTCGGGAGCGATCACGTAGCTGAGCAGGGCGGTGAAGGTGATCATCATGATCGAGATCTGCATCCCCTGCAGCAGACGCGGAATGAAGTAGAGGAATCGCGGCTCTATCGGTACGAGGTAGAGCAGCGGAGCGAGGGCATGCGCGCAGAGCACCGCAATAAGGAGGCGGCGCTTCTCGAAGCGGTCGATAAAGAGGGCGAGCAGAGGCAGGACCACCAGCCCTCCCGAACCGGTGAAGCTCATGATAAAGCCCACCGTCTCGGGGGCGAAGCCCTGCAGCTCGAAGTGTTTAGGCAGGAGGTTGTAGAGCTCCTGTCCGGCCCCGCCGAGCAGCAGGCCGAACCAGAGTATCAAAAAGCCCTTGTTTGCGAGCAACTTTCGCATGTTTCACTCCACCCCCGGCGAACTCGAGTGATATCGAAGCGCCCGGCTCCGACTGTCTCGTCGGATAGTTCTCCGCCTCTGCCGCTATTCCTGCACCGCCTCGGCCATCTTGTCGGCCAGCCTGTCGAGACCCTTGTAGTGCTCCTCGGAGGGGGAGAGCTGCGCCTCCACCGGCTCTTCGTCGACGAGGGGCCACTTGTGCTTCTCCACGTACTCCATGATGGTCTTTACCCCTCCGCCGCTCCAGCCGTAGGTGCCGAAGACGCCGAAGACGCGGTTGCGGATGCCCTTGTGGGAGAGGTTGATCAGCAGGGACTCCATGGGCTGGAAGAGGCCCACATTGTAGGTACAGCTGCCGAGGATGATCCCCTTGTAGTTCCAGATCTCATTAATTATGTAGGAGTCGTGGGTGGTGGAGGTGTTCATCACCCTGATATTCTTGAGCCCCCGCTCGGCGAGCTGACGCGCGACGTAGTCGGCCATCTTCTCGGTGTTGCCGTACATCGAGCCGTAGGCGATGACCA
>CAYFVU010000159.1:0-5194 GCA_964346645.1 uncultured Spirochaetaceae bacterium | reverse complement strand
GATCAGCGAAGACGGTTACAAGCGGGGTGAGGCGAAGAGCATTCTCGCCGAATAACGCAGCTGACCGGAGTAATCGATGGAAGGCATGAGCGTGTGGAAATCACGGCTACAAACATTCGTATCGATCGTAGAGATAAAGACCAAGACGATCAGCATGGTTACTTTTGGCTCGGCGGTGCTCTACTCGATCTACCGCATCGGCGAGCTCGATATTCCGCTCTTAGTTCTCTTGACCCTGGCGGTGCTCTTCGTGGACATGGGGACCACCGCATTCAACAACTACTTCGACTACAAGAGCGGGGTAGATGTGCCCGAGTTCAGCAAGGACCGGGACAAGATCCTCATGCTCGGCAACATCTCGGCATTTACCGCTCTCCACATAGCTCTCGTGCTCTTTCTGCTGGCGGTAATAGCGGGGCTCTTGATTTCCTTCTTGACGAGTCTGTGGGTTGCGGTGGCGGGTGCGGCATCGATGGCCGTCGGCTACCTCTACAACGGGGGACCTCGCCCGATCTCCCGCACACCCTTCGGCGAGATCTTTGCAGGGGGATTTCTCGGGAGTGTGCTATTTCTCATCACCTTCTATGTGCTCGCGGGTAAACTGAGCTCGGAGGCCCTCATCGTTTCGCTGCCGACGGCCTTACTCGTCGCTTCGATCCTCCTGGTAAACAACACCTGCGACATGGTGGGAGATCGACGGGCGGGGAGGAGGACTTTCGCCATACTCGTGGGGGGAACGGTTGCAAAGCTCTTCGTATATATGAGCGGAGCCGCCGCATATGGGCTGCTCCTCTACTCCGTGTATATCGATATTCTTCCGCAGACCGTGTGCTACAGCGCGCCCCCGGCCGTGCTCATTGCGGTAGTACGCTATGTCCGCATGCATCGCCGGGGCTACGATCACGACACAAAGGTGGTCAACATGAAGAGCATCGTATCCATCTATCTCATCTACGGCATCCAACTCATCGCCGCTTTGATTGTCTCGGTTCTGAACTCGTGATGGCCTCCGAGGCTCCTGAGATCGTACTGCCCTAGATAGCTTTCTAGTAGCTGCGCTTTATCAAGAAGCGTGCGAGCTCGTCAAGCTGATCGCGCGCAGTTGCCTCGGGAAGCTTGGAAATGGAGCGACGCGCCTTGTGCAGGTAGCGGTCGGCCATCTGTTTCGCATGCTCTACACCGCCTATATCGCGGATGAGGCGTATGCCCCGGCTGATCTTTCTCTTGGAAGTCGGGCGTCTTTCGAGCAGTTTCCGCAGACTGCCGTCGTCCCGTCGCAATGCGCAGAGAATAGGGAGGTTTACCACACCCTCTCTTATATCGTTGCCCGCGCTCTTGCCCATGCCTCCGTCGGAGAGGCTGCAGTCGAGGATGTCGTCGATTATCTGGAATGAGACGCCGAGGTTGTAGCCGACCTTCTTCAGCCGGGCAGCTTGTCGCTCCTCGAGTCCCGCCTCGACCGCGCCCACGTAGCAGGAGACGGCAAATAGAGCGGCGGTTTTACCCATTATGCGGCGGTGGTACTCACGGAAACCGATGTCGAAATCGAAGCTCCCCTCGTCCTGCCGGAGTTCGCTGTCGCAGATAGACCCGACGATGCGTGAGACATAGCCTCCGGTGCTGATGTCCGTGTGGCGTGTCGCGAGGGAGAAACTGCGGCTGAAGAGGTAGTCGCCGAGCAGCACCGCTCTGTGGTCTCCGTATTTAGCGTTCAGGCTCTCCCTGCCGCGCCGAGTCGAAGAGCGGTCGATTATGTCGTCGTGGACCAGCGTGGCCATGTGCAGCAGCTCGATTGCCGCGGCGAGCTGGTGAGAGGAGGAGCGCTCTTCAGAAAAGCGTGAGGCGAGGATGAGCATGGCCGGCCGGAGCATCTTACCGTGGGAACTTATGAAATCCCCGAGCGCCTCCTCTATGAACGGAAAGACGCCCTGTACTTGATCGGTGATGATTTTGCGCACCGAATCGAGTTCCGCAGTGAGTCCGAGTCTGCTGTAGAGTGTCGTTATGGTCGTGTGCACTCCCGGATCCTCTCCAGAGGGATACGGCTCACCTCCGCTCGCTCCGTGCTCCGTTACAGCGGGCAAGCGGAGGCTGCTGTATCTTTGAGTCCCCTTCGAATCTACTCCAGCGGCTCTCCATCGTAGAGATAGGTCTTCTTCGCCAGACCGGTCTTGTTCCACTGCCTCTTGAGCCACGGCATGACCCAGTGGTCGAGTCCGAGACCTCGTCCTGCCCCGCCGAGCATCACAATAGATGCGGCGATGTACCAGAGCAGCTCGGGGTTTCCCCAGCCACTGGCGATAAACATCAGAGCAAAGCCGATGGATACCACGGCGGCGGGAAAGGTAAGGAGTCCGGCAATGAGTGCAAGTCCTATGGCCACCTGTCCGAGGACCACTCCCGCCTGTAGGAGAAATGTCAGGAGTGGAGAGGCGCTGAGTATCTGTTCGGCAAACCAGTTGTAGATATCGAGGGCCTCGATCAGCGGTTCGCCGTACTGGCTCGCTGCCTGCGAGGCACCCTCCGCGGCACCGTCGGCAGCAGCGGTAGATGCACTCGTTGCGGCATCTGCGGCTCCCTCGGCCGCCTGGGATGCGCCCTCTGAGGCCGTCTGAGACGCGCCTTCGGTCGCCTGGGATGCGCTGCTCCCTGCATCGGCGCCGGCAGAACCGCCATCAGATTCGCTCCAGGATCCGCCGTCCGATCCGCCTTCGGATGCGGCAGGAGATGCGGAGCTCCCGGCATCGGTTCCGCCGAAGTTCACGCCCGGTAGACGTATCGCTTCGGGAGAGACGTTAGTGAGCCCTTCGGCGCCGGGATTGATCCATCCCTCGCGGATGTGTTTGATACCTTCGAAGAGCCATTTTCCGCCGAGAAATAGCCGCAACGGCACCGCCCAGTAGTTGGGGATCTTGTAGGCAAAGAGCTCTCCTAAGAAGGATCTCCGCTCCTTGATGTCGAGTATCTCGTGCTGCAGGTATCTCCACACCGCGTTTACGCCGGCGATGGAGAAGAGATAGTGGAGATTGATGAGGTGCTTCATTCCCATGGCGAAAATGCCGGTGAGGGATATTCCGACTACGTGGGCGACTCCGTAGCGGCTTCCCAGGCTGACCATGAAGCCGTGGTAGTCGGAGGAGAAGTTTTTCTTCTCCTCCTTCTCCATGTCGGCGATGATGTTGTGGGCGGCCGTCTCGGCCGTCTGCAGTGCCGTTTCTACTATCTGCGGCACCACCTTCTCGTTCTCGAGGTACCAGATGATGTCGCCGACGAGGTAGACATTGTCGTAGTCGACCGATTTCATCTGCTCGTCAACGAGGATCCGGCCCCGTTCGCCTACGATGTAGCGCTCATCCTCCTCTAAACGACAGCCCGACATGCCGTGTATTCCCTCCGAGGATGCGTAGGAGCACTCTCCCTTGGCCGTCTGGCCCTTCGTAAGGGGGATCCGCCCCGAGAACTCGGAGCCGTGTATGCCGCAGGTCCAGATGAAGGTTTCGGTCTCGATTTCGCGATTCTCCGAGAGATAGACCTTTTCCTCTTCTGCGCCGGTTACCGGAGCACCGGTCATGATCTCGACCCCTTTTTTTCGAAGGTATTTATCGGCCTTGTGCTGCAGCTTCTCGGGGAGAATGGGAAGTATGTTGTCGAGTGCCTCCACGATAATCACCCGAAC
Source organism: uncultured Spirochaetaceae bacterium (assembly GCA_964346645.1). GTDB lineage: Bacteria > Spirochaetota > Spirochaetia > DSM-16054 > Sediminispirochaetaceae > CAYFVU01. The sequence continues at coordinate 1,518 of CAYFVU010000159.1, read as the reverse complement.
CTCGTCCTCGTCTATGTGGTACTCCCTGCAGAGGCTCTTCTTCCTCTCTGCGATCTCTCCGGCCATCTCTGCACCGGTAAAGCCCGCGCCTGCAACGGTGAAGGTGAGCATCTTCTTACGCTTCTCCTTGTCGGGCTCCTGAGAGGCCCTGCGGAAGCAGTCGTCTATCTGATTGCGCAGACGTATGGCGTCGTCGAAGGACCATATGGTAAAGGAGTTCTCCTGTACTCCGGGGATGTCGAAGAATTCCGGAGCGCCGCCCGCACCTATGACGAGATAATCATACGAGTAGTTGTCGTAATCGGATGAGAGTATCTTCTTGTCGAAGTCGATGTCGGTGATGTTGTCGGTTATCACCTTCACATTCGTCCCGGAGAATATACGCTCGAAGCTGACCTTTACCGAATCCGGCTCTACCCGCGAGGCGGCTACCTCGTGGAGCTCCGTCATGAGGGTGTGGAACGGATTCTTGTCTATCAGGGTGATCTCGATGTGCCGCTTCTTCTTGTACCTCTTGTACAGTTTTTTTGCGGCGGTAATACCGCCGTAACCGCCACCGAGAATAACTATTCGTGTAGTGTCCATATGTGCTCCTTCTCACAAAAAATATGGCTATTTCACATGAAACTTGGTATAGTATTTATTATTACAATAACAATCATAAAATATAGTTCGCTATGTGTCAATTCTAACAACAAATGACAATTAAGTACTCATTAGCTTGACATTATTATTGACTGTTTTTATAATATAACAAACTTAGTCATAATAAGGAAGGGTTGTATGAAGAGAATAACGATTTTTCTCCTGATCATGCTCGTGACCGTGTCCTTCGCCTTCGCAGAGGGCCAGAAGGAACAGAAATCTACGAGCGGAACGAATTTCGAGGACGGCATCTACTTTGCACAGGAAGACGGTTTTAGTGAAAAGACCGGCTGGAAGAACATGGCAACCCTCGAGGTAGAGGACGGCGAGATCGTCGAGGCCGAGTGGAACGGTGCACACAAGAACGCCGGCACCGACAAGATCACCCGCTCGGAGAGCGGTGAGTACGGCATGGTCGAGAATGGCGGTGCTATTGCTCCCTGGTACGAGCAGGCCGAAAAGACCGAGCAGTACCTCCTCGAGACTCAGGACCCCACCAAGATCGAGTACAGCAACGACGCGGGCAACACCGATGCGATCTCGGGCGTGACTATCCATGTGAAGGAGTTCTTCTCCCTCGCGCAGAAGGCACTGCAGAAGGGACCGGTCGGCTACGGCATGTGGGAAGATGGACATTACCATGCTGAAGGTGAGGAGTTCAGCCACGGCTGGAAGGCAACCGTCGATCTGACCGTGGTCAGCGGCTACATCGTCGCAGCCAACTGGAATGCGCTCCCCGAAGAGGGCGACAAGAAAAAGAAGCAGGCCTCGATGGACGGCGATTACGGCATGGTGGCGAACAGCGATGCTCAGGCACCCTGGTATGAGCAGGCCGAAAAGGCTGAGCAGTATCTGCTCGAGACCCAGGATCCC
>CAYFVU010000158.1:0-5201 GCA_964346645.1 uncultured Spirochaetaceae bacterium | reverse complement strand
CGAAGGATGTGAGCCTCGTAGCCTACATCGTCGGGATCCTCTTTTTCATCAAGTTTATTATCGGGTAATTTTTGGGACATTTCCCAAAGGTCCGGATGCGGACCTCGGTTTTTTACGATGAATTAGAGCCGGTTCGCCGCCGCACAGCGCAGCGGCGGACCGTTTTTTTATCTGAAGAGCGAGGCTGCTATCGCCCGGAGCCGAGGGCGTCTTCGATACAAGCATCCATTCTGCCGGCGAGATAGTACGGAAGGTTGCGGAGGGCAACCGTCCGGTTTTACCCGACTTGGTTTCTACCGGGTAGATTCTTCCTCCGAAAGGATACAAAAAATCGAGCTCGGCGCTCGAACCGGTTTCGATGACATGGCGAAGAGCCGGCCTCTACCGCCATGCGGCCTGTGGGCCGCGGGCTCCGGCGCCGCGCGTCCGCCGAGCTGAGGCCCCCCGTTTTCCAGAAAGAGCCCGCGGCCGCACCATCCGCCCCGCCGCTTCTATTTATCCGAGGCCATCGCCCGTGCCGCGCGTGCGACTGCGTCGATGATCTGCTGATAGCCCGTGCAGCGGCAGAGGTTGGCCTGCATGCCCTTGCGAATCTGCTCGCGGGACGGCTCGGGCCTCTTCTTCAGCAGCGAGTAGGCGGCGAGCACCATACCGGGAGTGCAGAAACCGCACTGCAGGGCACCTACGTCTACGAAGGCCTGCTGAATGGGGTGGAGGCTCCCATCGGGCTGTTCCATTCCCTCTATGGTCGTGATCTCCTTCCCCAACACCGCGGAGACTTTGGTGAGACAGGCACGCTTCGCCTGTCCGTTTACGAGGACGGTGCAGGCGCCGCAGGCGCCGGTTCCGCAGCCGTTCTTGGTTCCCGTCAGCTCGAGACGCTCGCGTATATAGTCGAGCAGGGTGACTTCCAGATCCTCCTCCGCCACCCTGCATACTGTTCCGTTGACCGTAAGTTCGTTGCTCATTCCTGTATATCCTCCGGCTTTATGCGTATCGGGAGATCCCTGTACCTCACCCCCGTGGCCCGGTAGACGGCGTTCGCAATGGCGGGGGCGATTATCTCGAGTGCCGGCTCGCCGATTCCCTTCGCGCCGAAGGCCGACTGCGGGTCGTAGTTCTCCACGATGATCCCCGTCATCTCCGGCATGTCCATCGACTTGGGGATCCGGTAGCTGTTGAGGCTCTTGTTGCCGATTCGCCCCTCCTCCAGCTTGAGGTCCTCGAGCAGTGCCATGCCGACGCCTTGTGTGATCCCGCCGTACATCTGGCCGAGGACCATAGCCCTGTTGACCGCCTTGCCGATGTCGTGACCGGCAACGATGTTCTTCAGCTTTACCTTGCCGTTCTTCCGGTTCACCGTCAGTTCCACTGCCTGGCAGCTGTAGACGTAGGTGAAGTAGGCATCGCCCTGCCCGTTCTCCTCGTCCCAGGAGACATCCGGGGCCTGAAAGCTCCCGAATGCGTAGGGATAGACCCGCTTGAGGAAGAGCGAGCCCATAGCCTCGTCCCAGGTAATGCGCTCGCTGCCGTCCGGATTCTCCAGTCCGTCGTTTCTGAAGACCACGTCGTCGACGCCGCAGCCGAGCTCTTCGGAGAGATGCTCGGCCATCAACCCTTTGAGCTTGCGCGCGGCAATGGTCACGGCGCTTCCTCCCATGATGGTGCCGCGGGTGGCCACGGTGGTGCCGCCGTCGGGGATGTTGCTCGTCGAGGGACGGCGGTAGCGGATGCGGTCCAGGTTCACCCCGAGCTCCTCGGAGAGTATCAGCATCATGACCGACTCTGCGCCCTGCCCGTTCTCGTGGATGGCCGACTCGAGGAGGATCGACCCGTCGAACTGACAGTTGATGATCGCCGAGCAGAAATCCATCCCCTCCGCGCCGAGGCTCGAGCCGCGATAGCTGACCGCCAGCCCGATACCGTAGAGCTCGTCTTCGGCGGTCTCCTTTCTCGCGCCGGCAGCCCCGGCGCCGGACTCGGTTTCAGCTGCCCTTTCGTCCGAAGCAGCGCGGCTCGAAGTATCACGTCCCGCAGCTGCGCTGCGCCCGTAGCTGCAGCGGGTGAGTTTCTCCTCGAAGCCGATCTCCTTCGTCACCCGGTCCATCACCTCCTCGAGGCTCACCGTGTGGGTGTCGAGGACCTGTCCGGTGATGGTCTGACCGCCCTGCTGCACCATATTGAGGCGCCTGAACTCGAGAGGACCGATGCCGAGCTTCTCGGCGCTGATGTCGGCGAGCTGCTCCACGGCAAAGTTAACCTGCGGCGCGCCGAAACCGCGCATCGCCCCGCCGACGGGGTTGTTGGTCGCGGCGCTGATGACATCGGCCTTCACGTGGTCGAGCGTGTAGGGGCCGCAGCACTGGGCCGTCGAACGCCAGTTGACCCATGGAGTAACTGAGAGGTAGGGTCCCGAGTCGGCGATCATTTTCACCTGGGCAGTTCTGAGCCGCCCCTTCTTGTCCAACCCCCAGCGGTAGCTGAGCCGGTAGGGGTGGCGTTTGTAGCTCTCGCGAATGGACCACTCACGGGTGTAGGTGAGCTTCGCCGGCCTGTTCAGCAGACGCGCCGCGAGGGCAGCTCTGGCGCAGATAACCGCCGCGGTGTCGTCCTTTCCGCCGAAACCGCCGCCGACGGTCGGCTGATAGACCTCGATGTTGGAGAGGGGCTCGCCGAGTATGGCGGCAACGAAACGCCGCGTGCTGAAGGGGTGCTGCATGCTGCCGTAGACCTCAATGACGCCGTCGGATCTCGGTACGCAGACCGCAGATTCCGGCTCCATATAGGCGTGCTCGACGGTCTGTGTGGAGAAGCTCTCCTCCACGACCACCTCGCAGCGCTCCATCTCTGCCTCGGCATCTCCCCTGCGCATTCTGTGGTGGTTTACCGCATTTGTATCTGAGATCTCGCGAACAACGGGACTCTCGGGCTTCAGCGCCTCCTCCGGATCCACCACCGGCGGAAGCGGATCTGCCTCCACACGCACCGTATCCGCCGCGGCGAGTGCCTCGCGTCTGCTCTCGGCAACGATCAGCGCCGCGACATCGCCTTCGAACATGATCTTATTCTCTGCAAGCATGCAGTAGTCCTGCTCTATTTGACCGAAGCGCACACTTCCCGGTATATCACCGGCGGTGAGCACGCGGAGGACCCCCGGCTGCGTTTCAGCCTCCGATACATCGACTCTCAGATTCTCCGCATGCACATAATCCGAATACACGGGGACCACGTGGACCATCCCGTGAAAATTCATATCGTCGGTGTACTTCGCCCGGCCGGTCACCTTTGCAACCGAATCGTTCCGGAACACCGACGTATCGCTCTGTTTCATGAGCCCTCACTCTCCCAGAGAAGGTTTTGCAACATTCTACAACACAATTCTCCCCACTTCAATCTAATATCCCCCAATTTCCCCGAATATTTTTTTAGTGGATCAAATCTTGCATCGGCAGTAAAATCCCTCGCCCATCGAGGAGAAAACAGGATATGTGTTGCTCTATCAGTAGGGAGATTTACACATAAAATGTAGTAATGAGAGCTGCCTCAGAGTCAAATGCAAGATTTGATCCACTAAATACTCTTTACAAGCGCGAAATCTGTTGTATAATGTTGCAAACACAATTTGGCAACATTTTGCAACAATTACTACAGGGGGAATACATGAGTGATACCACCGCTCAACCACAGGATCAGAGTCAAGGAGTCGAGCTGATCTACAATCTGCACGATAGGCCGCCCTTCTTCGAGTCGCTCTTCGCGGCACTCCAGCATCTTTTGGCGATATTCGTCAGCATCGTCACACCGCCGACTATTATCTGTTCGGCCCTCGGTCTGCCGGTACAGATGACATCCTATATTATCAGCATGGCGCTGGTCGTATCGGGTGTCTCCACTTTCATTCAGGCGAAGAAAATCGGTCCCATCGGTTCGGGGCTGCTTAGCATCCAGGGAACCAGCTTTACCTTTTTGGGCGCGATCATCGCAACGGGCAGCAGCCTCATGTCGAACGGAGGATCCCCGCAGGCGGCGCTCGCCACGATCTTCGGCGTCTGCTTCTTTGCCGCCTTCATCGAGATGATCTTCAGCCGCTTTCTCACCCTTCTGAGGAAGATCATCACACCTCTGGTGAGCGGTATCGTCGTGACTCTGATCGGCCTCTCGCTCGTCGAGGTCGGACTGACCGACATCGCCGGCGGCGCGGCGGCGAAGGGCTCCGAATCCTTCGGCAGCTACGAGAACCTCATCCTCGCCGGCATCGTCCTGGTGACCATAGTGATCTTCAACCGCAGCAAGCGTCCGATGCTCAGAATGAGCGCGATCATCATCGGGCTGGCAGCGGGCTACATCGTCGCCGCCTTCCTCGGTAGGGTAAACTTCTCCGAGCTGCAGGAGCTGAGCCTCGTCAACTTCCCCGTGCCCTTCCGTTACGGCTTCTTCGGCTTCGACATCGGCGCCTTCATCACCATCGCCCTGCTCTTCCTCATCACCACCGTCGAGTCGATCGGCGACCTGACGGCGACCTCGATGGTCTCCGGAGAACCGATAGAGGGCAAGAAGTACATCAAGACCGTATCCGGCGGAGTGCTCGGCGACGGCTTCAACTCCGCCCTCGCCGCGGTCTTCAACAGTTTCCCGAACACCACCTTCAGCCAGAACAACGGCATCATACAGATGACCGGGGTGGCGAGCCGTTACGTCGGCTTCTTCGTCGCCGGGCTTCTCGTCCTCTTCGGCGTCTTTCCGATCATCGGCGGCATCTTCTCCATCATTCCCCCGCCGGTACTCGGCGGTGCGACCGTCATCATGTTCGGGACCGTTGCAGCCTCGGGCATCAAGATCATCGCTACGAGCATTATCGACCGTCGCGGAATCCTGATCATGGCGATCTCCCTCGGTCTCGGCATGGGCGTAACCCTTGTGCCGGAAGCGCTCAAGCAGCTTCCCGAGCTCGCACAGTCTATCTTCGGCTCGGCCATCACCACCGGAGGTCTTTCGGCCATCCTCCTGAACATCATTCTGCCGCGCTCTTACCGGCAGCAGAAGGTGCACGACGATCTGAAGACCGACATTACCTGAGCGAGATTACGGGCCGTTTCGACTCGATCGTCGAGGCCGCCTGGGTCTCTTTCGACTCGATCGTCGAGGCCGCGCGGGTCGAGAGACCCGCGCGGCCCTCAGGCGGGCCGGATAGCGGCCACCTT
>CAYFVU010000157.1:0-5220 GCA_964346645.1 uncultured Spirochaetaceae bacterium | reverse complement strand
CAGGATCCCTCGCAGGGTATTCTTCAGCTATGCTCGATCTGTGGAGCCGCAGATCCTCCCCTTCTTCGCCGATGCGCTGTGGTTCCCGTCGAAGAACCACGGAATGCTGTTCTCTCTCATGACGGATGTCCGGGACAGTGACGGGGATCCGGACACGGAGGTTCTCCTCTTTCCCGGTATCGGCTACAGCTACCGTACCCTCGGAAGGGTGGCTGCGGGCTTCGATTTTAGCCTGTACGGGGGACACGTGTTCGGTCTGGAGGAGACCTCCTTCTACACCCTCATGAGTATATCTCCTTCGGTGAGCTACAATTTCACCCCTTCACTGGGCATGACCTGCAAGCTGGCGTCCCTGTACTTCAGCTGGGATGCCTTCTTCGGACGTAATTACGGCGACATGATGAGAAACGTCATGTTTCAGCAGATCCTGGGCCTGGGCCTGGTCTACAGACCCGGAAAGTGAACTACCGAAGTCGGACTATGTGCCCCCATATACTGCTTCAGACGCTCTTCGCCGAAGCTCCTGCCATGGGCCGGATAAATCTGCTCGGCGCCGAGCTCGAGCACGCCTCTCCACGAGCGGTAGACCGTCTCGATATCCTCGTTGAACAGCGTGCAGTACCGTGCCCCGGTGTGTACAATGTCTCCGCTTCGAAACCGAGCACGTCGCTTAGATCGGTCCTTTCCGCATCGAGGCGCAGGTCGTGCGGTCGCAGCGCGACGGACGGGAAGCTCAGATCCCAGCCCGGAGACAGCCTCCTCTTCAGCTCAAACAAGGCACGGATCCGGCGGTTCAGCAGGCTCCCTCCGTTGGCGGTGTTGTTCCGGCCGGCTGCGAGCAGCGGCTCGGCTTCCGAGCGAGCCACTACGGTGATCGCCGGATGCTTTTGCAGTAGGCGTGCGGCAAAGCCGGCATGGTCGTCATGGTGGTGGGTGAGAAAGAGGTGGCTGATCCGGCCGAGATCGATGCCGCGGCGGTGCAGGTGCCGGAGGAACTGCTCCCACTCGTGCTCGTAGCCGGTGTCTATGAGGGTGTAGCGGCTGTTACTTCCCTGCAGGAGGTACAGCCTTGTCATACTCAGCTCTATCGTCGTCATACGAGGCCTCCCGCGAGGAGAAATATAGCCCCGCCGTGGGAGAGAACCGCCGGGATGAGACCCCAGCGCATGCGGATGAGCCCGGCGATCACCCCTTCATAAGTTGCGAACAGCAGCAGCGGCGGTCAGCATGGCTCCTGCCAGTCCGGCCGCCAGGCCGAGGCAGCCTATGGCACTGCCCGAAAGCCCGCCGGCAAGCCTGCCCGGCATGAGGCGGAGCCACTCGATCCGTCTGCGCCATTGCGGTTCGGCGACGAGCATTGCGCCTACGAGCACCGTGCTGCCGGCTGCGAAGCCCATCAGCAGGGGGGCGGAAGCGATGAACCTCAGCCAGAAGAAGCCTTCCCTACCGAAGCTCCACCGCGAGATCACGGGCATGCGCTACAGCGACCCGGATGTCGACCGTCTTATAAGTGAAGAGGAGCAGAAGACGATCGGTCTTGTACGGGAGCTGCTCGAGTCGCTTCGGCCTGCACTGGCGGTGGAGGACCCGGAGGCGGCGGCGCATGTCGTGCACCGCTCTTCCGAGGAGCTCATTCACTCGATAAAGATCTTCGGGCCTCCCATCGAACCGGAGCGTCTGCTCGCAGAGCTGAAGCACATGCTGAGCCGCTACCTTTTCAACTCGGGTCAGTGATGAGGGAATTCCGCCTTCAGGCGGCGCCCGGCGCCCGGTGTGAGAGGCCATAGGAGACCGGTGTGAGAGGCACTGGGAGCCCGGGGCGGCATTGGCGGATAGGCGGCCGCGAGGCGGCGGGGCGCGTACTCCGACCGATTTTCTATGATATTGGTATGGTAGACGATGATGTTCTGCACGGAACTGTACAGACGGTGGCGGCTCTGCTATTCTTGAAGTATATCCGCAGAAGCTTCTGCGAGGCGGTGGTTGAGGGTGAATGAACGTCTTCGATGAGTTCTTCCAAATTGTTCGAGTGCTCGAAGAGCGGGAAATGCGTTACGCACTGGTCGGGGGAATCGCGATGGCATTCTACACCGAGCCCCGCTTTACCCGTGATATCGATTTTCTCATTATGGCCGATGATTTTTCGGAGATGCAGAAGGCGCTTGCAGAGTTCGGATACGCAGAGACCATAACTCCCTGGACCTTTCAAAAGGTCTCCATTACTCTCCATCGGTTCTTCAAAACTAAAGAAGAGGAAGAGATGATGATCGATGTCCTGGTGAGCGGAGATTCCGATGTCGACCAGTTCGTAGAATCCGCTGTGGATGCAGAGTCGGAGGAAGGACGGGTCAGAGTGGTCCGCAGGGAGGATTTGATCCGGCTCAAGCGTATCCGGGCATCGAGTCAGGATCTTGTCGACATAGAGAGGTTGGAACGTGAAGAGGATTGACAGGGTCCTCAGAGACTTGAGCAGGCTCTATGAATTCCGGAAGCAGTTAAAGAAGTATTCTATCCGTGGTGAAGAGCGAGAAATGCGGGAATATGCCGAAAAGAAGCCTCGGAGCTAATTAGAAAAAGCAGACGGGCCGGCTTCGCCCTAGTGAAGGGCGGAGGTACTATGGCAGTTCACTACTTCGACCGGCTTTTTCGGCGGCTCTTCTCCTCGCCTGAAACGGCGGCCGACCTGGCGGCGAATGTGCTTCCCGACGCGTATGTACAGACACTCGATCTGACGAGTGTGCGGGTGGAAAGGGGGAGCTTCGTCGACGAGGATCTACGTACCCACAGCAGCGACCTGCTGCTGTGCTTCGAACGGAAAGGGGGCGGGCAGGGTGTGTATGTCTATCTGCTCGTCGACCACAAGTCGCGGCCCGATAGATGGGTTTCGCTTCAGCTGCTGCGTTACGTGGGAAGAATATATCAGAGAATTGTGGGAAAAGGCGGGGTAGGCGGTCGATTGCCGGAGGTGGTGCCGGTGGTCTTTTATCACGGACTCGAGCGGTGGAGATCACCGCTGGAGACGGCTGATCTCATTTTCCACAGGGGAGTAGCGAAGCACGTACCCCGGTTCCGACCAATTTTCTATGATATTGGTGCGGTAGACGATGATGTGTTGCACGGAACTGTACAGACGGTGGCGGCTCTGCTATTCTTGAAGTATATCCGCAGGAGGTTTACCGAGGCGATTGTTTCGCGGTTGCTGGAGGAGTTTCGCCGCCTGCCGCAGGACTCCGCCTTATTGCAGACCTTCTATCAGGCGGTGGCGGAGATCAAGGGGAGGAGAGAGATCGAGATATTCCTCGCGACGGCGAGGGAGATGCGGTATACAGAGGCGCAGGAGGGGCTCATGACATTTGCGCAGGAGATGAGAAAAGAGGGGCTGCAAGAGGGAAAGAAGGTCGGATTGCGAGAGGGACAACTCAGAGACAAGCAGGAGATAGTAAAGCGGCAGTTGAGCAGGAAGTTCGGTTTGACAGAGGCCGAGGCTGAAAAAATCGAGCGGATAGAGGATTTTGCAGCGCTCGATTCTGCTCTCGACGAGATCATCGACGCAACGGAGAAGCGTCAGGTTCTCGAGAAGCTGGGGCTGTAGTTCTGATAAACAAGAGCAAAGAGGATGCCGAGCAGCGCGCCGATTAGTCCGCCCCAGAATTATTATGTAGAGGATGCGCTGATGAGGTGTGAAACCGCGGATGTATGGGGCTGCGCACGCGGGTAACACGGATGGTGCGGATGGGTGTGCGGTGGCGGCGAATCCTGCGCGCGGGCCTCCGAGAATGCTCACAAACCCTTAGAAAAAACAAAAATGTGAATCGCTGTAGTGCCGGAGCTTGGCTTGTTTTTTCCTCTCCAGGGCTCTACAATTGTCGGTAATGACTATCCGGGCATGGCTGCGTTACTCGATAGTACTGATGTGTGCGGTATCGCTTTTTCACGTCGGTGCGGACGAGACGAGTCAATATTTCGGAAAGAACATGGCCTACTTCCTCGAGGATACCACTGTACGGGAAGGCGAAACGAGGGTCGAGATTCCGCGGGGAAGCACTCGGCGGCTCATGGCGGGCTATCGTTTTATCGACAGTGCGGAGGAAGAAGGCCCGCTTCGAATCCGTGAAAAGCGGCTCGAACTGCTACTCAAGACCCGCGAATGGAGCGGTTGGGTCCCGGCGGAACATGTGGCGGTCAACGGACTCGTGTTCAACGGACGTTACGCAGGGCAGCGGCTCACAGTGAGCTCGGTAAAGAAGCAGGTTACTCCTGCAGCTCCCTCCGTTGATTATGTCGAGACAATCAAACAGCTCTACCTTATCGATGTAAAAACCGGCGAGGTTCTCGACCGGCATCAATTGAAGAGAAACCACGACTACGTGAGTTTTCATCGTTCCTCCGTGAAAGGGTATATTGCGATGCGCCACGAGTACGATCGCTTCAATACCCTCTCGATAGGGTATGAGGGAGTCTTTTTATTACCTGCCGAAGAGTTCGCCTTGGACGCTCCGGCGTTGCATTTTTATCGGCTCATCGGTTCGCAGGATATGCCGTATGCGGAGCTTCGAGAGTTAGAGGCCACCCCGGAGATGCTTCGTGCGGAGTATGAGTATTATGAGAGCATAGGCCGTCCTGAACTCGGCTATGGTACGGCGGAGCTGATCTACACTCGGGATGAGGGTGTGTTTCGCTTCGACGAGCTTCGCACGGCGGTCTCTCTCGAGCCAGCCGCATACGGGGGCGAGTGGCCTTTCCGAGGTGCTCCGCTCATGCAGGATCGGGAATTGTATATGGGGCAGGGCTGGTATCCCGTCTCCGGTGGGTACCGGATTTCGATTCGCCGGCTGAACCGCAAGTTCTTCTACTATCGAGAGACCCCTTCCTTTATCTGGGGAATCGAGGACGAGTTTCCCGCTTCCGGGACAGTCAATGACGATCATCTTCGGGTTCGTGCGATTCCCACCCTGGAAGGGGAGATCCTGGGCAAGCTCTTCGAAGGAGACGAGGTGACGGTGCTCGATCGCACCGGCAGATGGCAGACGATCAACGAGCGCACCGCCTTCTGGTATAAGCTTCGCTCAGAAGAGTTCGAGGAGGGGTGGAGCTTCGGTGCATATATCGACCTCCGATAAACCTGCGTCCCTCACCGGTGACTCCAGACCATTCGCTTCCCGATAGAATGAATAATGGTTCAAAGATTGGGTACAAGATACCCGCCCGCCACCCGGCCTC
>CAYFVU010000156.1:0-5233 GCA_964346645.1 uncultured Spirochaetaceae bacterium | reverse complement strand
TGGTATTTGTCGCCTTTGAGTGTATAGAAGATACCCGTGTTCGGGTCGTCGCTCACGAAGCGGGGAAACACGAAGGTGTACGGCTTCACTTTCTCGACGTCGGAAAGCACGAAGGTGCTCTCCTCCTCGGGATTGTAGAGCCAAAGGTCCTTCTCCGTTCGGTCGTAGGGGAACTCATTGGCTACCATACGCCCCCTGAAGTAGAGGTTGAAGGCCATCTCCTCGTCGTGAATGTAGATGAGCTCGTTCTCGGCGGTGATGAGCTCTGCCGTCTGCCGATCCTCCGGCTTCTGTGTGCTGATGCTCTCGAGGAAATAGTGGGTACCGTTCTGTTCGCAGTATACCACGAGGTGGTCCTCCTCGTACCAGGCGGCCATACAATCCTCGGTTACCTCCTCGTCGCCCAGAAAAAAACGGTAGCCCCCCTCCCCCGTCATCTCCCAGCTCGCCTTTTTCCCCTTCCCGAAAAGCCCCATGCCGTCCTCCTGTTTTTTGATTAATCTATATAATACCCCCTTTGTAAAAAAAATCAATTTTTCTTTGTGAGGATTCCCAAAAAAGTGTTCTTAGACAGCTCTGTAGAGATAAGCACATACCAGACCCGTATAGAGACTCATATGGCTTGCCTGCAGGAGCTATCCGGAAAAAAAACTCCAAGGGAAGGGCGCTTTTTTTCTCGCGGTTTCTCTATTTTTGTCCTATAGTGGGTGCATGAAAAGTTATTCAGTTTCGGGATCGCGTCTCTATGTGTGGCCTGCAATCCTTGCTGTGATTGCCGTTGCAGGGATTTTCCTGCTCCTCTCTGGGACTTTCTCTTTGCCTCCGAGCGAGTATATTCCTCTAGAGCAAACTGGTCTCGAGCTCCTGGCCCCCCTATCCCCGCTCGTCGCCTGGGCCGCCTCTACGTGGAGTTTCCTCCCCAGGATTTTCATGCCGCTTCTTGCCCTCGTCGCCCTTGGGGTGACCAGAAGGCTTTTCAAGACGAGCGGCAACTTTCTCTTTGCAGTAGCTCTGCTGTCGGCGGCGGTTACCGCGTGGCTCGCCTGGGCCGCGTGGATCGTGGCATGGGGAGGGGAAATCGTCGCCGGAGGATGGCCCGTCTTCCGGTCTGCCTTCGGAGATCTCCTTCTCTATCCGGTAGCCCTCCTCTTCCACTGGTCCGACCGTCTCTTCGGCTGGATGACCTATCCCCTTCCGCTCTTCATCCTCGCCGCCGCGGCAATTCTCTTTCTCGTCAAGAAGAGAAGTCGGCGCGGGGAGCTCATCGAGAGTCTCCTCCTGCTCTACATTGCGGGGCTCCTCCTCTACTTTGCTATCGGTTTTCTTTCGAACTCCGCAATCGGCCCGATCAGTGCCCTTTTGCTGCAGCTTCTGCCGCGAAGCATCGCCGGAGTTCTCTTCGGTCTGCTTTTTTTAGGAGTCGGCTATCTTTTCCTGCGGCGGACCGGAGGAGTCTCCGCCGGAAAACTCATAGCGACCGTGAAGGGTGGGAAAAAGCCGAAGGCGGCCGATGCGCCCGAGACCCGCAGCCACCCGGGAGCGGCGCACGTTACCGGGAAAGAAAACCCCGCCTCGGCAAAGCCGATCACCCTCGATCTCACTCCTCCGACCCCGGTTCAGTCGCCGCTGCCGGAAGGGGAGGGGCGAGACTCCGTAAAGGAAGTGGACTCCGAGGAAGCGCAGCCTGAGGAAGCCCGAGGTTACGAAGAACGCTGCCGCGAGGTCTTCGGCATGCTCGGTCTCGAGCTCTCCTTCGCCGAGACGACCATCGGCCCCGCCACCTACCTCATCTCCTACGATGTTCCGGAGAGCCACTCGCTTTCCGAGCTAAAGAAGCAGGAGGAGGAGATAGAGTTCCGTCTCTCCGAGGAGAGGGGGCGGCCGATGATCCCCATTCCGGGGAAAAAGAGGGTGGGGGTGCTCTTCCCCAGGAGCGACCGCGAGGATCTCTCCCTCGAAGGCGTGCTGCCGATTCTGTACGAAGATCGATCCCTCGAGCAGGCCCTTCCCATCTACATTGGAAAGACCATCGTGGGTGAGGATTTTATCGTCGACCTCGCCGCTACCCCTCATCTTCTCGTCGCCGGAAGCACGGGAAGCGGGAAGAGTGTATTTCTGCACGCACTCGTGGAGAGTCTGATTCGGGGTCCGAAGAACCGGTTCTGCAGACTCGTGCTCGTAGATCCGAAGAGGGTGGAATTCGGCTCTTACGCTTCGGTTGCGAATCTGGCCTGCCCGGTGGTCGAAGAGCCGGCTGCGGTTTCGGCTCTTCTCGAGGAGCTCATCGAGACGATGGAGGAGCGCTATACCAGGCTCTCCGAAGAGGGGGTGAAGAACATAGCCGAACTCCATGCGAAGGAGGAAGATCCGCAGATGCCCTACCTCGTTGCCGTTTTGGACGAGGTAGCCGACCTCTTTCTCTTTTCCGAGGGAAAGGAGATCAAGACTTCGGTCATAAAGCTCGCCCAGAAGTCGAGGGCCGTCGGAATCCACCTCGTCCTCGCAACCCAGCGTCCCTCGGCGGACGTCGTCGACGGACTGATAAAGGCCAACTTCCCCACGCGGGTGGCCTTTCGCACCTCCGGCCAGGTGGACAGCAGGGTCATCCTCGACCGAAACGGGGCGGAGAAACTCTATGGAAAGGGCGACGGCCTCTTCTTTTCCCCCGCCTCCGAACATCCGGTCCGCTTCCAGGGTGCCTACGCTGAAGGAGGAGAGGAATGAGTGACAACCGGCACTCACAAGATGGACCCGTTCCCGAGGAGGAATCCTCGGAGGGAACCGATCTGCTCAGCGGCTCGGAGATTGACGACCTGCTCGATGCGATTGATGAAGAAGACGGTCCTGCGGAGAGCCCGGAGAATGGAAGTCCCGTTAGAAACAAAAGCGGAAATGAAAGCAAAAGCGGCTCACCCGAACGACTGAGACGGGTGAAGATCTGCGACTTCCTCAGGTCCAATCGATTCACCCCGGAAGAGATCGAGCTTCTCGCCGAGCTCGGAAACGACTACGCCGCCCGACTTCAGAATTTGCTTCCACCGAGCATCCGTGACGGGTACACGGTAGGGCTACGCTCGGTGGATCAGTTGCGGGCCGATGAGTATTTTCGAGGCCTCGGTAATCCGGACACCATTGCCCTGCTCACCGCCCCCGGGTATCCCCCCTTCTATCTCGAGTTCTCCATGTCGGCGATGCGCCTCCTCCTGTCCGGAGTGATAGGCATGTCGAGACCGCTGTCCGAGCAGACCTTGATCCCGGAGAGCTCTTTTTTCCGGTGCCTCGTAGATGACTGCCTGCCTCGGGTCGTGCTTCCCGCCCTCTCAGGGAGTTGGAAAAGCAGAGCCTGTTTTCCGTACACACTGCAGCGGATCGTCTACTCTCCTTCCGATCTCCGGGCTGTATCGAGCTACGAAATGTTCCTCATCCTCTTTTTGGAGATGGAGGGGCCCGAGGAGTTCGGGGCAAGGGGTTCCGTCGCTATTCCCCACCGCCTTGCAGAAGAGCTCATCCCGGTCCTCCGAGCAGGAGCGGAGACGGCTGTCGAAGAGAGCCGAGTAGAGAGAGGGGCGAAGGCGGTACCGGATTTGGGGGCGATTCGGGTCTCCGTCAGGCCGGAGTTTCCACTCTTTGGAGTGAGCCGTTCTCAACTCGAGACTTGGCGCAAGGGGAGCTCGATACGGCTGCGGGCCGGTTATCCCGGGCGCTATATCTAAAAGTAGTGAGGAGCAGCTTATGGGACGAAAAATCACCTCCCTTCGAGAGATTCCCCTTCCCCTTTCGCTGAGGTTTCGGCGGGAGATCCACCGCCTCTCCCGCATCGAGTCGGAAGACGGAGAGCTACGGTTCGAGGAGTTTGCCGGAAAGACGGGAAATCTCTTCCTGGGAGATAGGAGCATAGCTCTCGTGAAGATGAGGAAGGAAGGCGGGGCCTTCTTCTTTCCTTTGGAAGGTCCTGCGGAGGCGGTGGACGATCTCGATGAGCTGATAGCCGGCACCACGGTGGGCATGTCGGTGTACAAAGGCAGTGCCTGCCTCACCCCCGGGCAGATTCGGTCTCTGAGGCGGGGCAGCCTCATAGAGCTCGATGCCCAGGCGGAAGATCCCGCGGTTCTTTTTATTCCGGAACTCGGAGTGCAGGTAGGGAGGGGAGAGGTGGTTCTCGTGGGGGAGAGGCTCGGTCTGCGGGTGACCGAGGCGAGCCTTCGGAGTGAGACAGGTTCGAGGCTTCGAGCGGGTCGCGAAAAAACACCGTCACTGCTCGAAGTTCGTGCGATTCTCGGCACGGTCTCCATAACACTCGGGGAGCTTTTCTCATTAGAGGAGGGGGCGATCGTGGAGCTCGACTCCTCCTCCCGGGACCCCGTGCGGGTGAGGATAGGCGAAGGACCCGAGATACCGGCCCGTATAGAGGCCGGGGAGCGGGGCATGATGCTGAGGATACTCACAGATGTTCCTGCCGGTACGCTCTTTCGGCGGGAGAACGAGAGCCGCGGGGAGACGGAATCGGCGAGCTCATCGAATCCTGAAGGGATGGGTAGAGAAGGAGGGGAGAGATCCGAGATCTCCGATCTGCCGTCCGAGGTTCTCTCTGCGTTTTGTAAAAGGGAGCCACCGGAGGCCGGGGCCTTTCTACTCGCCCAGCTCGGGGCGGAGAAAGGGGCGCCGGTGCTCTCCGAACTCGAAGAAGAGAAGGGTGCTGAGATACTCTCGGCCCTCTCATCGATCGACCCGATGCTTGCACTCTCTAGTGCCCGGCATACTCTTGGCGAAGTACTCGAAGAATATACCCCTGCCTACGCGCAGTTGCACCCCCAAACGGATAGAGGATTCGATTCGGCGGAGGTCTGCGCCGAGCTGCTGAACGGGCTCGGAGAGCAGCGTCGCAACTCCATGCTCTCGAGGCTGCGAGGTCTCAGTCCGAATTTGACGGAGCAGATATCGAAACGGCTTCTCCGTTTCGAAGACATTCTCCGTCTTTCCGACAGGGACATCCAGAAAGTTTTGCGGGAGATAGATTCGCAGGAGCTGGCGAAGGCGTTCTCGGGAGTATCGAATGAGGTGAGCGAGGCATTTTTCCGCAACATGTCGAGTCGAGCGGGGAAGCTGCTGCGTGAGGAGATGGAGTACATGGGAGCTCCCCCCGAGGGAAGCCCCGAGGAGGCGAGGGCGAAGGTGCTCGAGATTATTCGAATTCTCGATGAACAGGGAGACATCGAGGTACCGAAAAGCGGAG
>CAYFVU010000155.1:0-5269 GCA_964346645.1 uncultured Spirochaetaceae bacterium | reverse complement strand
CATCCTGACGGCTCCCTCCGGGCCGTCTGCGGCACTAAAACGACATCCTGTCGTTTTGCGCTCCCGATGTGGTCGCGCCGTGCCTCCGTTTCAAGTCCTGCTTAGCCACAAAAAAAGAGAGCCGAACCAGGAAGGTTCGACTCTCTTTTTAGCAGGGGCAGGACTTGAACCTGCGACCTCCGGGTTATGAGCCCGACGAGCTACCAACTGCTCTACCCTGCGTCGTTGTGTATAAAATACCCAAACACCTCGTCTTAGTCAAGGGGGTAGCACATTATTCAGGGGCTCGATACGGCGGCCCGGCAGATTGGAGTGTGAGTGCGGTAGCGGCGCTGCATCGGGCCGGAGGAGAGGTCTCCGGTCCGATACGTGCCGGTCGGCAGGACATGTCCGCCCCGAGGGGGCTATACTCTACCGTACTCGTTGTCGGCTCGTGCGGCGCGGCGGTAGAGTTTGAGAAGATGCACGAAGGCGGCGATAAGCAGTGGGATGACGAGAAAGGAGAGCAGACCGCCCTGGAAGAGGAAAAAGTCGTAGAGACCGTGGATCAGCACGGCCATTAGGAGGCCCCGCTGCAGAGCGAGGGCGTTCTGGAACTTTCCGATCCCTATGTAGTAGCCCATGATACCCGAGGCAGCCGCGTGGAGAGGAACGGCGGTAAAACCACGGACGATGAGGGTCGCCGTACCGCCGAAGCTGTAGAAGAGATTTTCGAAGAAGGCGAAACCGAGACTCGCGGTGATGGTGTAGATGATGCCGTCGGTCAATTCGTCGAACTCCGGCCTGTCGAAGACGAAGTTCTTTACCACCAGGTACTTGAGGCCCTCCTCTACGAAGGCGGCGACGATGAAGGCCCGAAAGAGGTTGCGGAAGATAGGTACATCGCTCACGATTGAGGCGTCGAGGAGCATCTCTATGAGCGCGGCGGGAAAAACGATAACGATGCCGTAGAGAAATACGCGGAAGATCAGCCGCAGGGGCTCGGGCTTGCGGCTGTCCCTCCGGTAGAAGTAGTAGAGCAGGACGAGGGAGGGGAGAGCCGCGAGCAGCAGGTTGAGAAGGAGAAAGCTCATGTAGTTCCCTTCGGGGGGTTCTTCTGCATGTAGGCGTGCTCTTCCCTCACTTCGAGGATGAGATCCTTCAGTTTCCAATCCAGGTTGGAGGGAGTGGAGGTGGTGAAGGCTACGCCCTGCGGGTCCTGTACCGCCGATTTGACCGCCCGCATGATCGTGACGGTCTCTTCCCTGCTGAATCCGTGGATCAGCACCATGCGTTCATCGTTCTGTTCGGATTGCTCGGACATACATGCTCCTTTTGTTTGACCCCTCATGAGAGTCTCAGTATTTTAAACGCAAAGACGTGTTGTATTGTAAAGGAAAGAGTCTAAAAATCAAACTAATTACCTGGAGATATAGATGAGATACGATAAAATGACGGTTAAAGCCCAAGAGGCGCTTCAGGAGGCCGACAGCCTCGTGACGAAGTACAACCACAGTACGGTGGATGTGGAGCACTACCTCATGGCCCTCCTCTCACAGCAGGACGGCGTAATACCACCGCTGCTCGACAGAATCGGCGCAGACAAGCAGGCGGTTGTCTCCGAGCTCGATAAAGACTTGAACGACAAACCGCGGATGTACGGCGCCTCATCACAAGTGAGTCTTTCTCCGGAGCTAGGTAACGTACTCCGTAATGCGGAGAAGGAGGCCGACGGCCTCAAGGACGACTACATAAGCGCCGAGCACATATTACTCGCCATCCTCGAGCAGGAGGGGAGGGCATCCGAGCTCTTGAACCGGCACGGGGTGACCCGTAAAGCGGTGTTGCAGGCCCTGCAGGGCATCCGCGGCAATCAGCGGGTGACCGATCAGAATCCCGAGGGGCGGTATCAGGTGCTCGAGAAGTACTGCCGCGATCTGACAGGTCTGGCTAAACGCGAGAAGCTCGATCCGGTAATCGGCCGGGACGAGGAAATTCGCCGGGTCATGCAGGTGCTCTCGCGGCGCACGAAGAACAACCCGGTGCTCATCGGGGAGCCGGGCGTCGGAAAGACGGCTATCGCCGAGGGCGTTGCCATCCGGATCGTCTCAGGCGACGTGCCCGAGAGCCTTAAGAACAAGAAACTGTTGGCCCTCGACCTCGGCGCCTTGGTTGCCGGCGCGAAGTTTCGCGGTGAGTTCGAGGAGCGGCTGAAGGCGGTCATACACGAGATTTCGGAGTCGGAAGGGCAGATCATCCTCTTTATCGACGAGCTGCATACCCTCGTCGGCGCCGGAGCGGCGGAGGGGGCGATGGACGCCTCCAACCTGCTCAAGCCGGCCCTCGCACGGGGCGATTTGCGCGCCATAGGTGCGACTACCCTCGACGAGTACCGTAAGAATATAGAGAAGGACGCGGCCCTCGAACGGCGCTTTCAGCAGGTATACACTAAGGAGCCGAGCGCCGAGGACACCGTCGCTATTCTCCGGGGGATCAAGGACCACTACGAAGTCCACCACGGGGTTCGGATAAAGGACGACGCCCTGATAGCCGCAGCGACGCTCTCGGACCGCTACATCACCAGCCGTTTTCTGCCGGACAAGGCGATCGACCTGGTCGACGAGGCGGCGAGTCGGTTGAAGATGGAGATCGAGAGCCAGCCCATCGAGCTCGACAAGATACAGCGCCGTATCCTGCAGTTCGACATAGAGCGTCAGGCCCTCACCCGTGAGGAGGACGAGGCCTCGAAGGAGCGGCTGCAGAAACTCGAGAAGGAGCTCGCCGAGCTACGCAGCAAGAGAGATACCATGCAGCTGCAGTGGCAGAACGAGAAAGGGATCATCGACGAGATCCGTGATCTGAAGGCGCAGCTCGAGGAGTACAAGCGCGACGAAGCGCGCTTCGAGCGAGAGGGCAACCTCAACAAAGCCGCGGAGATAAAGCACGGCAAGATTCCCGAGACCAAGAGCATGCTCGAGCAGAAGGGACAGGAGCTCGAGAAGCTGCAGAGCGAGAGTCCGTTGTTGCGCGAGGAGGTTTCCGAAGAGGACATTGCCCTCGTAGTCTCGAGTTGGACCGGTATCCCCGTATCCAAGATGTTAGCGAGCGAGATGGCGAAGTACCTCTCCCTCGAGTCGACCCTCGAGCAGCGGGTGGTCGGACAGGACGAGGCGATCGTGGCCGTTTCCGACGCCATACGACGGAACAAGACAGGACTCTCGGACGAGAACCGTCCCCTCGGATCCTTCATATTCATCGGACCGACGGGCGTCGGAAAGACGGAGTTGGCAAAGACGCTCGCAGAGTTCCTCTTCGATGACGAGCGTGCGCTGCAGAGGATCGACATGAGCGAGTACATGGAGAAGTACTCCGTCTCACGTCTCATCGGGGCGCCCCCCGGCTACGTCGGCTACGAGGAGGGGGGGCAGCTCACCGAGGCGGTGCGCCGGCGTCCCTATTCGGTAATCCTCTTCGATGAGATCGAGAAGGCGCATCCGGACGTTTTCAACGTGATGCTGCAGTTGCTCGACGACGGAAGGCTGACCGACGGCCAGGGGAGGGTAATCGACTTCCGCAACGCCATCGTCATAATGACGAGCAATATAGGCAGCGACCTGATCCTGCAGGCCCAGCAGCTCGAGGACGTGGAGAAGCAGGTCGACACGATGATGAAGCAGACCTTCAAGCCGGAGTTCCTCAACCGTATCGACGACATCATCATGTTCCGCAGACTCGGTATAGAGCAGATCGCCAGAATCGTCGACATCCAGCTCGAGATGGTGCAGAAGCGCCTCGACGCGAAGAGGATCGTCCTCGAGATCGACGACGAGGTAAAGCGGAAGATCGCCGAGGTCGGCTACGACCCGGCATTCGGCGCCCGGCCTATAAGACGGACGGTACAGACGATGGTACAGAACCCGCTTGCGAGAAAGATACTCGAAGGCGAGGTAAAGGAGGGAAATCGCGTGCGCCTCTCCCTCTCCTCCGGCGAGGAGCTGGAGTTCGAGCCCGTCGGCAAGGCCGAGACGGCGGAGACGATCGGCGCCTAGGGCCGCTACCCGGGCGCCCTGCCGGTGCACGCGAGTGCGAGTTCGCAGGAGCACTTTTTGATGGATCTCCTCCGAACCGGGAAATCTGGTGTTGCCAATTTCCTCGGAGAGCGAGTATACTCGGGAAGACCGGTTGCAACAAAACACAACAGCCGGAACGCCTGAAGGGGGAAGGATGAGAAAAGATACCATTGCGATTGTCTGGGATATCGAAAACGTTACCCCGAGCATCAACTCCACTTTCGTGCGGGGGCTGCTCAACTACGTCCGGTCGGAGGGGCGGCTCGCGGTCACCAGGGTCTACGGAGACTGGTCGAGACCCGGACACAAGACTACGGCACGGCAGCTCTCCGAAGAATCATTCGATCTCATCCACCTGCCGAAGAAGGCGGGCGAGGAGCCCCGGTTCATCATCGCTACACAGACGGTCGAGCTTCCTACCCTCTACCCCCGGATCAAGAAATTGATCCTCATTACCGGAGATGCGGCCTATACCAGGGTCGTGAAGGAGGTGGCTGCATACGACGTGGAGACCGAAGTCCTCTGCGATGCGAGATACGCCGAAGAGGAGCTGCTCGTCGCTGTGGACGATTACAAGGATTTTCGCGATCTCACCGTCGTACCCATCGAAGAGCCGGCCCACGGCGAGGCGGAGCCGGTGATAGGCCTCGAGGAGTCCTTCGTGCTCCTGCGAGAGGCGATCTTCCACATAGAGAACCGCAGCAAACCGGCCACCGTGGAGAACGTGCGGGTCCGTCTCAAACTGATGAACGAGCGCTTCGACGAGGAAACCTTAGGCTTCGAGTCCTGGCAGGCGTATCTCGCCGAGGCGGAGAGGCGCGGGGTCGTCTACATCCGGTTCCGCGACCAAAATCTCGTAGTCTCGGTCCTCCGTCAGAAGCAGGAGCACGAGAACCATCACCCCACGATCATCACCGAGTTCCTCAAGGCCCTCAAGGCGACCGGAAAGACCCACACGAGCGAGGGGAGCAAGGCAAAGCTCCTCGACATCGGCCGCGGACTCGAGAATGCCGGTGTAGACTACCGGAGTCACGGCTACAGCCGATTGAAGAAGGTGGCCGATGCATCCGCGAAAAGGGGCCTCGTCCACATCAGCCTGAAGGAGAGCAGCTACCTGCTCAACCTCACCAAAAGGGGAGAGGAGTACCTCTCGGTCACGGAGGCCGAACGGAGCTAGGGTTTCTGAAACCGTGATATTTCATTTACAGGAGTATTCGGCT
>CAYFVU010000154.1:0-5317 GCA_964346645.1 uncultured Spirochaetaceae bacterium | reverse complement strand
GCGGAAGTTTTGATCTCGAGGGCAGAGAGTGCCGGGTAGGAGTCTTTCGTGATATTAGCGAACACGAAGCGATGGAGGAGAAACTGCGGCAAAGCCGCGAGCAGTATCAGCTGGCGATACTCGGCTCAAACGACGGTATCTGGGATTGGGATCTACGCGAAGAGACCCTCTACCTTTCGCCGCGCTGGAAGGAGATACTCGGCTATCGGGATGATGAGCTGAGCAACTCTTTTGACACTTTTAAAGAGCTCATCCATCCCGATGATAGAGAGAAAGTTATGGCCGCTATTGACGAGTACCTCGAGAGAGATGCTGTACAGTACAGTAAAGAGTTCCGCATGCGACACAAGGACGGGTCGTACAGATGGATATTGGCCCGTGGGAAGGCGGTTCGCGACAAAAAAGGGGAACCGGTGCGTATGGCGGGTTCCCACACCGATATTACAGAGAGAGTCGAGGCGGCGGAAGAACTCAAGCGCATTAATGCCGATCTCAAGCGGCAGAAGGCCATTGCCCAGGATCTTGCCGAACAGGCACAGGAGGCCAATAGAGCCAAGAGCCTCTTCCTCGCCAACATGAGTCACGAGATCCGAACACCCATGAACGGTGTTCTCGGGATGGTGCAGCTTCTTTTAGATACCGATCTTGATCAAAAACAGCGGAAATACGCGAAACAGCTCGAGCAAAGCGGCCAACACATGCTCGGGGTCCTCAACGATATTCTTGACTTTTCGAAGATTGATACGGGAAAACTCGATATCTTACACGAGCGCTTTAATCTGCTGGATCTGCTTAACGAAATTCTCCCCTCTGTCGAGATTGCCGCCCAAGAAAAGGGTCTTTCCTTGAAAAAGAGTTTTGACTCGACTATTCCCCGAACACTGATTGGCGATTACAAAAAAATAAGACAGGTGGTAATGAACCTGACACACAACGCGGTAAAATTTACCGCCGAGGGGGAAATTTTCGTGTCGGCACATCTTCTCGAACGTTCCGAAGGCAGAGCACGTATTAAAATTAAAGTCGAGGATACGGGCATCGGAATCCCGAAAGAGAAACAGGAGTCGATGTTCGACCCATTTGTTCAGGCGGATAATTCAAGCGCTCGCCTATTCGGCGGTACTGGGCTTGGATTGGCAATTGCGAGGCAGATAGTTGAAACAATGGGAGGAAAGCTCGAGGTAAAGAGCCGCGAGGGTTACGGGAGCACCTTCTCGTTTACCCTGGACCTCGAGACGGTGGCAGAAGATGAATCTGCACTTAAGAATGAATCCGCAGGCGAGCCCGGCGAGGCCCCGGCTATCTCCGTCCTGGTAGCGGAGGACGACAAGATAAATCTAAAGATAGCCGTAAGCATGCTGGAGAAGATGGGATGCAGGGCCGATTCGGCGATAAACGGCCAGGAGGCGCTAAAGAAAATATCACAAAACAGCTATGACTTTGTCTTTATGGATTGTCAAATGCCGGTTTTGGATGGATACACGGCTACTCGCCGGATCCGGGAAGGAGCTTCGGGGGAGGGGAATACATCGATCCCCATTATCGCCTTAACGGCGGATGTAACCGATAGCGGCAGAGAGGAGTGCTTTGCCGCGGGAATGGACGATTATCTGAGCAAACCCTTCGATAAAGAAGATTTCTCCGAGAAGATAAGAAAGTGGAGTCAGGAATCGAGATAGAGAAGAGCTATCCCTTCTGCCCCGCCGCAGCAGGCCGCCGCTTCGGTTACACTCTTAAATACCTGCCTACCCGCCGGTTTAATTCACTTTTCCGATGCCAGAGCGAATCCCTTCATAAAGCTCTCCTGCATAACGAAGAACACAATCAGCGGCGGGAGCATGGTAATCATAACGCCAGCCATAATGACGCCCCAGTTGTTCATCGCTTCGGCCTGAATCAGCATCTTCACACCTATTTGCACCACCCGCATGTGCTCGCTGTTGGTGGCCATCAAAGGCCACAGATACTGGTTCCAGATATAGATGAACTCGATGACCGTCAGCGCGCCGATTGTGTTCTTTGAGAGAGGTATGAGTATCTGGAACAGATAGCGCATCGGACGGCAGCCGTCCATTTTTGCCGAATCGAGCAGATCTACCGGTATGGTGCGAAAGCGCTGTACAAACAGAAAGGTACCGGTGGCGCTGGCCAGAAACGGGAAGATCAAGCCGGAATAGGTATCTATCCAGCCGAAACTGCTGACTATGCCGAACAACGCTACAATTCGAACCGGAATCGGTAGCAGCAGTGTTATCAGGACGATAAAGAACAGAATGTTCTTGCCTTTGAATTCGAAATGGGTAAAGGCAAACGCAGCGAACAGACTGAGAATAATCTTGCCGACAGTTACCGATACGGCGATAATAGTAGAGTTCAGCATCATCCGTCCGAGAGAAACACTCTTCCAGGCGGCTGCATAGTTGGCAAAGTGCCCCGCCGGGAGTATGCGGGGCGGCGACGAGTAGACCTGGGCCGGAGTTTGTGTGCTTATGACAAATGAGAGGATCACCGGCAAGCTCACCACCAGTATGACAAAAATTATGACTGCATGCAGAAAAAAAGTTTGTCGTTTTGATCTAATCATTTCTCTCTCCTATTGGTAATAGACCCGTTTGCCGGTGGTCTTAAACTGAACAAGGGTAAGCAGTACAACCAACGAAAAGAGAATCAGACTCTCTGCGGCTGCATATCCGGTTTTCGAGTTGACGAAGAAGTCTCTGTATAATTGATAGATCAGTATATTGGTCGCATTCGCCGGTCCGCCTTCGGTGAGTACATCGATCAGCCCGAAGGAACGGAAATAGGAATAGATGATGTTCATTACCAGCAGAAAGAAGGTAGTCGGCGAGAGCATCGGAAAAGTGATATAGATAAACCGCTTCACCGCCCCGGCCCCGTCGATTTGCGCCGATTCGATGGCCTCCTTCTGCACATTCTGCAATCCGGCCAGAAAGAAGATGATATTGTAGCCCAGATTCTTCCAGGTGGCGGCGGCAGTCACCACCACTATAGCCAGACTGCCGTTGGTCAGCCAGGGGGGATTGATTCCGGTCATGACTTCGAAAAAGTGGTTCAGATAACCGTTGGCCGGATTGAACAGAAATCGGAATATTGCTCCGGAAATTGCCGGAGAGAGAGCATACGGCCAAATGAGAAGCGTCCGGTATATTTTGATTCCTCTGATATTCTGGTTCAGCAGCACTGCTATAAGCATCGAAATGGTAAGACCAACCAAAACCACCGCAATCGAAAATATCAAAGAAGTGGTAAAACTCTTGATATACACTTCGTCTGTAAACAGTTTTACAAAATTCCCCACACCGGCGAAGATCTTCTTCATCCCGAAGGGATGCACCTTATAAAAACTGAGGCGAAACGTCTCGAGCGCCGGATAGAATAAAAAAATTATCAATACCACAAAGGTTGGCAATAGCAGGATATAGGGAAGCCATTTTTCACGAAAGTAAGACTGCATTCTTAATCCCCTCTCTACTGAATAGCGGGCGGCTCTACGTGCCGCCCGCATGCTTTTTTAATTATCTCTACTTACTACTCTTTTCTATTCGACAAGCTCGTTCCACTCCTCGATAGATTCGGTTGTCTTACGGGCCGCTTCGTCCAGAGCTTCTTCTACACTCATTTCTCCAGCATATACCCTCTGAATCGCAGTTTGAACCAGAGAGCGTGCTTCGGGGAATACCCCCATGAGAGATCCTGATGTATTCACGGTATAAGGGCTTTCTAAGAGCTGATCAAATGCTGTCCTGAAGTTCGGATTCTCGTCGAACCAGCCTTCCGCCTCGAGTTTTTCCATGGCAGTTTTGCGGACCGGGAAATAACCGGTGCCCTTGTGCCAGCGCATCTGCGGCTCGTCGCTGGAGATGTATTTGACCAGCTTGAGCGCAGCGAGCAGTTCTTCGTCGGGCTGATTGTTGGTAATCCACAGGGAGCCTCCGCCGATTGCAACGCCGCCGTCGGCACCTTCGGGACGCGGGATGAAACCGGTTCCCATTTCCCAGCCCTTTTCGGCCAGCAGTCCTGTCAGCTGGTTTACGTCGGAGGTAGAAGACATGACCATGGCAACCTCACCGGAACCGAAGGCGGCGCGGTGGTTCTGCCATCCCGGACCAACGTCGAGGAACAGACCGTCATCTTCCATACCGGTCCACCACTCGAGAATCTGTTGACCGGCTTCGCCGTTGAATACCGCCTCTGTCGGCAATTCGCCCTTGCGACCGTTGTCGTTGTTTACGAAGGGTGCATCCATCAGGCAGTGGAACTGCTCAAAATACCAGCTGTGCAGGTTCCAGGTTATCGGAGCCTTCAGCTGAGGAATTTCCTGCTTCAAAGTTTCTGCGTATTCCACTACCTCAGCGAAAGTCCGCGGGGGCTTCTCAGGGTCTAATCCGGCTTGTTCAAACATGGTTTTGTTGTAGTACAGCAGCGGGGTCGAAGAGTTGAAGGGCATGGAGTAGTGTTTTCCGTCGACGATGTAGTAACTGTGCACCGGAGAAAAGAAATCGTCCCAGTTGATGGGTTCCCAGTCGGTGAGTTCATGAATCGGTGTGATAATACCGCTGTGCACCATTTGCAGAGTTCCTATCTCGTACAGATGGAATACGTGCGGTGCGTTGTTGGCTTTCGATGCAGCCTTTACTTTATTGAGTGTGTCATTGTAAGAGCCGGTGTACTGCACCTCTACTGTAATATTGGGATTTGCTTCCATGAAGTCATCCACAATACCCTGGATCAGTTCTATACGCGAACCTCCCATCGCATGCCAGAACTGAATCGTTACCGGTTCGGTGATCTCGACCGTCTCCTTTTCTTCGGCAGCTTCCTCCTTTTGCCCGCCGGCAAACAGCGGTGCTGCAAGCAGTGCTAGTACAAGCACTATCAAGCTAACTTTTCTCATACAGCCTCTCCTTTTGAAAAATTTTTAATACGTTACACAATGTGCAGTTTAACAATAAACTAACACATTACTAACTATATTAATTAAACGCCAAGTTTTTGAATTTGTCAATTTTTTTTTAGAGTCAACGCCTATACAAAGGTAACTGAAACCATTTTTTCCGGGATATATACTGACGGTTGCGGGCTTTATCTTTTACTTTCTCATCGAAAGGCTTGCCCCCCGCTTTAGCCGCGAGGGAATTGTCACCAGGCTCTGAGTAGTGGAGGAAAATGAAAAACCATCCGGATCCAGACGGACGGCAAACACCTGCTCGACCGTGCAGCCGTAAACGCACGATCCTCTTTGTTGGGCATCTGACAGGCGAGGTTCTACCCAAACGGCCACACCGATTCCGGGTAG
>CAYFVU010000153.1:0-5381 GCA_964346645.1 uncultured Spirochaetaceae bacterium | reverse complement strand
GAGGGCTGTATTACAGAAATCCGTTTCTCTCGTATCGCCGCACGACGCGGTCGTGATAATTCCCGAAGCTCTGGTAATCCCGGTAATCGACCTCTCGTACCTTCCCGAGGAGGCTGCGGAACCCTTCTATCCTCAGCAGATGTGCCTCGACCATCTGTTTTTGCCGTTCATTAATCCCCGTCAGAATCGAACCGAAGTGAAAACCATACCAGCCCTCGGCACTCGTCTCGCGTACATCGGGAGGGAGAACTACATGTTTGAAAGTGATGGAACGGCCATCCAGTGAAAAGCTGCATTCCAAGTCCTCGGAAGAGGGTTTTTCTTCAAGTTTTACCGGCAACAGCATGTGACCGACCAAATGAGACGGCGAATCGAAGACCGAGAGCGGGTTGAAAGCATCAAGGATACGGTCGAAATGGTATACAGAGCTGAAATACCGAAGCGCATCATCCTGGCTAATGGTGAAATCGTCAGGATTTTCCTTCGAAAAAGTACAGAAATCTACAAAGATATGCAGAGGTGTCTTATGCGGATTGGCATCGGCAATTCTCATGAAAGGCTCTATCGGGGTAATCTCCTCACCCGATATTTCCCTCCACCGGCCGACCCAGGCCTCCTCGGTTTTAGGAGTGACGGGACACTGACAGCTAAGGGTCCCGTAGAGCAGCGTTTGTATCGCCTTTGTTTCTATCATAATCTTCATACATACACCTCATGTTTGGTTCTACTCCGCGCCCACTCGATACAGCGCTGTAAAAATTTTTCCGTTATCGTAACCACGCCAAAACCGGCATGCTCTTCCGGGTCGAGGGTAGTGGCCAGCACGGTCCCATTAGAAGAGTTCTCGTCGAGTAAAACTACGGCTCCGTTTTCCCCGTCGGAGAGGAGGGTCTGCTGACCCGGCTGGGGAGCGAAGACGCCGTGGAAGTGCCAGCGCATGTCCTCGAGGCCAATTCCATTGAAAATACTGTGTTCGGGGACTTCGATTTGCAATGTATCGGTATGGACTGTACCGGGAATATAGTCAGAATCGGCATTTTCCGGCAGCGAGACCTTTGGAAGCTTTTTACTCCATACCAGCCCCGGAAGCCAGGGAATTACCACCTCACCGAAGGACATTATCGTTCCCCCGTGATCGAGGTAGTGTATCAGCTTGGCCCTCTGCGCATAGAGTATCTCCTGATTACTTTCCCTTGGTACAATGAGAACGTCATATCCTTCGAGGTCTATATTCCCGAGTCTGCGGATATATATCAGTTCTATGTCCTCGTATTCAGGCCTGGTAAAAAGGTTGTAGTGGAAGTGGAGGCCACTGTAGATAACACCAATTCGTTTGCGTTTTCGCGCATTACGAATGTTTTCAGCCTCGCCGTCGATCCATTTTACCATGTTGTTAAGCGCCTGCACCGCTCCCTGGTCGTTGGAAAAAGCATGGCAGAAGAGATCAAATTGGCTTCCCGCCAGGATGACACCGCGGGTACTTACCCGGTCCTCGTAGAGAATGGTATCGCCTCTCTCATTTTGTATGATGGTCTCAGCCCCCTTAGGCGGGGAAAGATGACCGTGACTGCAGAGGCCGTTTATCCCCTTGTGCCAGTGGAGGTCGGCCGATTCGATCCCCGCCAGAACCGGGTGTTTTTGTATCTTGTTAAGAGGTTCGTCGTCTTCGGGGGTAAAGCCTCCGGGCCGGCAGCCCGGCAGCCAGTCTCCGTTGTAGTCACCTAACACTACGAGAATCCCCGGCATGTCAAGGAATTCTCGAATCACCCTCCTGTAGTCGTTCAAGGCAACCTGATCTACTGAACGCGGGACAATGATCGCATCGTATTTTCGCAGATCGATTGAGGGCAGATCGTACACATCTATGGGCATAAACAACCCACGATACTTTGGACTATTTAAAGTCTGATGTTGAAAGCTTATCCCCGAATAGAGGACTCCTATTCTGTTCATAATTTCTCCTTGTGTGCTTATTAACTAAAGACAGGCACTATAGCCCGCCCTGCTCCACCTGAGTGGCTGTATTCGAGCTTCTTTATCTCCAGCCCGTACAGCCTGTCGAGCTGACCATCCGCCATAACCTCATCCACCGCCCCGAATAGAAAGTCGTCTTGCGAATACATGAGCATCACCCGATCGGCGAGGTGGGCCGCATGATTTGGTGAATGAGTTGTAAATACAATGCTAATCCCGTGTTCCCTGCTGAGTTTCTTAAGAGTCCGGAGGACCCTCGCCTGATTTTTGAAGTCCAGAGATGCGGTGGGTTCGTCGAGTATCAGTATGCTGCACTCCGACGCAAGGGCCCGAGCTATAAGGACGAGCTGCTGCTCTCCCCCGGAAAGATCGGTAAAATAGCGCGATTCGAATCTACTGAGATTCATCATGTTGATAATAGAATCGGCGACTTGGTAATCGTGTCTCTTTGGAGAGGAGAGCAGCGGTATGTACCGCGCCCGCCCCATAACTACCATGTCGCGCACCGTATAGGAGAATACACTCATACTGTGCTGCGGCACGTAGCCGTATTCACCGTCGATACGCACCTCTCCCTCCTGAGGGGTAAGAACCCCCATGATGCATTTAAGAAGAGTTGTTTTCCCTCTGCCGTTCGGGCCGAGAATCGCCATTATCTCTCCCTTTTTTGTCTGAAACGAATGATTTCTAAATACGAATTCATCGTTTCCATAGGTAAAACCTATCTGCTTTGCTTCAATCATGTTTCCATCCTCTCGCTTGAGTCTTCTTCAACAAATATCCGAAAACCGGGGCTCCGATAATCGCGGTGATTATCCCCAGGGGAATTTCCGATGCTGTTGCCGCCCGTGCGATATTGTCGATCCATACGGTATAGATACCGCCGATGAGAGCCGATGCCGGCAGTAGTTTCTTGTGGTCGGGGCCCACCAGCATACGGGCGATATGAGGAACCACCAGGCCGATCCACCCGACGACTCCCGCTACCGAAACCACTGCGGCTGTTACGATGGTTACAGCGATGAGAATCATCCACCGTATTCGATCGGTATGTACTCCTATTGCCTCTGCCTCCTCCTCGCCGAGACTCACTATGTTGATACGAAAGCGAATGAGAAAGAGAAAGATGCCGGCGACTGAGATAGGCATCAAGGTTATAAAAAACTGTTGATAGGTGGCGGTAGAGAAACTGCCCATCAGCCATACAACGATGGCCGGAAGCTTGTCATACGGGTCCGCCACATATTTAATGAGCGAAGTAAGGGCATTGAAAAAGGCACTGGCTATTACCCCCGAAAGAACCAGCATCAGCACGGGGGAGCGGCCTTTAGAGCGACTCATAAGATACACAAGAGCTATTGATGTAAGACCGAAAAGAAAGGCGAAGCCCATAGTCATGAACTGACTCCCGAAGTACAATATTCCAAGGGCACCTCCGAACCCGCTTCCCGTGGTAACTCCTATAATCTGAGGCCCTACCAGGGGGTTTCGAAAAACCCCCTGGAGAGCGGCACCGCTCAAGGCAAGCCCTGCTCCGGAAAAGAGCGCAAGAAGAATTCTTGGAGTACGGATTAACATGACGACCCGTTCATCGGTGGAACTCCAGAAAGCTTCCAGGGGAACAAATCGCGAAGCAATAATGCCTACCACGCGGCTAAGTGAGATTGAATAGCGGCCTATTCCAACAGATATGATCGTGGTGAGTAGAAGGAGCGCCGCGAGGAGTACCCAGATGATCAGCCTCGCATCTGAGGCCCTCCTGTTTTCTAGACCCTCGTGGGTCCCCGCGCTCTCCTTCGCAGTCGCCCCTCCTGTCTCTCTATTCATTCTCTCGGTCCTATTATTATTCGAAACGCTTATATCCCTGAGAGCCGGAATTCATGGGCATTCGGAGTATGCCGTCTATTTGCCGCTCCGTTGGAGTGTGCCCATAGATCCATCCGTAGTTTTCGGCAATCTCGCTTCGCAGCTCCCAGTCGAAATGGTCGGGATGGAATACCATGGTAAGCCACTTCCACATAAGTGGTGATTCCTGGTTGGGGGGATCCCAGCGGTACCCTCCGAGGGGAATCTTGTATACCCGGCGGTTCTTTACCGCGGACACGTCGGCCAATTTCTCATTCTCGTACACATGCTGCGGCATGAGATCTGATTCGAACCCATTGAGAAGAATTATCTCGGGATCCCAGGCGATAATCTGCTCTTCGCTCACATCGGGAAATCTGTTCATGTCGCCGGCGGGATTCACCCCTCCAGCGAGCTTGATATAGAAGTCGTTGTACGTACCTTCTCCCGCTACCTTCTTACCTGAGAGATATCTAAGGAAATAGAGCACCCTCGGCTTCTCCTCTTCTGGAATTTCTTCTACCTGCTCGGTGATGGTCTTACGGGTGGAATGATGCCAGGCAAGGATACGATCGGCCTTATCCTGCTTTCCGAGGACCTTTCCGAATGTCGCAATCCATCCCTCGATAGACTCCGGACTTTCGTAGATCAGCAGTCCCACGTTGAGACCGGCATTTTCTAAGGGGCTAACCACATCCATTCCGAGGTGGCCCGCCTGAAAGATGATATCCGGATCGACTTCAAGCAAGGCCTCGGGATTAGGCATGAAGCCTTGGCCTACGATGTCACTACGTATTTCAAGGGCCTCCGGATAAAACTCCTTGAGTATTCCCTCCTCGAGGGCCGTTTTTGACATGGGATGCATGCCGACTAACCGTTCGGGGCCTCCGTCCATAGCGATCATCATACTGGCGGCGGGAATGGGGATGGTCACTATCCGGTTTATCGGGTGAGTAACCCTTACCTCCCGGTCTGTCTGATCGGTAAAGATCAGCTTCTCCTCCTGCCCGGTGTTTTCCGCCTTTTCGGACTGCCCTCCGGCATACAACGGGCTTGTCAGAACTAACATCGAAAGGCTTAATAGCATGATTACATGCATACGTTTCATAGAACCTCCTTAAAATTAGCGACTCCTAATAATATTAGGTTTGTAAATATGTTAATGTAGATTAACTTTTTTTCTTGACTCTGTCAATCATCTTTCTTTACTTTTTCCGAAAGCCTTGTTTTTCACACTCTTCTCTACATTGTTTTAGCAATCGCATTGTCGGAACGATGCTGTCCCTTTCGAACTGTGCATGGCCTGTCGGAACGACCATGTACCCTTGACGTATTGTAGTTCGATGATGTATATATACAAAAATGTTTATACGTATTAACTTGCTTTGTCCTTGGAAAGTTACAAAGTACCTATCCTCGTTTTCTCACGCACATTGGCAAACTTTACCGTACATAGCCTTCCGGCGCTTCCTAGAAGATCTACGAACAGCCCCGGGCCGAGTTCGTCGCCGATTTCGTCGGCACAAACAATCTGTTTACAGCTGAGGTGGCGGAGGAGAGGG
>CAYFVU010000152.1:0-5504 GCA_964346645.1 uncultured Spirochaetaceae bacterium | reverse complement strand
CTCTGTCGGGAGCCCCGATATCCTCGATCGCAGGTTTTCCCGTCCGGAGAAAATCCCCCTCGACGACGACGACGTGAGACCGCTCTGCAAACAGCTCGCGCAGGTACTCGGCAAAGCGCCTGTCGATCTCGAAGAGGGTGAGCTTCCCGCATCGCTCTGCAAGCTCCTCCGACATCGATCCCAAGCCGGGTCCGATTTCCCAAACCGAGTGCCGCGTTTCGACCTCAAGCAGCTCTACGATTCGTCTGCGCACCTGCGGATTGACGAGAAAGTTCTGCCCAAATCGGCGCGACGGGGCAAGTCCCGTCTCCGTGAGAAACTGCTGAATCGCCGCGGGGGAGTCGTGGTTTCGTACTCGCTGCATCTCTTCTCCGATATATCGAAACGATGATCCTACCATAGTGAAGCATCACGAAGAGGGTCAATACCGCCCCCCAGAGGATCGCCACCTCGAATTCACCCCCGCCGGTACTCCGAATCGACGGGAACCTCGAAAAGAACTCGGCCATCCCTTCTACGAGTCCCGCAAGCTCCCTTAGTCCTCTTCGAAAGAGCTGGTCCGCGGCAACGTAGGCAGCACCCGGCGTAAAGAATCCTACGGATGACCAGATGAGATAGAAGATCCCACCCCCCATAAGCAGCAGCACCGCCGGAGTGAGCAGCACGGAGGAGATAATGCCTCCTGGGTAGACCTCGCCGAAGACGGAAAAGAGCAAGGGGGCGGAGAAGGCCTGGGCCGTGATGCCCGCGGCAAGAAGGCTTCGTACCGACGGAGGAATCCAGAAGGGTATACGGTGCTCTACGGCTCCGGATGCGGTGAGTATGCCGAAGAGGGCGAGATAGGAGAGGCCGAAGGAGAGGCTGTGGGTATCCGCCGGCATCAGAGCGGATTGCAACAACAGGGAAAAGACGAGCAGTCGTGTAGTGTCGATCTTTCGCACGGAGACGAGGCTCCAGAGGATGCCAAATCCGCTCATCAGCACCGCCCGCACGAGGGAGGGACGAAAGCCTACGAAGAGGAGGTACGCCACCATACCGAAGAGCGTGAGCACCAGCCCCATGCGTCTGCCGAAGAGAGGGATGCACAGCCCCGCACTGAGTAGAAAGAGGAAGCCCAGGTGCATTCCCGAGAGCGCCAGTAGATGTACCGCTCCGCTTCGTCGAAAGAGGATGAAGAGTCCCTCGCTCTCGGCTCCCCTAATGCCCAGGAGAAGCGCCGAGAGCAGCCCCGATGCGGGTGCTCCCACACTGCGCAGCCTGTCGTGGACGAACTCTATCCCCCGTGACCTCCACCGCTCCAACCGGGAGCTCCACCCCAAACCGCAGAATCCGCCGACGGCGGAGGCGAAGATTCTCCGGCTGCCTACTCCGTCTGTTCCGTTTTCCTCCTCCATCCTCACGGAGACCTTTCCACAGACCCGCTCGCCGCGCCTGAGAACCGCAGGGCAGCTCGGAGATGCGCAGCTCAGCTTCTCTGCAGTTTCTTCGGAACGCGAGCTCTCTCCCGTTCGAAGACCACCCTCCGGGCAAGTGCCCCCTCCGGAAGAGGCCGCGCCGAAGAGGAAAACCGTCAAGCGGCCTCCGCCGCTCGTCGTAGTGCCGTCGGACGCACCTACCCGGTCTATTTCCAAAACGAAGCACTCTGCGGTACCGACCGGTCTTAGGTCGCTGACCACGGTGCCGCTCAAGTCCGTCACCTCTTCCGGCGGCATCCCCAAAAACGGAGCGGGAGCGAAAGAGCCGCCGCTTCGCAGCGCCAGAGGCGTCAGGGAAAGTGCCGCAGCGGCGCTCAACGAGAGACAGAGCAGACTGATGCGGCACCTTCTCCAGCTGACCGGGAGTGCCGGGGATGTTGCAGACGAAGGCATAGAGGAGGCTATAGGCGAGAGGCCCAAGGCTGCACCGCCTGCGCCGAAAGCAAGACCGAGAAGCAGAGCCTGCGAGAAATCGGGTCCCCAGCTGAGAGATCCGTACACGAGAAGAAGCCACGGGATAAGCAGTACCGCATCGTGAATCCGCTCATAGAGGAGAAAGTAGATGAGCCGAGGGAGAGTGAGGTTTTCGAGGTCTTTGCATCCAAGAGAGCGAGCCGTTGAGCAGCGGTTATCGCAGCTCTCTGAGCACCTCTCGTGCAGCCTCTTTGACCCGTCTCGAATAGTCGAGGTACCTGACGAGCAGAAGATGGTCGAAGGCGACATTGTCTCCGAGTCTTCCGAGGTTTCTGATAACCGCGAGGACGACCTGTTCATTGACTCTCCTGCCGTTCTCCACATAGGAGTTCAGTACCTCTAAATAGAGGGAAAGTCGTACGGCTGCTTCATGAGTACCTATTGAACCGAGCAGCGCGATCGCCTCGAGCAGTACCGAGGGGCTGGTCGTTCCGGTATCTACTTCGGTAACGGTTTGGTTGAAGTGTTTTATTGCGAGCGAGGAGGCCTCAGACCACTCGAGCTCAGTAAGGTGACGTGCAGCGGAGAGTCTGAGCTCCCGGAGTTTCTGAGAGTCCTCTGCGGAGGAGAAACGCTCGAGCCCCTCCTCCAGTGCGACGGTTGCGATGCGTCCCTTCTGCTCCGTGCCGAACTCCTCCTTCTCCATTGCCCATTCGAGGGCACTGAGCTTTTCGTTCGGGTAGCCGCTGCGGAGGACCTCGATGACGAGCTCGGAGAGGTTTCCGCCGAGGGAATCCAGGGCGCTCTCGGCCCGCTCGGTTATCTGCTGGCTGTATCCGAGTACGGAGGCGGTAAAGATCGGTTCGAAAGATGAGGAGCTGCCTATACTTCCGAGAGTGGTGATCGCCTCCCCGATGAGCTGCTTGTTCACTTCGCGGCCCTCCCTGAATTTGCCGTTCTGAATCCGCAGCCAGGTCTCTATCTCCTCGAGAACCTTGTCTTCCGGATTCAGAAGCCTCCCGAAGGCATTGATCACGGCAACTCGGATCTCTATACTCTCGGTCCGTTCGAACAACATCCACAATCTCGAAATGCCCTCTCGGTACTGTGTCTGTCCGATAAGTTGCGCACCGAGTTTCGCCAGCTCCTGCGCAGTCGCGTCATCGCTGAGGCTCTCGAGATTGTCGAGGAAAAAGTCTACCGCCTGTACATAGAGTTTTCCCATATCCTCGGCGTCGGTCTCGCCTGCATCCTGGAGTATCTGGATCTTCGTGGAGAGGTTTCCCCGCGCAAAGTTCCTCTGATACGCTCGAAGGAGATTACTCTGTTCCCCTTCGCTCTGTTCCGTAGAGCTCCCCTCGCTCTCTGAAGAGCTCTGCTGCGCCGACAGAGGAGCTGCGGCAAGGAATGAGATGAGAAGAAAGAAAGAGAGAAAAGAGATAAAAGAGAGAAAAGAGAGATAAGTATACTTGGCCCTGTTCGCACTATTCATCGATAACCCCCGTTCGCTTCACCAGAGAAGTATAGTTTATTTCGGCAGGAATTTAAAATCGATTTTTTCTCTTCTTTGTGTCGGGGCCGCTTCGCTCGCCGAAGAGGTCGTAGACGAACATGAGAATTCTGTTCTTGGTTGTTGCAGAGAGAGGCTTTGCCTGTATGTGGAGTATCGACTGGTTCTTGTTCTGGTTGTGATTGACACCCCTGATTACTCCCGGCATGGCGAGGATGGACTTAGAGAGTTTGAACTGCAGCTTCAGCGGCATTCCCACCTTGGCCTTTCCGCCTATGAGCACCGCCGCTCCGTCTTCCGATATGTCCCGGATTTTACAGCGCAGACCTCCCTTGGCCTCGGGATTTTCGGTTGCTCCCTCGATCGTTCTGAGGGGATAGACGTTCCCGGGAATGTCGGTTTCCACCCGAATGGAACGCCGCTTCTGACTCCTTACCAGCGAGTCGGAGTGCGATATGTGGAGTATGGGATACTTCCTGTCGTAGAAGTCGTCGATTACCTTCGATTCGAAAACATAGCCGGCATCGTCCTGTCGCCAGAAATACATATTCAGTCTCTGCCCCTTCCAGGAGAAATCTGGAGGGAGCTTCGGCCCCTCGGGATAACTTATGGCCATGTAGCGGCGGAGATTCTCCGCGACCTGCGTAGTGTACGTGCCTACGCCCGGAATGTTTATGGTGATACGCTGGCGATTCGGTAGTTTTCGTGTG
This sequence comes from uncultured Spirochaetaceae bacterium, assembly GCA_964346645.1. GTDB lineage: Bacteria > Spirochaetota > Spirochaetia > DSM-16054 > Sediminispirochaetaceae > CAYFVU01. The sequence continues at coordinate 1,395 of CAYFVU010000152.1, read as the reverse complement.
CTCTTGAGACCTAGTTTGTACTTGGGAAGGTCGAATTCGACGTTCTTACGAAAATCGAAGAGCTTCGAGAGGAAGTTCTGTGTCTCCGGCTCGTTGAGTCGGTTCTCGGATCGGAGCTTGATGATCATGCCTCGTATCGAACGATCGAGCTGAGTAATAGACCAGAAGAGCGACGTTGGGTTCTTGAGTCTGTTTTCTACGGCTACCTTACGAAGAAGATTGACCTCGGAGAACGAGAAGCCGGACTCCTTTCCCTTCGCGTAAAAGGAGACCCATGGGAAATTCCCTCCGCCCGCTTTTCGAAGAAGTGCTATTCCGACGAGCAGGAGAATAAATACGGTGCCGAGCAGTATCCACCAGATCATACTTCGATTATCGTACCATTAGAGGTTAAATTAAGCGGTCTCAACGGTTTTTTCACAAAGCACGCCGTATACTGAGACCACCACATTGCATCGCTATACTATATACAGTTCGAAGTATATCAGGTAACATCCGAACATGCATATCATTTGAGGAGGAATTCTACTATTTTTCATAGAAAAATGCAGAATACGGCAGCGGATTTCGGCACACTCGTGGAAGCTGCTCTCTTTTTTGCCGTATTCTACCTTCCGGGCTACCTACGGCAGACGGGAAGAATAGATCCGCAACTCTTTCTCTCGCCTCAATTCCACTTCTTCTACATGATAAGCGCGCTCCCGCAACTGCTTCTGCTCCTCTACATCCTCTCGGTCACGAGGGAAGACGCAGCCCTCCGCTACGGCCTCCATGCTCCTCGACGGAGAGAGACCGGTGCCACCCTCGTAACCTTCCTCGGAGTGGGAGCGGTTGCCATTGCGGCGGCAGCGCTCACTTCCGCTCTCGATGCTGGAGCGCCGTTTTCCCGCGATGGTCTCCAGATGCAGGAGGGGCTCGCGAGTCTTTCTCTCTCTTCTCCCCTCACCTATATACTCATATTCCTGACTTGTCTCCTCATAGGCTACCACGAGGAGCTCTTCTTCCGCGCCTATCTCCTCGGCGAGTTCGCACCGGCACGTTCCCGAGAAATCCCATATTCTTCTGAGGTGGATGACGAGGCGAGAAAAAACTGGGAGGCCGGTACCGAGGGTCACTCCTATTTCATGAAGGCGGTCGTAGCCTCTGTCGGCGGGTCCATCCTCTTCGCCGGAGGCCACATCTACCAGGGTTTCACCGGCTTCTTCGCTACCTTTTCGATAGGGCTGTTTCTCTCCTACCGATATCTTCGTCGACGGTCCCTCCACGAGGTCGCCGTTGCTCACACTCTCTACAACTTCTTCGCCATCATCGCTCTCATTCATTTCGCACCTGAGATGTAGTTTGTGGTTCAAATCCTGGGGTAAGGAAAATCGGCACTCGCCGAGAGCTGACCTC
>CAYFVU010000151.1:0-5549 GCA_964346645.1 uncultured Spirochaetaceae bacterium | reverse complement strand
TCCCCAGGATTTGAACCACAAAAAAACTATAAAGCTTCGACCCGTCTACCCGTCGCAGAGTTTTGCCAGCACCTCGGCGGTAAAGCCGAGGTGGGCAGCCACATCGTTACCGGGGCCCGATTCGCCGAAGCGGTTTATGGTAAAGAGGTCCTCGGCGCGGTCCACGTAGAGGCCCCAGTCTCCGTTTATTCCGGCCTCTGTCACGATCACGCGGCTCTCTTCCGGCAGGAGCGCCGACTTCTCCTTCGGGTCCATGCAGTCGAGTCCCCGCTTGTCGAGCACGGAGACCACTCTCACTTTCTTTGCGCTCTTATCTGCCGCTTCTATCGCCATGGAGACCTCTGAGCCCGATGCGAGGATCACCACGTCGGGTGTGCCCTCCGTGTCGACGGCGACGTAGGCTCCCTTGCGGATGGTTTTTCTCCAACCCGTATCCGCCTTCTCGAAGACCGAGAGCTTCTGACGGGTAAAGACGAGGCTCGTCGGACCATCTGGATTCTCCATCGCCATCTTCCACGCCTCGACTGCCTCCTGTGGATCTGCTGGGCGCAGGACCTGCATGCCGGGGATGGACCTGAGTCCTGCGAGCTGCTCGACCGGCTGGTGGGTCGGACCGTCTTCGCCGATGTAGATTGAGTCGTGGGTAAAGACGAAGGTGACGGGGAGGCCCATCAGCGATGCGAGTCTGAGGGCCGGCCGCATGTAGTCTGAGAAGACGAGGAACGTCGCGGCGAAGACCCGGAGGCCGCCGTGCAGCGCCATTCCGTTTGCGATGCCGCCCATTGCGTGCTCGCGTACACCGAAGTGGAGGTTGCGCCCCGAGCGGTCCTCCTTCGAGAAGTCGTTGTACTCCTTGAGGGCGGTGTTGTTGCTAGGCGCGAGGTCGGCCGATCCGCCCACGAGGTTCGGGACCGCCTCGGCGAGCTTCTGCATGACGGCGCCGCCGACCTTGCGGGTTGCCTCCTTGTCGCCTACCGAGAAGACCGGCAAGTCGGAGTCTACGGGTACCTCATCAGAGAAGAATCGGTCCCAGAGCTCCTTGAGCTCGGGATTATTGCGTGACCACTGTTCGAACTCCCCCCTCCAACGGTCGTACTCCTCGTTCCAGCTCTTCGCCCGCTCCTTGAAGTACTCGAGGGCGTCGGGGTCTATGTAGAACTCCTCGTCCTCGGGGATGCCGAGCTCCTTGCGGGAGGCCTCTACCTCGTCCTCTCCGAGGGCTGCGCCGTGCACGCCGTGGGTTCCGGCCTTGTTCGGGCTGCCCTTTCCGATGAGGGAGGAGAGTATGATGAGGGTGGGCTTATCCTTCTCTTCTTTGGCCTGCGAAATGAGGTCGGCCATTTGTGCAAAGTCGTAGGCGTCGCCGGAGAGGGTCTGCCAGCCGTAGGCGCGGTAGCGGGCGGCCACGTCCTCGCTGAAGGCGAGGTCGGTGGAGCCCTCGATGGATATTTTGTTTGAGTCGTATACCGCTATCAGCTTGCCGAGACCGAGGTGGCCGGCGAGGGAGGCGGCCTCGGAGCTTATGCCCTCCATCATGCAGCCGTCTCCGGCGAGGGTATAGGTGTAGTGGTCTATTATGCGGTGCTCGGAGGTGTTGAAACGCTCCGCAAGCATCTCCTCGGCGATTGCCATACCGACGGCGTTGGAGAACCCTGCGCCGAGGGGGCCGGTGGTCGTCTCTATCCCTTCGGTCAATCCATATTCGGGATGGCCGGGGGTCTTGGAGCCGACCTGGCGGAAGGAGGCTATGTCATCCTTGGTGACCTTGTAGCCGCTGAGGTGGAGCAGCGAGTAGAGGAGCATGGAACCGTGTCCTGCGGAGAGCACGAAGCGGTCGCGGTTGATCCAGGAAGGATCCTTCGGTGTGTGCCTGAGTATTTCTCCGTACATGAGAGAGCCGAATTCGGCGCAGCCCATCGGAAGACCGGGATGCCCGGATTCGGCCTTCTGAACGGCGTCCATGGAGAGTGCGCGCACCGATAGCGCCGAAGCTGCCAGTCCTTTTGTATCCATATACGATTCCTCCTATAGCGTTCCTGTGTTTTGTATTCATCTTCTCATTATGTGTCGGACGGTTCAAGTCCCTTCGGGTGCTTTCGTCTCATTGCTTTCACCTACCTTCGAGCACCTTCAACGCCGTGGGCAGTCTGCCGAAGGGGGGACTTATCTGTATACCGTCGATGTGGCTGCGAAGCTCGCCGATGATCTCTTTCGCTATGAGTATCCCCTCCTCGCGGGCGGCCTCTTTGTCGCTGTGGAGCCTCATCCTCTCCTGGATGTCCCGGGGGATGGTGACTCCGGGGACCTCGTTGTCGAGGAAGAGGGCGTTGCGATAGCTCGAAAGCGGCCAGATGCCGGCGATTACCGGCTTGCCCGTCTCTTTTATCTTGTCGACGAAGTAGAGCAGCAGCCCCACATCGAAGATCGGCTGGGTGATGAAGAACTCGGCACCGGCCTCCGCCTTCTCGAAGGTCCGGTCTATCTCCTTTTCGATTACCGGGGCGGTCGGGTTTGCTCCGGCGCCTATGACGAGCTCGGAGGGCGGTACGATCTTCTTGCCTGCGAGGTCGATGCCCTTGTTGAGGTTGTGGGCCAGGCTCAGAAGGCCGATCGAATCGATGTCGAATACGCCGGTGGCCTCTGGGTAATCGCCGACCTTCGGCGGGTCCCCGGTCAACAGGAGCAGATTGCGGAGGCCCGCAGCCTGTGCTCCTAAGAGCTCGGATTGTATGCCGATGATGTTCTTGTCGCGGCAGCAAATGTGGGTGATCGTCTCTATGCCGGTCCTCCGCTCGATCTCCATGGCCGTTACCATTCCGGAGATCCTAGAGGAAGCCCTCGGGCCGTCCGGGATGTTGATTGCATCGACGCCGGTTGAGGCGAGTTGCTCCGCCTTCTCCACGACTTTCTCGAGGTCGGTCCCGAGAGGGGGAACGAGCTCGACCACCTGTACCCATTTGCCCTCGGCGAGTTTTGTTCCGATGGAGGAGCGCTCGGCGAGAGGTACGGGTTCGACCTCTTCCACCTCGCTCTTACGGCGGTCTATCAGCTTCTTTGTCGGTTTGACCGCTCCGAGAGCGAGGACCGACTGTCCCATCTTACGAATGTGCTCGGGGGTCGTTCCGCAGCAGCCGCCGATGATGCCGGCTCCGGCCTCCACGAACCTGAGTGCGTACTCGGCGAAGTACTCGGGACTCGCCATGTAGATCTGCCGCTCCTCGTAGTCCCTCGGGAATCCCGCGTTCGGCATGATGGAGATGGGCTTGGTCACCACCGAACTAATCGAGCTGAGGACGTCGAGCATGTAGGCCGGTCCGGTAGAGCAGTTGAGTCCGAGCACGTCTACCCCGGTCTCCTCTTCGAGGGTGGTAAAGATGTCGGTAACCGCGCTCTCCGGCGTCGTCTCGTTTCGATGGGGACGGAGGCTGAACTGCGCCTGCACGGGAATGTCCTCGGAGAGCGTGCGTGCGGTATGTACTGCAAGGAGGAGTTCGTCGAGGTTCTTGAAGGTCTCGAAGATGAGGAGGTCCACTCCTCCGTCGAGCAGTGCCTCGATCTGACGGGCAAAGGCCTTTCCCGCCTCCTCTTTGGAGAGGTCGCCGAGCGGGGCGATCATTTTTCCGAGGGGGCCGACCGAGCCCGCGATGTAGAGCTCCTCTCCTGCGATCTTTCGGGCGAGCTCGACAGAGCGGTAGTTTATGTCGTAGGTCTTCTCGAGGAGCCCGTAGCCGGAGAGGCGGATCGGATTCGCCCCGAAGCTGTTGGTGATGAGTGCCTGGGCGCCGGCTTCCGCCATCTCTCCATGCACCTCGAGGACCTTGTCGGGGGCTGTCAGGTTTGCGTGCTCGAAGCACTGGTTGAGGAAGATGCCCTTCTCGTAGAGCATGGTTCCCATAGCTCCGTCGTAAAGCAGCACTCCCTCGGTGAGACGTTCCAGATAGGGGCGTCGCATCAGCTCTCTCCCCCGCTTTCGCCACCTCCCCTGCGGGCGAGCTCGGCGCACACGGTGGAAACAGGAATGTCGTAGAATGCGAGCAGTACGAGGAGGTGGTAAATGAGGTCGGCGGCCTCGGATACGATACGCTCCTCGTCACGGGCAAGGAGGAGCTCAACCGCCTCCTCGCCGGTCTTCTTGCGTATCTTCTCCTCCCCCGAGCTGAAGAGGTGGGTGGTATACGATCCTTCTGGGAGGGTGGATTTCCTCGCGAGTATCGTCTGCTCGAGCAGCTCGAGGGCCGTACCGCATCCGGGAGTCTGCATTGCGGAGCCGTCGCTCGCTGCGGCTGCCGGATCTCCGGCGGTGCCTGCGGCACCTGGGCGTCCGTCCTCAGGCGTGCCGTAGCGGAGCGCTGCCGGCTCCTTGTAGATGCGTCCGGAGACGGGTGCATGCTCACCGGTTCGATCGCTGCCTCCCTCCTGCTCCGAGTCTTCCTGCTGTATGACCGCCTCGTACCAGTTCGGCTGCCCTTTGAGTGAGAGCATCCTCAGCCTCTCGTCGAAGGGGAGAATCCGTCCCGTGTCCCGGTTCAGGTGCCAGAGCTCACCGCGCTCGATGCTCTTGCTGTAGGATTTTTCGTTCATCAGGGAGACGTCCAGTATCTCTCCGTTCTGTCTGCGGATGATGAGCGGATGTACTTGCTGTAGTGCCATCGGTTTTCCTCGTGTGTCGTATGGTTATGGTGAGGCTCGAGGGCTCCTCAGAGGGAGTACCCCCGTATGAGCCCTCGGAGTTCGATTTTTCCTTCGTAGAGCGACTTTCCGGCGATTGCGCCGAGCAGTCCTTCGTCTTCTCGGCGGGCCACTGCTTCGAAGTCCTCTCTGCCGCGGATACCGCCGGAGACGATGACCGGGAGGCCGGAGCTGCGGGCGATGCGGACGCTCCGCTCGATGTCGGGGCCCTCCATCGTACCGTCCCTCTCTATGTTGGTGTAGATGATCTCCACCGCCCCGATCCGTGCCGCGAGCTGCGCCGCCTCGGTGTCGCTGAGCTCGGAGTCCGCCTCCCAGCCGGAGATGCGCACCAGCCCGTCTCTCGCGTCTATTCCGGCGATGATTCTTCCCGGATACCTCTGTGCCCACTCTCCCACCGCATCGGGATTCTTTACCAGGCTCGTTCCCACGACGAGCCGGTCGACTCCCATCTCGGCGAGCTCTTCGATGTCCCTGTTGCTGCGTATCCCGCCGCCCACCTCGATAAGCGCGTCCACTGCCCCGCGGATGCGGGAGATGGTCTTCCTGTTGTTCGTCGCGTCGGATCTCGCCGCATTGAGGTCGACCAGATGTATGCGGCGAACCCCTGCATCGGCGAAGGAGCGTGCGGTGTCGACAGGATCTCTCTCGTAGACCGTCGGCCGTGAGTAATCTCCCTGGTAGAGACGGACGCAATGACCATCGAGCAAATCGATGGCGGGTATGATCGTCATACCCGTCAGTATACAGAGAAGCGGGGGGCGATACAACGGTGTCGGCCGGATCAACCGGCTGCTGCCGGCTCTGGAACGGCCTGCAGGATCAGGCTGCGCTCGATCTGCAGCCCCCGGCCGGCTGCG
>CAYFVU010000150.1:0-5674 GCA_964346645.1 uncultured Spirochaetaceae bacterium | reverse complement strand
CGGGCCGTTCTTTTTATGTGAGAATTATGTTAAGATTTTAAATATGAGCATATGGAGAAAACACAAGGGAAACATTCTCGACTACGTTCCCCTGCGGAATCCGAAGATCGATTGGCAAGAGAAGAGCATGGTGGAGGAGCCCGCCGGCGGGACGCATGTACAGCTCACCATCATCCATAGGGGTATGCTCGACCGTCTCGTACAGAAGTTTTTCAAGCGTCCCGCCTCATCGACCATCGATCTCGACAGGTTCGGCAGCTTCGTCTGGAAACAGATAGACGGTGAGAAGTCGGTCAACGAGATCGCCGATGAGTTGTGGCAGGAGTTCGGTGAAGATGCGGAACCGCTCTACGACCGCCTCGTGAAATTCCTCAGACTACTGCGCAACAATGATTTAGTGAGTCTCTACAAATCCACCGAGTAGCCGTAGCTCATGGTCCCGAGAATGAATTTCGAGACCTTCATTCCCGTAGTAGAATGGTACGAGGGATTCGGATGAAAAAGCGATTGATTCTGTACTGTCTCGTATGCGTGCTGATCTGGTTTGCCGCCTCCGGTCCGTCGACCGATTGCAGCGCAGCGGCGGTTCATGGCAGATTACCGGTATGGCCATTCGCATCATCATCACCGGCGGAACCTTCGACAAGCACTACGATGAGCTCAACGGTGAGCTGACCTTCAAGGATTCGCACCTGCCCGAGATCCTCCGCTACGTGAGGGCAACGGTGCCGATCGAGCTCGAGATCAATCAGCTCATCGACAGTCTCGACATGCAGATGTCGAATCGTATGCGCATTCTCGAGTCGTGCAGGCAGGCGCCCGAAGAGGGGATCATAATCATCCATGGAACAGACACCATGACCGAGACGGCGAAGCTGCTCGGCGATGCGGGGCTGGAGAAACGGATAGTCCTCACCGGCTCGATGATACCCTATGCAGTGACCAATTCCGATGCGGTCTTCAACCTCGGCTGCAGCGTATCGGCGGTGCAGCTCGTGGAGAAGGGTGTGTGGGTGGTCATGAACGGCCGTGTCTTCCGCTGGGACAATGTGAGGAAGAACACGTCCAAAGGCATTTTCGAGGAGCCGAGTGAGGCGGGGAGTTGAGCGAGGCATGATGAGGCAAGAGAGGAGACTGAAAGCGGCGGTGCTGCAGGTTTCGCCGGTGCTCCTCGATCGGGAGGCAACGGTGCGCCATGTGGCGCTCGAGGGGCGCTGTTTCGTCTTCTCCTGCAACCAGTATGTGGAGAAGTGCATGTACCCCGATGACCTGGAGTACATAGGCGAGTTGGAGAGTCTGCCCGAGGTGATGTGCCCCGGCGGGACACTACAGCAGACCGGATGTCTTTCACCTCGAGGTAGATCAGCGCAAGCGGGAGGGCTGAATCCCTCGTGGATAGAGGCTGAGCTGAGCGGTGAGAAGGTCTGAGAAGGTCTGAGTTCGATTAATCCACGAGGAAATAGTCCACCGTGGTTACGACCCTCACTACCCTCTTGTCGGGTGAGTTTCGGTCCCGCTCCGAGATGGAGAAATAGCCCTGCGATGCCCGGCGTATCTTTCCCACCCTGCTATCCGAATCCTGCGCAAATTTCTCCGCAGCTTCCCTGGCGTTCTTTGTGGCCGTATCGATCATATCCGGCTTTATCTGATTGAGTGAGGTGAAGAGGAACTCGGTAGGAGTATCCCAGTTCTGCGCCGCGATGACGATGCCCTTTCCCACGAGTTCGGCGGACTTCTCCATCGTCGACTTTACCAAGTCGACCTTACTGCTGCGGGTGGTAACGGTTACGATGGCGATGTAGCGCTCCTCCTGCGGCCTTCGTGTGATGTGCTCATTCCGGCTTGCCCCACGGAATCTCCACCCCGATCAGCTCGGCTATTCCGTCCATAGCTTCATCGCTGTGGTATTCGAGAGTGGCCTGTTCGACCTTCGTCTTCTCCCCGGATCGGATGTAGCGGAAGGCCTTGTGATGATAGGAGGTAACTTCTTTCCCCGATTCGGCGGATTCATCCGCGCCATGCTGATGGAGCGTGCCGTGGCAGGTGCAGACGTAGGTGGTCTCCGGGTCTTCCACCTTGATGTAGAAAACCGTGCCGCGTACGCCGGCAACAGCGGATGGGGTGGATATGCGAAAGTCGTCACCGCCCTTTAGACTCTTCAGCCGGTTGAACACCGCATCGATAGAGCCGCGGGTGATGTCGATCTTGCTCTCTTTCGTGCCGATCCAGAGGCGGGTGAGCGTATTCGGCTCAATACGGAAGATGTTCTTTTCTCCGAAGATAATGGTGCAGTAGGATTGCCCTATAGTCCTCACCTTGGAGCCGATGGGAACCGTTTGTCCTACCTCCGCAACAACACCGTTAATACGAACCGAGCCCTCTAAATAGGCCACTCTTGCCTCGATCTGTTGAGCAGGGTCGGTTGCACCGCGGTCTCGAGACTCGCCGCTGCCTGCGCTCCAGAGGAGCGGAGTGGCAATGATGGTGAAGAGAAATGCGGTGATGAGAAACGCGGGAAAGGGAAAAAGTTTTTTACACATGCATACCTCCTTCCTCTTAGTAACGCAAATTTGAGGTGCGATTTCAAGAAGAAGTAGAGGTTTTATCGCAGTTTTCGACCGCCGTGCAGTCGGAGGGAGAAGATGCGCCGGGAGGTTATTCGTGATCCTTCGTCCCCCATTGGGGAGCGCGCTTCTCGAGAAAGGCACTGATCCCCTCACGCGCGTCGGGCAGTGTCGCGTTCAACGCCATAACCTCTTTTGCATAGGCGTAGGCCTGGCTTTGGGGCATCTGCAGCTGGCGGTAGAAGGTTTCCTTACCTATGGCTATGATACCCGGGCTCGCCTCGCAGATCTTCTTGGCGAGCGAGAGGGTCTCCTCTTCCAGCTTGTCGGAGGGAACCACCCGGTTCACCAGCCCGTGATGTTCCGCTTCCCTTGCATCCATGTACTCGCCGGTGAGCAGCATCTCCATCGCCTTCTTCGGCGGAATCGCCCTGGTGAGGGCTACCATGGGGTTGGTACAGAAGAGGCCTATCTTTACACCGGGGGTGGCAAAGCGGGCGTCTTCGGAAGCGACGCAGAGGTCGCAGCTCGCGGCGAGTTGGCAACCGGCGGCGGTGGCTATTCCGTGGACCTCGGCGATGACCGGCTGGGGGATGGCTTGGAGGCGCTCCATCAGTCGCGTGCAGGTGTCGAAGAGGGATTGGTAGAATTGGGATTTTCGATCTACCATTTCGCTGAGATCGTGTCCGGAGCTGAAGGCGGATCCTGTCCCCCTCAGTATGACTACGGATACCTCGTGGTTTCGGGCGATCATGTCCATGCAGCGCAACAGCTCGGTCATAAGCTTCTGCGAGAGGGCGTTGCGTTTGTCGGGACGGTTCATCGTCACGTAGGCGATACGATCTTCCACTGTGTAGGAAATGAGTTCAAAAGAGGTTTCCGCTTCGGCCATCGTATCCTCCTCTCAAGCCTTACTCGCCGTTATCTGCAGACGATGGTATTCTCAGCTCCCCTTCATGTCAAGCTCGACAGAAGAGGAACGGAGCAAAAAATGAACACGTGTTTTACTATCTCTTTTTAACACGGTTTTTATGGCAGTTTTTCGCTGTTTGCTTTACACTGCACAGATATGAAATTCACCGATCGCATTCGCAGTCTCTACCGTCACGAAAACACTACGATACAGGAGAAGGCCTCATCGCTCTTCATCCTCGACTCCCTACTCTGTATCGGATTCCTCATTCTCGGCGGGATTCGTCTGGCCGATGGATCCCTCGCCCTCGGATTGGGCGAAGTGCTGGTGAGCATCGTACTCGTCCTCTTCGTCTTCGGTCTTTTAAAAGGCAAGTTCCGTATAGTGAGTATAGGTACGATAGTACTCTTCTCGCTTGCAGCGGCCGCACTCTTCCTCCTGCGGGATATAGTGAGCGGGCGCGACATCTACATCCAGTCGACCTACATGATTCCCGCCTTCATCACCGTTCCCTTGCTCGCCTATACCCTATGGCAGGTCTTGGGAGTGATCCTCTTCGGTGTTTTGGTACACGTGGGGGAGTACCTTCTGCGGGTGCGTCCGATTGCTCTCGGCTCGGGCGGGGATGCGGCCTTCAGCGAGTTCCTGATCTCCCTTTTTCTCATGGTCTTCAGTGGTCTCTTTATCTATCAGATCTTTCGCATGCAGCAGAGGAGCCTTAAGAACATCGAGGAGCGGGCGGCAAAGGCTGATGAGCAGTACCGGCGTTTGACCCGTCTCTTCGAGAGCACGGGAGATGCGTTCAACCTCGGAGAGAGGCTGCAGGATCATTCCCGTAATAATGCGGAGCACGCCGAGTCTATGTCCAAGAAGCTCGAAGAGATGAACAGGTCGATAGAGACACTGAACGAGGGGATCGGCTCGACGAGCGCGGCAAGCGGCGACATAGAGACGAGCAAGGAGTCGATGCGAGAGAATATGCAGCGTCAGACCGATGCCGTCGAGGAGACCTCGGCGGCGATCGAAGAGATCGGTGCGCAGTCGAAGTCCATTGCGGAATCGGCCGAAACCAAGAATGAAATGATACAGGAGCTCGTACAGAAGGCCGAGGAGGGAGCGAAACAGCTCGACAGGTCGGTAAAGACCTACGACCGCATAGAGGAGTCCTCTCAGAACATGCTCGAGGTGATAAAGCTCATCGAGGACATCGCCGATCGCACCAACCTCCTCGCGATGAACGCGGCAATCGAGGCGGCTCATGCGGGGGATTCGGGCCGTGGATTCGCGGTAGTGGCATCCGAGATCCGTGGATTGGCAAAGGAGGCGAACGATAACTCCCGTTCCATCCGCACTACCCTCGAGGAGAACCGCGAGCTGATACGTGAATCGGTGGAGATGAGCGGAGAGATGCAGCGGAAGTTCCGTGAGGTCATCGATACGATCAGCGAGGTGCGCGACGCTCTGAAGGAGATGATAGCCTCGTTTGCTGAGCTCGAGGAGGGCCACGGCAAGATACGTGAGACGATGGAGAATCTGAGCGAGATCCACCAAGTGGTGAACGATTCGCTCGGGAGCATGGAGCGCAATATCGCCTCGGGTATGACGGGAATCCGCAGCATCGAGACTGCCGTAAAGAGCATCCGTGGGCAGATAGAGGAGCTGAACGGATTCTCCGGCTCGATTCTCTCGGAGGCGGACAATCTCGAAAAGACCGGAGAGGAGAATATCGAGAACTTCCGCGGCCTGCAGGAGGAGATGCGTAATCTCTCCGGAGAGCAGATGGAGAGTGAATAGAGGAAGGTGCAGATGGTCGGGCAATTCGATCTGATAGTAATCGGATCAGGTCCCGCAGGTTTCTACGCCGCCCTGGAAGGATCGCGGCTGGGGCTGCAGACAGCTCTCGTAGAGTCCGGGGAGGTCGGCGGGACCGGGATGCGGACAGGTGCCGTCCCCGTGAAGCGGCTGCTGCATCGCTGCAAGAGCCGTATGCGCAGCCTCGACTACCTCCGCAGATATCATCCGGAGCTTGCCGAAAGACTCGAGACCGCCCAGGCCGCCGGAGCGGAGAGACCCGCCGGAGCCGCGCAAACCGCGGGGGCGGAAAGGCCCCGCGAGCTCGACGAGGTCCTTGAGGATCTGCGCGGCGATCTCGTCGATCTCGAGAATTTGTCGGTTGCGAAGCTGCGGCAGGCAGGCG
>CAYFVU010000149.1:2800-5801 GCA_964346645.1 uncultured Spirochaetaceae bacterium | reverse complement strand
AATGAGACCTAGGCCTTGACCGAACCGGCAGTAATCCCCTTGATTATGTAGTTCTGCAAGACGAGAAAGAAGAGGATAATCGGTATCATGCCCATGATGAGGGTTGCCAGCGCCCAGTCCCACTGGTTGAGGTACTGACCGAAGAAGCTGAAGATTCCCAGTGGAATCGTGCGAATCCCCTCGTCGAAGAGTACGAGCAGGGGAAGGAGAAAGTCGTTCCAAATCCAGAGGGTCTGGAGGATGATGACGGTAACCACCATCGTCCGCATAAGCGGGAGTACGATAAGGAAAAAGCTCTGGAAAGTAGTGCAGCCGTCGATATAGGCCGACTCCTCCAGTTCCTTCGGGATCCCCTTCACGAAACCGTGCAGCAGGAAGACCGTCAAAGGCATACCGAAACCGAAATAGATGACCACGACCCCCGGGATGCTGTTGAGAAGATGGAATACCTTGGCCACCTTGACCATCGGTATCATCACCGACTGGAAGGGAATAACCATTGCCGCTACGAAGAGGACGAAAATGAAACCACTCACCCTGTGAGGCCGCCTCACCATTCGCCATGCAGCCATTGAACCCATGAGCACCATGCCGGCGATGCTGAAGGAGGTGATGAGAAGGGAGTTGAGGAAAACCCGCGGAAAGGTAACCTCGCTCCAGGCCTTTAGGTAGTTGTCGAATTTCAGTTCGCTCGGAAAGGAGGCGGCATTCTGGATAATCTCGCCAAAGGGCTTGAGGGAGTTCACTACGACAAAGTAGAAAGGCGAGAGAAAAATGATCCCCACCACCACTACAGCCGCCTCGATAAGAAAGAGCCTGGGAAAATACTTGCGCCGTATCATGCCTCCACCTCCCAACGCTTGGTCACGAGCACCTGGGTGGTCGATATAATACCGACCACAATGAAGAATATTATGGCCTTTGCCGAACCGAGACCGTAATTATTGTACTGAAAGGCTTCGAAGTAGATGTTCATCGCAAAAGTCTCGGTTGAACCGAAGGGACCTCCCTTGGTGAGGGCAAAAATTACATCGAACATCTTGGTAGTCCAGGAGAGTGCGAGAAAGATACAGACGGTAATTGCCGGGACGGTCAGAGGAATAATGATACGTCTTAGTATCGACACCTGTGAGGCTCCGTCTATGTAGGCTGCTTCGAGCAGATTATCGTCGATACTCATAATCGAGGCCACGTAGATCATCATAAGATAGCCCGTCCGCTGCCATACGAATACTATAACCGAGGCCCAGAAACCGGTCATAGGCGTGCCGAGCCAGGGGAGCTCGAAAAAGCCGATTCCCGTCAGGTCTCCAATCGAGACGAAACTGTTGGTAAAGATAAAACGCCAGACGAAGCCGAGGATGATACCGCCTATAACATTGGGAAGAAAAATGATGGTACGCATAAGCTTCGCCGATTTGAGGGGAAGGGTGAGGGCGAGAGCGAGAAAGAACGCGAGCAGATTGGCGATTATCACCGAAGCGATGGTAAATTGGGCGGTGAACACCGCCGAGGTACCCGCCTGCTCATCCCCCTTGAATACCTGGAAATAGTTGTCCAACCCGACCCACACCGCCTCCTTGTTTACCCCGTTCCACTCGGTAAACGAGTAGTATATACCGAGCAGAAAGGAGAGCAGCACGACAATCGCAAATATCAAAAAGCCGGGTCCGATGAACACCAGATCATCGCGCAGGTCCCGCATTTTCCTTACATTCATAACGCTCGCCTCTCCCTATTCCTCGTTGAGAGGAGTGAATAGAGGGCGGGACCCGTTTCGAAGGGTCCCGCCCTTTTCTTAACTGCTTTTATTGAGCCTCGTGTGCTAGCTCGTCTCGAGCTACTTCATCTTCTGCCAAGCTGCGTCCAGGCGGGAGAGGGTGGTTGCCCAATCCTGCTTGTCTGCAATATATGCCTGGATGTTCTTCGTAGCCTCGTTGGCAAAACCGTCGGGAAAGCTGCCGAAAACCCAGGGTACCGTCTTATCCTCTCCGGCATAGGCGAGGATGTCCTTGCCTACTCCCTTCAGCGCGGTGGCATCTACCCCTTTGTATGCGGGTATAAAGCCGCACTCCTCGGTCATGAACTTTTGCCCTTCCTTCGTATTCACATGAAAGTCGAGAAAATCCTTTGCCGCCTGCTGCACGGCCTCGGAAGAAGTCTTGTTGACGACGTAGTTGAAGGGCACTCCTACGGGTATTCTGTCCATCTTCGCACTGTCGTTCAGCGGTACCGGCAGCAGTCCTACGCTCGCCTCGGGATTGGCTTCGAAAATCGGCACCTCTTTCCACACACCCTGTTGTATCATTGCCGCCTGGCCGTTCGCAAACATCTGTACCTGCTTGTTGTGGTCCGTGGTAAGCGGGTTCTTCTCTCCATACTCTATCGTGAGGTCTACGATATTCTGCAGGTCCTGAAAGAGGGCGTTATCGGCCATGGTGGCCTCTCCTGCGTTGAGTGCATCGATGAAGGCCTGGGGATCATCCTGATGTGCGAAGGCAACGTTCATCAGGTGGAGTCCGATTACCCACCAGGTGCTGTAACCGGTGGTGAAGGGGGTGTAACCGGCCGCCTCTATCTTTTCGGCGGCGGCCCTCAGCTCGGAGTTTGTCGAGGGAAGCTCGGAAACTCCCGCCTCTTCGAAAATCTCCTTGTTGTAGATGTAGCCGTAGCCTTCGAGGTTTACCGGCATCCCCATCTGCTTGCCGTCTATGTTAAGACTCTCGAGGGCAAAGGGAACGGCATTGTCTATCCACGGAGCTCCGGAGAGATCGGCGATGTACTCGCTCCACAGCTCGTACTGTCCGACTCCCTCTACCGGAAAGATGTCCGGCCCCTCGTCGGCGGCAAACTTGCTCTTGAGAATGGTCTGCCACTGGGTTCCACCGCCGATAGTCTCGACCGTCATCGTCACGTGTGGATGCTCGGCCTCGAACTTTTCGGCGAATGCCTTGTACGCATCGTCGAGGTAGGGCTTGAACTGGAAGAAGTGCAGCTCCAC
>CAYFVU010000149.1:0-2700 GCA_964346645.1 uncultured Spirochaetaceae bacterium | reverse complement strand
AGCACACCCACGCCCAGCACCAGTACGACGAGAAAAGAAAGTACTCTTTTCTTGTTCATCTCATTCCTCCTTTAAGAAATAAAGAGTTCAAAATATATACACACGATTACCTCTCGGCACCGCATGATTCACGCACTATGAGATACGGCTCGATGAGCCTCTGCATCGGCGGATCGACTGCGCCGTTCTTCAACATTTCCCTGATGCGGTCGCAGCCGAGCACGGCCAATTGATCTCTCGGCTGGTGCACGGTAGTCAACTTCGGACGGAAGTGCTTTCCGAACTCTATGTCGTCGTAGGCGACCACCGCGATATCGTCGGGAACCGAATAGCCGATTTCCTGCAGGGCCTCGATCGCCCCGAGCGCCATGATGTCGGTCTGTGCAAATATGGCCGTGATCTTCTTCATCAGATCTCTGCGATCGATCACGAGATTGTAACTGCACTCGAAGGAGCCGTCGCATAGAATTACCTTTTCCTCGTCCTCGAAAATTCGATTGTCCCGCAAGGCATCCCTGTAGCCTTCGGTTCTCTCGGCGAATTGATACTGGCTGCTGTCGAGCATGATGCAGAGGATCGAGCCGTGACCGAGGCCTATGAGGTGGTTCGTCGCGATGTACCCGCCCTTTCTGTGATCTACGAAGACCCAGTTCTCGTTCTCGATTTCGACGTAGTGCTGCTTCGCCTGCAGGAGGACAAAGGG
This sequence comes from uncultured Spirochaetaceae bacterium, assembly GCA_964346645.1. GTDB lineage: Bacteria > Spirochaetota > Spirochaetia > DSM-16054 > Sediminispirochaetaceae > CAYFVU01. The sequence continues at coordinate 1,997 of CAYFVU010000149.1, read as the reverse complement.
AACCCCGTTCTCGTGGAGATAATCGAGCTCTTCTTGCGCTATTTTTGAGTGGACGAGGATGAGACCGTCGACCTTCTTGCTGTTCACCAGGTAGTGTATGTTGTTCTCACCGCTGCTCTTGTTCTGCTTCATTTTTACGATGAGGTCGTACTCATACTCCTCGAGATTGTCCCGGATCTTGTTCATCAGCAGAGTGAGGTAGAAGGAGTGCTGGTACTCGTTGAAGTGTTCCGGATATATGAGACCGATAATACCGGTTTTGTTGGTGATGAGGCTGCGGGCGCTTGTGTTGAAGCTGAAGCCGTGCTCGAATGCAATGCGCTGGATGCGCCTGCGGGTATCCTCTCCGATTCGGCCACTCCCGTTGAGACTTCTCGAGACGGTCGAAGGGCTTACTTCCGCCATATCGGCGATATCCTTTATAGTAATGCCTCTCTTTTTCATCTCCTGACCCGAACGACGGCATGAAAACCGGACGAAAATATCGACATATATGCGCAATCGTTTGCTCTCATGTTCCGAGTATACCCCCTCTCATTTCTGCTGTCAAATAGAAATTTGAAATAATACTGGGTCAGTTTGATCCATTTATCAGAATTTTATTGCATTAATCTCGAAAATGTGCAAACCTTTGTTCTAGGAGCAGTACGTGAACATTCTCTACCTGCACAGCCACGACACGGGTCGCTACCTCGGCGCATACGGCTATCCGGTGCACAGCCCGCAGATCGACTCCTTCGCCTCCGGTGCGCTGCTCTTTCGTAATGCCCACAGCACCGCACCGACATGCTCGCCGAGCAGGGCCTCCCTCCTCACCGGTTCGTATCCCCACGAGGTAGGGATGCTCGGCCTCGCCCACAGGGGCTTCCGGCTCGACGACTACTCGCTCCACCTCGTCGGCCATCTCAAGAGCAGGGGCTATACGACGGCCCTTTGCGGTGTTCAACACGTTGCCCCCAAAAAATCCCTCATCGGCTACGACCACATTCTCGACGAAGAAGAGGACTACTTTGCTCAGGGTATACGCGACCCCGGCGCCTACGACCGGGTAAATGCGGAAAAAGCGGCCCGTTACCTCCGAAATCCTCCGAAGAGGCCCTTCTTGCTCTCCTTCGGGCTTCTCGAGACCCACAGGCCCTTTCCCGAAATAGACAGCCTCTCTCCCCGGGAAATCCGTCCACCCGCACCGATTCCCGATACCCCCGCGTTACGGGCCGATACGGAGGGATTTCATCGCTCCCTGCGGACCGCAGACGAATGCATCGGAAAAGTACTCGATGCCCTCTCACACTCTGGTCTCGAGGATGATACCCTCGTAATTCTTACGACCGATCACGGTCCGGCATTTCCCGAGATGAAGGCCACCCTCCGTGATGACGGTACCGGGGTCATGCTGATGATGCGGGTTCCGGGCCTGCCTGCCGAAGGCCCCGGCCGCTCAATCGACGCGATGATCAGCCAGCTCGATATCTTCCCCACCATATGCGAGCTCGCCGGAATAGACCTGCCGAGTGAGTCGAGAAACCGATATCCGCTGCGCGGTACTTCCCTCCTCCCCCTCATCGAGAGCTACAACCGAGCCCCCGGCAAGGAGGATAAGGCGCTGCCCTACCGCTACCTCTACAGCGAAACCACCTACCACGCAGCCTACGAGCCCGCCCGTGCCGTGCGAAGCGACCGCTACAAACTCATACGCCACTTCTCGCCCTACGGGCATCGCCTTCCGGTCAATGTGGACGCCTCGGCGGCCAAGGATATGTTCAACGAGGGCGGCTACTTCGATGAGCCCCGTGGCGGCGACGAGCTCTTCGATCTGCTTCTCGATCCGTCGGAGAGAGAGAACAGAGCCTCAGACCCGCGGTACAGGCAGATACGAGAGGAGTTGACCGAAGCCTTAGGATCATGGATGCACGAGACGAAGGATCCGCTGCTCGATGGCCCGGTTGCGGCGCCGAAAGCGGCGGTGGTAGACGATCCGGGAAGCTACAGCCCCCGGT
>CAYFVU010000148.1:3351-5819 GCA_964346645.1 uncultured Spirochaetaceae bacterium | reverse complement strand
ACATCCACAGCACTACTGAGAGCATACGCCTCCCTTCGAAGAAGATCTCGGCGCTGGGCATCATTTTCGTAGAGTTCATTACCAACACGCAGAAGTACGCCGAGCGTCCCAAAGGCTGCGAGATCGACATAACTCTCAGCAGAGAGGGAAAGAATGTGGTTTTCGAATACCGCGACAACGGAGTGGGCTTCGGTGATGAGGTGCGGACGGTCGACGATGTTGCCTCCGGCAGCGGATTCATGCTCATCCGGGCCCTCGTGAATGAGCTCGGAGGGAAGATCGAGATCGTCCCGAAGGCTGCCTCGGAGAGCAGGCAGGGAGCCGGACACGACCGTCTCGCCGGCCTGCGTTTCGATGAGGAATGGGAGGCTTTTTACTGCGGCGTGCATCTGCGTGTTACATTTCCCCTCCCGTCGGCGCCCGCCGAAACCGTCGAGGCCTGACCGCTTCACTCCGCGTTTCTGCTTCAAGAGGAGGACGCAACATGAAAAAAGATAGAGAACTCATTACGGCGGCACTGGAGATCAGCGAGGCCCTGATCAAGGTCAAGCCGCTCGAATCGAAGATACGCGATATCGTGGAAGGCATAGAGAAGATTCTCGAGGCCGACTGGGTCGCCCTGATTCGTCTGGATACCGACCGCCAAGAGTTCAAGGACATCTTTTTGAGCAGCAGTCGCTGGAACCTCAGTGTGCCGGATTCGTACGGGGAGTTCATGGAAGGGCTCACCGGCTGGGTCATCACGCATGGAGAGCCCGTATTGTCGAACGAAATGGAGAATGATCCGAGGGAGTCCGAGGAGGTTCGACGCCGGAGGATCGAAAATGGACTCGGTTCGATCATGGTGACACCGGTGGATATCGAGAGAGGGATCGTCGGGACCCTGACCGCGATCCGGGGCTACGATAGAGAGGAGTTCTGCGAAGAAGATTTGCATCTTCTGCGTACGCTCTCGCATCAGGCAGCTGCGGCCATAGAGAACTCGAGACTCTACGAGTCCCTCAACAGGGAGCTCGAGCAGAGGGGGAAAGCCGAGAAAGGACTGAGAGAGAAGAGGGATGAGCTCGAGAAGGCGCTGCAGGAGAAGGAGATGCTCCTGAGGGAGGTGCACCATAGGGTGAAGAACAACCTGGCTCTTATCGAGAGCATCATAGAGCTGCAGAGTCAGGAGGCGGAGAATCGTCTGGAAGGTGAGGCTGCCCACACGACCCTCGATATTCTCAAGGATCTGCAGTCGCGCATAGACTCGATCAGGCTCGTACATGAGAAGCTCTACTCCGGAACCGCGGTGACGGAGGTGCGGGTAGACGAATATCTGTCGGAACTCGCGGACATGATCATCCGATCCATGGGAGAGACCGACAAGAGGATACACACCGACTATCGTTTGGAGCCGGAGGTGCTTTCGGCAAAGAGCGCAGTCTCTCTCGGCCTGCTTGTCGGAGAGCTGGTGACCAACTCGGTAAAGTACGCCTTCTCCGGGATTCCCGAGCCCCGCATAGCCATTTCTTTCACGAGGGAGCACGATAAATACCTTCTCACCGTCTCCGACAACGGCACGGGAATGGATGCGGAGCTGCTCGAGCAGAGGGGGGAGAGTCTGGGCCTCAAGCTGGTGCAGGCATTGGCGAAACAGCTCTCAGGCAGTGCGGAGCTTGCCGACGAGCACGGAACCGTGTGGCGGGTACGATTCCCCGTAGAGGCGTGAACATATTACACAGCAGCTCCGTATGTGCTCCGGTGACCTGTGTGAACCTGACCAAAAAAACTGCCTGCGGATGAAAATTAGTGTATAAAAATGACACAATTTCGGAAGCTGAATTGCTGAGCCGGCTCTCTGTTTCTGTAGTTTAATTTTCCATAATACAGTAAATTATGTAGCTTTCCCGCACTTGGCACACCTTATGCTAATTTATTAATGAAGAGGAAAAACTAATAAAATAAGGAGGTTCGTATGAGTGCGCTTACGAAATGGAGAAATAAAAACACGCCGGAAAGAAGGGAAGAGAGAAGGAATCCGTTTACCACGCTGCAGGACGAGATCAATCAGCTCTTCGACCGTGATCTCTGGAACATGGACATGCCCGAGTTCTTCGGAGAGGGTATGACTCCGGCCCTCGACGTGAAGGACAAGGATGACAACGTAGAGGTACGCTGCGATCTGCCGGGAGTGAACAAGGACGACATCGACATCTCGGTCTCCGGCAATGTGCTCACTATCAAGGGTGAGAAGAGCGGAGAGAAGGAGGACAAAGAGTCCACCTACTATCGCAAGGAAAGCTGGAGCGGCAGTTTCCAGCGCAGTGTACAGCTGCCCGACACGGTCGATCCCGACAAGGCCGATGCAACGATGAAGGAAGGTGTGCTTGTCCTCACCCTCCCCAAGAAGGAGGAGAACAAGAGAAAGAAGATCAACGTCAAGGCCTCCTAAGGGATCGACACTGCGGATTCGCGGGCTGTTGAGGTCC
>CAYFVU010000148.1:0-3251 GCA_964346645.1 uncultured Spirochaetaceae bacterium | reverse complement strand
TACGGTTATGAAACACCGACGGTGTCCCGTTTGCGAGCTCAATAGACTTCGGGAACGAAGGTTTGGCTGTCAATGGGCGGACGTTCGTAGTCGGAGTCGTCCGCAGCTCTTTCGGGGAGGTCCAGCGGGTCGGGAGTGAGGTCTCGGTAGGGTATCTGCGACAGGAGGTGGTGAATGCAGTTGAGACGGGCCCTCTTCTTGTTGTCCGCATCGACGACGTACCAAGGAGCGTGCTCGGTGTCGGTGTGGGCGAACATCACATCCTTCGCCTTGGAGAACTCCACCCACTTGTCCCGCGATTTGATGTCCATTGGACTGAGCTTCCAGCGCTTTATGGGATCTGTGTTGCGCTTCTGGAACCGCTTCTCCTGCTCTTCGTCGCTTACGGAGAACCAGTACTTCAGGAGTATGGTGTCGGAATTGATGAGCATTCGCTCGAACTCCGGGCAGGAGCGGAGAAACTCCCGGTAGACCTTGTCGGAGACGAAGCCCATGACGTGATCGACACCGGCACAGTTGTACCAGCTCCTGTCGAAGAGCACTATCTCGCCGTCTGCAGGCAGATGAGGAATGTAGCGCTGGTAGTACCACTGGCTTTCCTCTCTCTCGGTGGGCTTTCCGAGGGCGACCACGCGGCATATCCTGGGATTGAGCGACTCGGTGATCCGTTTTATTACCCCGCCTTTGCCGGCCGCATCCCGTCCCTCGAAGATGACGACCACCTTCAGTCCTCTCTGCTTGATCCACTCTTGCAGCTTGACCAGCTCGATCTGCAGCTTTCTCAACTCCTTCTCGTAGAACTTGTTCTTCTCCTTCTTCTTTGCATTCGGGTCTGCAAGGATGGAGAGGTCGCCCTCTTTACTCATTGATCCCTCCTTTTCCACCATTTCATTGAGTAATTATACCACGGGCTCGGGAAGGAGAAAAACAAAATGACCCGCCGACTGCTGAGGAGGGATAAACTGCGGAAAAGCACATGCGGCCGTAGGGATTCTGCTGTGATCGGCGCGGTGCTAGTCTATGAGCCGACGCTTCAGTCGCCGCACGCCGAGGATGCCTATCAGCAGGGTAAAGAGAAGCAGGTAGGTGATGTCGGCCCAAAGGAGTGACACCTCGCCGGCGAAGCTCACTGCCCGGGTCAGCCGCACCGCATGGGTGAGCGGCAGTGCCTCGGATATGGGCTGTACTATCTTCGGCAGGTTGCTGACGGGAAATACCACCCCGGCGAAGAAGAACATAGGAGAGATGAATCCGGAGAAGTAGAAGTTGAAGTGGTTTATGTTCTTCACGAAGCTGGTAACCAGTAGGGACAGAGCGGCGAACATGGTCCCGGTAAAGAAACCTATGAATGGGGTGAGCAGGGAAAGTCCTATCGGCAAGATACCGAAGCCGTAAATGACGAGGAGCACCGCGAGGGTGAAGAAGAAACCCTTGGTTCCGGCCCACAGGATTTCACCGACCAGCAGGTCCCAGACTGTGATGGGCGCGGCGAGCATTCCGTCGTAGGCCTTTTCGAACTCGAGCCGGATGAAGGTACCGAATGAGCACTCGAAGGCGGAGGTGAACATGGCAGTGGTCATGAGGAGCCCGGTGGCCAGGTACTCGAGGAACGGTACTCCCTCCATCTTCGTCAGGTAGGCTCCGAGCCCCATGCCTAAACCCACCAGGAAGACGAGCGGCTCGAGAAAGGGCGGCAAGCCGTTGCTGATGATATTTCTCGCATAGACCCGCACGTGGCGGAACCAGACCGCGTAGAGTCTCCAGGCCAGCCCGGGCCTTGCCGACTCTACGCGTGTAATCTGCGGCATCGGGGCGGCGGAGGTTCTATTCGTGCTTAGTTGCTCACTGGAGCTCATTGAGGTTCCTCCCGGTGGTCTTGAGAAAGAGATCTTCTAAGTCCGCCTGGCGCACGTGGTACTCGCCGGGTGAGAGGCCGCCGACGATGGAGTTGAGAATGCCGCCGTGTTCTGAGTAGTAGAGCACCCGCTCGCTGTACTCCTCTCTGCGCACCTCTTCACTTTTGAGCTTGGCCTCGAGCTCCTGCGTTCGCTCCTTGTTCTTCAACTCGAGGACGTAGGGCTCGATATTCTCGGCGAGAAGATGCTCGGGCGATCCCTCGAGCAGCACGTCCCCGTGGTCCATGATCACGAGTTCGTCGGCGAGCTGAGCCGCCTCCTGCATGTAGTGGGTGGTGAGAAGAATGGTGACGCCGGTGCGCTTGAGCATGTGGAGTCTGTCCCAGATGAGCTGTCTCACCTGCGGGTCGAGGCCCGTCGTGGGTTCGTCCAAAATGAGGAGCGACGGAGAGCCGAGCAGCGATCGGGCGATGACCAGCCGTCGTTTCATTCCTCCGGAGAGCTCCTTGATGCGGGCCTGCTTCTTCTCTCCTAGCTGCATGAAGTCGAGCAGCTCGCCGATTCTGGCCGCGGCTCTGCTTCGGCGCATCCCGTAGAACTTGGCGTAGACGAGGAGGTTCTGCTCCACGTTGAGCTCCTCGTCGAGGCTATCCTCCTGCGTCACGACGCCGGAGAGCTGCTTGATCTCCAGCTCGTCCCGTCGCGGGTCGTAGCCGAAGACGTTGATTCGGGTGGCCTCCACCGGATCCGGTTCTGCCTTCCCGTAGAGGATTTTCATCACGGTCGTCTTCCCCGCTCCGTTCGGACCGAGGAAGCCCACACAGGTTCCCTTTCGTATGGTGAAGCCGACGTCATTCACCGCCCGGGTGCTTCCGTAGGTTTTGTATATGTGCCGGGCGGCGATAACAGACTGTTCGGCATGCGTGCTCTGGGGTTTCACTGAATTCATTTTTTGGGACTCTCTCAGAACACGCACTCTATCACATTAGGTGTATCTTCTTCTATGGGTGCCCTCTTATCTTTTGTGAGAGTTCCCGTGCCCGAATTCGATGCCGGCTCCGAGGAAGTAGAACTGCTCCCACTCGCCGTTGCGGATGTCCTCCTCGGTGGGATCTTCGTTGGCATCCATCAAGTAGGCTGCACCGGCACCGCCGAAGAGTGAGAATCCGCCGAAGAGCGAGAACTCCAACATACCGCGGCACTGCATGCCACACCGGTCCTTCTCTTCATCCAGCTCGTAGAAATCTTTCTCGTCCATGTTCACCACTCCCGCGTCAACGTTGAGTGAGAGTGGGCCTGCGGGGATCATCGCACCGAAGGAGAGGGAGCTGGAAATCGTCTCGGTAGAGTCTCCGATCTCGGATATCCCGCCGTAATCGGAGGCGTCTAAGCCGA
>CAYFVU010000147.1:0-5951 GCA_964346645.1 uncultured Spirochaetaceae bacterium | reverse complement strand
CTGCGACCTACGGATTCGAAGTCCGGCGCTCTATCCAGCTGAGCTACGGACGCACTCACGTACGAAGATCGCGTGCACGGCGGATCTTCTCGGGTGGATAACGGGACTTGAACCCGCAACAACCAGAACCACAATCTGGTGCTCTACCAGTTGAACTATATCCACCGCATCATGAGGCAGGCGTAGCCTGCCGGCAACGTGTGGAGCACACTTTGTCGAATTTTCAAAAATTTGTCAAGTCAGCTGAAATGATTTTGTAAGCAAAATCAGTTCAGCCACCTATCTATAACGTATGGCCATATCAGAACGTATGGCCATATCAGTATTATCAGCCATCAACCTCTTAGAGACAGGCGATTCGCATTTTGTCTCTCTATTCGTAGGTAACCGGAAAGTGTCGCTCCAGCAGTAGAAGCATATAAAGAGCTTCAAGCAGTACTGCGACGAAGCTTCACGAGTGCGTACTCGCTGTACCACCGGACGCCCCGGTCTGCGAGGCGGCGAATGAGCTCGTTCGTGAGCGCCTCCACCTGTTCGCCGGGGTCGCCGGATCCTGCGGTACTTCCTGTCTCGCCGGCAGCCTCCCATACCGCCCCGGCGAGGTTTCGTTCGGCCCCCTGCGTAGTGTCGAGGGAGAACCAGCGACGGATGTGTTCGGCTCTTATTATCCGCTGCTCCTCCATCCGGTGATAGCGCAGTTCTATACCTTCGTAGCCTTCGGCGCGAGCCGCCTCCGCCAGGTCTTCTCCGTCCCAGGCGAGGAGGTCGAGGTCGGACTCGTCGTAGAGGATTCTCTCGGCTTCCAGGAGAAGACCGGCGAGCTCCTGAGGCATCGCCCCTGTATCGCAGACCTCCGAGAGGCGCGGGCTCCTCCTGGGGACGGTTTCGGCGAGGACGGCGGTACCATCCTCCGCGAGCAGCCGGATTATTCTTCTGAGCAGAGGCCGTTTCTCTCTGGCCCTGGTGCTGCAGTTCCTCCCCACGACGCGGTCGAATAGGTGGGGGAGGTCATCCGGGCTCAGCTGCTCAGGTGCAGAGGCGATGAGCTCGGGCCGTTCGCTCAGATCGAGGGCCTCGGCGTAGCGGCGCAGGTGTGCGGCCTGCTCTTCACTGTTCACGAGACCGACTGCACCGCCCTCCGGCGCCCTCCTGAGCGCCTCCCAGAGGAAGAGTCCGTCGTCCGCATGCAGGTCGAGTATGCGGTGGTGTCGGGCAGGCTTGAGCAGTTCGAATACCTCCTCTCGGAGCTCCAGCAGCCCTGAGCTGCGGTTGTCGGCTACCCGCGCGAGCCAGCGCGCTCTCTCATCATCCGGAGGAGAGTAGGTGAGCACCTCCGGACTCTCGTCTCCTATCATTGCCGCCAGATTCGCCTCCCTCCGTGAGTCGACTTGCTCCTTGATGCGCCCCTCGTATCCGAGGCTCGATGGGCGGTAGAAAACACGCCCCTGGAGATTGCCCGGCAGGTACTGCTGCGCAACCCAGTGCTCACGGTATGCATGGGGATAGAGGTAGCCCTCGCCGTGACCGAAGCTCTGCTTGTCGCGGTTGGCATCCCTCAGATGGCGCGGCACCTCGTCGCTCTGCTCCTGCTTTACCGTCTCTAAAGCGTCGAAAAATCCGAGGCTGGAGTTCGACTTGTCGGTTGTGGCCAGGTAGAGGGCCGCATGGGCGAGGTGGTACCTTCCTTCGGGCATGCCGACGCGGTCGAAGGCGGCGGCAGATGATTCTACCACCGAGATTGCATGCGGATCGGCGAGCCCTATGTCTTCTCCGGCGGATATCAGCATGCGGCGGAAGATGAAGCGAGGGTCCTCGCCCGCATGGACCATCTTCGCGAGCCAGTAGAGGGTTGCATCGGGATCGCTGCCCCGTATGCTCTTGATGAATGCGCTGATTACGTCGAAGTGGTAGTCCCCCTCTTTGTCGTAGAGGACCGCCTTCTTCTGAATGCTCTCCTCGGCCGCCTCGAAGGAGATGTATATTCTCTCTCCGTGTCGTGGCGGGAAGCTCTCCGGAGTAGTCTCCACCGCGAGCTCGAGGGCGTTGAGCAGACTCCGCGCGTCCCCTGAGGCCACATCGATGAGGTGCTCGAGGGCCCCTTCCTCGAACTCGACCCGGAAATTGGCGTATCCCCGTATCGGGTCTTCGAGCGCCTGCTCTGCCACGGCCCGGAGATCGTCCTTCGACAGCGGGGTGAGTTGGAATATCCTGCTCCTGCTGACCAGGGCGGCGTTGACCTCGAAGTAGGGGTTGTGAGTGGTCGCGCCGATGAGGATGACGGTGCCGTTCTCCACCCACGGCAGCAGAGCATCTTGCTGGGCCTTGTTCCAGCGGTGGACCTCGTCGACGAAGAGGATGGTGCGGGTTTCGTAGAGCTCGCGCCGCTCCTTCGCCTTGTCGATCTGCTCCCGCAGATCCTTTACCCCGGTGAGCACCGCGTTGAGGGTGGTGAAGGCGCTCTGCGTGCTGTTGGCGATGACCCGGGCGAGTGAGGTCTTGCCGGTTCCCGGCGGGCCGTAGAAGATGAGCGAGGAGAGTCTGTCGGCCTGAATGACCCTGCGCAGGAGCCGGCCTTCCCCCACGATGTGGTCCTGCCCTATGTACTCGTCGAGGCTGCGCGGGCTCATCCGATAGGCGAGCGGGGTATTGCTGTGGCCGTTGTCCTGAGAGAAGAGTTCCATAGGGGGAGTATACCGTACTCGCGGTGTTTTTAAATAGGTTCTGACATAATTTTTACACAAGAATAACGAAAGAAGAGATAATGGATGAGAACCGGGAGGACCTATGGAAATTACTACGGAACAAGAATCAAATGTACTTATTATCCAGGTATCGGGTGAGATGGACCTGTACACCGCCTCGGAACTGAAGAACCAGTTCCAATCCTACTATTCGCAGGGCCTTACGAATTTTATTATAGATTTCGAGAACCTCACCTATATCGATTCCACTGGTGTGGGGACTATCATTTCGATCTACACGACTCTGCGGAAGCAGGAAGGAAAGCTTTTTATTTCAGGCATACGGGGTGCGGTAAAGAAGGTAATAGAGTTCACCAAGCTGACCGGCTTTCTCCCCCTCGTCTCGGATTTGGCCGAGGCCAAGGAGCGGCTCAGCATTTCCGAGCAGAAGAAGGAGCCTGCTCCGAGTGAAGGGGAGAGCGATATCAACTACATAGGTATCCAGCAAAACAGCGAACATCACCTTTTAAAGACAAAGGGTATGTATCACAAGGATTTCAACCTCGATCTAAAAAAGGTGCGATACCTCAGTCAGATCATCGTGCAGAAGGCACCAAAGGAGATTCGAGAGATCAACCTGCTCGAGCAGCAGATCAGCGAAATCATAAAGAACGCGGTACGGCACGGCAACAAGAACAATCCCAACAAGAAGGTGAAAATCTGGTTCTCATTCAGCACCAATCATGCCCACCTCATCGTGGAAGACGAGGGCGAAGGATTCGGTAACATCGATGAGTGGAACGATTTCTTCCGCCGCAAGCAGGAGGCCTTCGAGCGGCAGGACTTCGACGAGATGCTCAAGTACGTCTCCTACAGGACCGCGGAGAGTACCGAGGAGGACGGTGGTAACGCGCTCTTCGCAGCGGTAGAGTTCTGGAACAAAGGGGTAGTCTTTAACGACAAGGGAAATGCGGTTGCGGTGAAGAGGATCTACAATCACCAGTGAGCTCTATCGTCACCGGGCGATCCGAGGCCGGCCGATCCGTCACCGGGCAGCTACACTGATCGGTGGCGACGGCGGCTCAGCTCTCCTCCCACTCCACATCTTCTTCGAACTCCTCTTCCTCTGGATAGCGGAGGAGGAGGAATGTCACATCGTCGTGGAATGGAATGTCCCTCTTGAACTCGTGAAAATCGTTGAGAATGGTCTCTCTGATCTCCTCCAGACTGTGCTCCTCGTTGTCTATTACGATCTTGTAGAGCCTTTCGAGGGAGTACTCTTCGCCTGATGAGTTGACCTGTTCGGCGAGGCCGTCGGTGATGAGGATGACTATGTCGTTTCTCTCCATCGTCAGGGCGCTCGCCTGCGGCTCGACCTCGTCGGTGATGCCTACGGGGAGGTTCTGTGTCGAGGTCTGTATCTTGTGGATCTTCCTGTTACGGATCAGCATGATGTAGGAGTGGCCCATGTCGAGGATGTTGAGCTTCGATGTGGTCTCGTCTAAGTGGCAGAAGATTCCCGTGAGGTACTTCTCGGCGTGAAAGGTGCTGAAAATGGAGCGGTTGAGCTGACGGACCAGATCGACGAGGCCCCTCCGGTAGTCGAAGGTCTCCATGATCCCGTAGAGCATAGACGTGATGATCGAGGCGGCGACTCCTTTGCCCGAGACGTCGCAGAGGGAGATTATCCAGTCCTTGTTCGATACCTTTTTGAGTGAATAGAAGTCTCCGCCGACTCCCTTTGCGGTGGTTGCCGAGGCGGCTACCTCGAGATCTGCAGTCAGCAATGAGAGGCGCTCCTTAACCATACGTTTCTGCAGGTTATGGGCGAGGGTTATGTCTTTCTGTGTCAGGTTGGAGAGGTAAATAAGCAGATCCCTGGTGGAGAAGAGGCCCATGAACTTCCCCTCCTTGTTGTGGAGGAGAAAGAAAACGTCTTTCACCAGTCTCTCGTTCTCCTGGATTTCGTCGCTTACCGCGAATATGTGCTGAGAAGTGATAAAGCTCCTCGCATCTTTCTTAACCTTCTTTACCGGCCGCTTCTTCAGAACCTCGCGACCGAAGGGCCGGCTGAGCAGTGAAATGAGGTCCTTCCGCACGATTGCGCCGGTTCCGACCATGTGCTCATCTACAATCCCCACCGCCGGTACGTCCATTTCCCTATTGTTGAACATCTCGAAAAGTGTTTCGATGGGAGTATCTTCCGTGACATAGTAGGTGGAAGATGCGATTCTGCCGATTGCCTGACTGGGGAGGCCCGTGTTGAGCTCCACTTTGCCGATATAATCGGTTTCTGTTATCATATCTTCTTCCTCCTTCTCAGAACCTGACTTTAATAGGAAAATATGAGCACATTGTGAGGAGAATGTAAGTTTTCCATTGAGAGAATGGTGATTAGACGGCTTTACCGGGGGCCTATTCCGCCTGCCGTTCTGCACGTCCTGTTTGCCGGCCATGTGTTCCGGCCTCATGCCCGGCCGGGGCACGGTTTTCGAATAATAAGTTATTGACCCCTCTCGAAAAAAGTGTGATTTTATGGAGATACCACGACAGGGGGGTGATAGCAATGGCTGTAACCAGGGAACAAGTACTCAGCATGCCTGCGGTACGAGAGAGAAATATACTGAGAAATGTCTACATGTGGATGACCGCAGGGCTCGCGCTGACCGGCGTCATCGCGATGGGCATATCGAGCAACACGGGGCTCGTCATGTCGCTGGCCCGCACGCCCATGCTCTTCTTCGTGCTCATCATCGCGGAGCTCGGGCTCGTGATGTACCTGAGCGCACGAATCCACAAGATGTCGGCAAACACGGCCACCATGGCCTTTGCCGCATACGCTGTTCTGAACGGAGTAACTCTCTCGGTGATCTTCCTCGCCTATACCGGGGCCACCATCTCGCTAGCCTTTTTCACCGCAGCGGGTATGTTTGCGGGAATGAGCCTCTACGCGATGACCACCAAGCGGGATCTCTCCGGGATCGGTCACTATGCGATCATGGCCCTGTGGGGCATCATCATCGCATCGCTTATCAACATGTTTCTCCGCAGTCCTGCGCTCTACTACATGATCAGCTACATCGGCGTGGCGGTTTTTCTCGGCCTCACCGCCTACGACACGCAAACGATAAAGCGGTGGAATCAGCAGTATGGTGCCTCTATAAATGAGGAGGAGTACATCAAGATCTCCATCATGGGCGCACTGAAGCTCTACCTCGACTTCATAAACCTCTTTCTCTTCTTGCTGACGATATTCGGCCGGCGGGAGTA
>CAYFVU010000146.1:2984-5990 GCA_964346645.1 uncultured Spirochaetaceae bacterium | reverse complement strand
CACACTCACATGCACATCTTGCTTCCGGACTTTTCCCTTTCCGGTGAGAAGGGTATAAAGCACCGGCACCACTAAAAGTGTGGTGATCGCACTCGATGTGAGTCCGCCTACTACCGTTACCGCTACCGGCTGGGTGAGCTGGGCACCTTCTCCGGGAAAGAAGGCGAGCGGGCCCATCCCGGCTATCGTAGTGAGAGTCGTCATTATCACAGGGCGAAACCTGATGCGGCCTGCAGTGAGAGCGGCATCAAAAATCCCTTTCCCTCGTGCGCGGAGCAGGTTTGTATAGTCGACGAGAACTATCGCGTTGTTGACGACAATTCCCGCTGCAACGACGAGTCCTATGAGAGAAAACATCGAGACCTCGTGGCCTATGAGATAGTGGATGAGTATCGCCCCTATTAGCATGAGTGGTATAGTAAAGAATACGATAAAGGGCATGCGGAAGGACTCGAACTGGCTCGCCATTATGGCGAAAACGAGAAATACGGCGAGGAGGAACACGAAGCCTATCTGACCGCCGGTTTGGCGGATCTCCCTCAGCTCTCCTGAAAATTCGACGGTGACATCGTTGGGGATATCGAGATTTCGATCAATTGCCGAGACGATGCGTGGCTGGATTTCTCCGGCCGTCGTACCCGGTGTCAGTCCACCGGTGACATGAATGGTTCGGCTTTGCCCTTCCCTCTTTATTTCGGTCGGAGTCTGCTCCAAAGATATGGAGGCAATATTGGAGAGAGGCACGGGGTCGCCTTTCTGTGAGAGAACAAAGAGGGACTCGATGTCGCGTATGTCGGATTGCTGTTTCTCCCTGAGGTCGACCACTATGTCCCACTCCGATCCATCACTCGTGTAGGTTGTCGGGGTGATGCCGGAAAAGGCGGCTCTTACCTCTCTCACCGCAGAAGCCGGGTTTACTCCGAGGTCCGCCGCCCGGTCTTGATCTATCTTCACCTTCAGTTGGGGAGAAGGCTCTCCTATATCCATAGAGGTTTCGGTTACTTCCGGAAAAGACTCGCGAAGCACATCGAGCACGTCTGCGGCGGTTGTGTTAACCGCTTCGAGATCCTCGGATTGTACTACGATGTCGATCGGATGGTCGGCTCCGAGCTGTGGGCCCATCTGTACAAAATTAAGAGTTGTATCGGGACGTCTTTTTACCGTTTTCCGTGCAAAGCTTTTCACCTCCTGCGGTGTTATAGTCCGCTCCTTCAGCGGAGGGAGGGTAATATCAATGGTCGCCTGATTTGTGGCGGTACCGCTTATCGGACCGAACCCTCCTTGAGCTCCTGATTCCACCACCACCGTCTCGAGCGAAGGATAGCGCTCGACCATCGTATCGGCTACCGTGTTCGCAACCTCATCCGTCTCCTCGAGAGTTGTTCCGGATCTAAGAGAGAGTTCTATTGAGACTCCCTGTTGGGGTTGGGGTGGGGCGAAAATCACACCGAGCGAAGGAACGAGGGCGAAGGTGGCAACGAGAGCCGAGAAAACCGCAGTTAGGGTGACGGCCCGATACCTGAGGGCTCGTTCGAGTATCCAGGCGAATCCTGCCTCAATCTTTTTAAATACCCCTTCGATAAAACTGCTGAGCCGGCCGAATGGTCCCGTGTGTGCCGTCCCCGCCTTTCCGAGGGGAAGGTAGGTGCTTGATATTACCGGCACTAAGAGGGCCGCCACCATCAAAGCCGCGAGAATGGAGACGATGATAACAAAAGAGATATCTCCGAAGAGTATACCGATAAAACCGAGTCTATCGCTGAAGATGATTATCGGAAGAAAGACACTGATGGTCGTGAGGGCGGAAGCGGTGATTCCAGCAATCATCTCTCCGGTTCCCATTGTCGCAGCCTCCGTCACCTCTAAACCTTCACGGCGGTGACGTTCGATGTTCTCCAAGACCACGATAGATGAGTCGACGATAAGCCCGATCCCGAGCACGAGGCCGGACATGGAGAGGAGATTCAACGTTACATCCGCCGCCCCCATGGCGAGGAAGGTAGCCAACAGAGAGACCGGAATCGAAACGCCGATCGTAATGGCGGCCTTGAGGTTGTGGAGAAAGATAAGCAGTACCACCATCGCCAGAACGGCTCCGGTAAGGAGCGAGGAGGTGACTTGATCGAGGGTGTCGGAAATAGTGGTGCTGCGATCGCTCGTGATGCTGAGATCTACCCCCTCCTGCAGTCGAGGACGGATACGGTCGAGGGTCTTACGGATCTCTTCGGCAACGGCCACCGTATTGGCCTCTGACTCGGGTATGAGAGAGATTCTCACCGCCGGAGAGCCGTCAACGTAGACGTACGATTCGGCCTCCTCATACGCGAACCGAACCTCGGCGACCTCACTCAATCTTACGGCTCTACCGTTCGGACCTCCTCCTTGTCTTCCGACCACCACCGATTCGATATCTTCGAGAGATGAATATTCGCTGGAGGCACGGAGAAGGAGTTTACGCCCGTCCGAGGCGATGGAGCCGCCGGAGAGCTCCATACTGGCGTTTTTTATTGCCCCCGAAACCTGAGAGACGGTCATACCATAGGCTTTTATCGCCGCGGCGTCCAAGCTTACCGAGACGATCTCCTCCCTTCCCCCGCTTACATCTGCCTGACCAACACCCGGGACCCGTTCGAGAGGAGTCTGCAGTTCCTCCTCCGCAATCACTCGAAGCTGTTCGGGGCTGAGGTCTCCGGACAGCGCTACAGTCATAATCGGCTGGGCGTTCGGATCGAAACGTATGATCTGTGGATCTCTCGCATCTTCGGGGAGCTGTCCGCCGACCCGCTCGAGCGCATCACGCACATCGTTGGTCGCTTCGGTCATATCGACTTTCCAACCGAACTCCATAATCACGACACTAGAACCTTCCGAAGAGGTGGAGGTGAGCGTGTCGAGACCGCTTATGTTGGCTACGGCCCCCTCGACCGGTTTAGTGATGTTCTCTTCGATCTCCTCGGGTCCCGCCTGGTGGACCGTGGTAATGGCGAGTATCGGCGGCTCCACTTC
>CAYFVU010000146.1:0-2884 GCA_964346645.1 uncultured Spirochaetaceae bacterium | reverse complement strand
CCTCGGGTCCCGCCTGGTGGACCGTGGTAATGGCGAGTATCGGCGGCTCCACTTCGGGGAAGAGATCTACCGCCAATTGTCGGAACATCATACCACCGATCCCGACGATTATGAGAAATATCATGAGAACCGTAACAGGCCTGTGGATCATTCGTTCGGTAAAACTCATTCGGAACCGTCCTGCTTTCCTTCTTCGTTACGTACTACTTTTACCTTCTTCCCTTGAGCGAGTTCTTGATGTCCCTCGACTATCACCGGAACTCCCCCTTCTAATCCGGAGCGGATTTGAACCAAATTTTCGGCAATTATTCCGGTGCGGACGGATATACGATGTGCGGTGTTATCCCGTACCGTATACACGTAGGTATTCTCCCCGCTCTGCACGAGCGCCTCGAAGGGTACCACCACCGCATCGGCTGCACGCTCGAGGGGCAAAGACACTCGAACGAACATACCCGGGGTCAATCCGGATATCCCGTTACGTATGCCTATTTTTACTTCTTTTGAACGAGTGGCCGAGTCTATGGTCGGTTCTATTTTCTCTATGATTCCCTCGTATGTCTTTTCGTTGACAAAAGGAGTGAAAAAGGCCTGCATCCCCCTTTCGATGACGGAGGCGTAACGCTCGGGTATTTCGAGTGCAACACGCATCTCCCGGAGCGTCGCGATGGTCACAACGGGCATAGTCGGACGTACTTCCGCTCCCCGCTCTGTGTCTATAGAGACTATGACTCCCGAAATAGGCGAGCGGGCAGGACTCTCCTGAAACGTAGTTCCCGGTTTCGACGGATCCACGTAGAGAAGCGGCTGATCTTTTTCGACCTTATCGCCTTCCGATACCTCTATCCGCCGAACCTCCCCGGTGACCTCCGGATATACTTTTACCCTATTCGCCGGTTCTACCTCGCCGTTGAGCTCCACATCGGCCACGAGATTCGTCCGTATCGATTCTTCGAGGGTAACCGGAGTAGCCCTGCTTTCCGCCGCTTCGCCTCCGGATGTTTCCGCCGTTACCCCCTCGGAGGAACCGACCCCGGGCGAGGATCCGGCTCCCGGCGGCATCGGACCGAATGAGAAAAATAAGGCCGACACCGCTCCTGCTATCAATAATAGTATGAGAATGGTCGAGATTACTGTTTTCCTTTTCATACTCTCTTTCTCCTCGTCTATTACGCATGTAATTTAATAGCAAAGACAACTGTTAGTCAAGCTAACTAATGGATCAGCTATTTTTTCCCCTGCCTTGACGGAACGCTCACCGTATGATTATTGATAGCCCAACAAATAGTTAGGGGAGCTTATGAATAACAAATCATCCCGGCAAGTCGCACATATCGACACTGCATATGTACTGTTGGAGATGTTGCCGTCCATTATGGGGCACGTCTCGAGTGACCTGCGAAGAAACTCGAACATCGACAACCCCGTCCATTTTCGGCTCCTGCGAACGCTGCGGCGCAGCCGCCGAAGTCTTCACGAGTTGGCCGGGCAGCATGGTGTTCGCCTCCCCACCATGTCACGGACGGTGAGTGTGCTCGAAAAACGCAGTTGGATCGAACGCATCCGTTCCGAGGAGGACCGGCGTACAGTCTATGCAGTGATAACCGATACCGGCAAAGAGGTACTCGAGCACGCCGAGTGGACAGCCGTTAGGCGTGTCACCGAGCTCCTCGATTCGATGCCGGAGAATGAGGTCGAATCACTGCGCAGCGGCCTTTCCGCCCTCTACAAAGTGGTCAGCGAGCAGATCGGATTAGAAGCTAAGGAGAACCTCGGTAACTTCGTTGTCGATACGGATTGTCACAATGGAGAGAAGGAATGAAGCGGCCCGATATGTTGAACGACAGTATAGCAGGAGCTCTGTTTCGGCTCGTGCTGCCGATGATACCCGGAACGATGAGCATCGTCCTCTTCAATGTGGCCGATACCTTTTTCGTCGGCCGCCTCGGAGCGGACCCGCTGGCGGCGATGAGCTTTTCTTTTCCCGTGGTCATGATCTCCGGCGGATTAGCGATGGGGCTGGGTATCGGCACCTCGACCTACGTCTCCCACGCCCTCGGCCGGGGAAACAGGAGCGAAGCGGCCCGAATCTCGAGTCGTACACACATCTTGACCTTCGGCCTCACCACAATTTTGGCCGCTGCCGGTCTCCTCACGATCGGCCCCCTCTTTACCGCCATGGGCGCCGAGGCGACGGTCCTGCCTCTCATTCGCACCTACATGACGATATGGTACATCGGCCTTCCCTTCGTGATCCTTCCGATGGTCGGAATGAATGTGCTTCAGGCAACCGGAGACACAAAAATTCCGGGCCTTGTGCTCACCTTGTCGGTGATACTAAATATTCTCCTCGATCCTCTGCTCATCTTCGGTTTCGGCCCTCTGCCCCGACTCGGCATCGGTGGGGCCGCCTGGGCGACCGTAATCGGCCGCTTCTCGAGCTTCTTTATAGTCGGGGCGGTCATAATGTGGAGAGAGCGGCTTTTTACCGCAAAAATAGGCTCCCTGCTGCAGGTACTCGCCTCATGGGGACGGATACTCTACGTCGGAGTGCCTGCCGCGGCTGCGAATATTCTCCTCCCAATATCCATCGGCATCATTACCCGTTTCGTCTCCGCCTTCGGCACCAATGCGGTTGCAGGCTTCGGAGCTGCGAGCCGAATCGAGTCCTTCGCCTTGGTCTTTACCTTGGCTCTTTCGATGATCGTCACCCCCTTCGTCGGCCAAAATCACGGCGCCGGTAACGAGAGGAGGGTCCTATCGACTCAGCGAACGGCCGCTCTTTTTTCTTTAGCGTGGGGGGTGATGGTACTGGTGGTTTTTATGGCGGCCGCCGGCGTCGCGGCACAAAGGCTTTTTGCTCTCCTCATTCCGCTTGCATTTA
>CAYFVU010000145.1:0-6277 GCA_964346645.1 uncultured Spirochaetaceae bacterium | reverse complement strand
GATTTTCTCCGGACGGGAAAACCTGCGATCGAGGATATCGGGGCTCCCGACAGAGTTCTCGGCAACCTCCCCTACAACGCGGCCTCGCAGATCATCGCTCTATTGATCGAATACGGAGGCGACGGCGAGGAGGGGGCGGCGCTGCGAAGTAGCCTCGAAGGATGCCGCATGGTCTTCACCGTGCAGAAGGAAGTAGGTCTCCGGATGATGGCCGGTCCCGGCAGTAAGGAGTACAGCTCCTTTTCGGTTCTCTGCGGTCTTTATGCACGGATCTCCGACGGCGGAGACGTTGCTGCAGGCTCCTTCTACCCGGCGCCGAAGGTTGTCTCGAAGGTGGTGGTCGTGGAGCCGCGGATGAGCTACGAGCCGGTGGTCAGCCGCATAGCCGCCGCCGCGGCCAAGGATGCATTTGCGGCGAGAAGAAAGACCATACGCAATGCGCTCAGCTACGGAGTCCTCGCATCGCGGTACGGTGCTTCTATGCTCATGAAGGCACTCGAAGAGGCCGAAATAGATCCCTCCCAACGAGGAGAGACTCTTTCGGTTGAACGTTTTGCGGCACTGGCACGGCGGATTTTAGAAAATGAGGAGAATTATCGGAGATAGCTCGTCTCGGTAGAGAATGAGAGGTTTGACTTCGAATTTCGCTTTAATTATACTGAATGGAAATCGTACTTCCAAGGAGATGGTCAATGAATAATAGAATACTGCCCCTTGTCGCGGCTGTGACGATTCTCGTTATTCTCTTCGCAGCCTCATGTGCGGGAGGCCCGGAGGAGAAAGCCGAGGTGGTCGGAGAGAAGGCGCCTGAAGAAAAGGTAGAGAAACCCGAGAAACCCGAGAAGCCCGAAAAACCCGAGAAGCCTGAAAAGAAGCAGGAGTACAAGGAAATCAAAGAGAAGGTTCAACGGGTGGAGAAGAAATCCTCCTACTACCCGGACGGAGTCCTCGACCAGTACCGGCTCTACACCTACGAAGAAGATGGAACAAAACTCTTGAAGGAGGAGCTCTTCAACTCCGAAGACGAACTGCAGGAGCGGGTCGAGTACAGTTACGAAAGGGACAAGCGCACGAAGCAGATTACCTACAACACCGAAGGCGAGGTCGTGAGAGTGCACGAGTACTCCTACAACGACGAGGGCCTGCTCGTTGCAGACGAGTTGTATAACGGTAACGACAAATTGCAGTCCATCTCCCGTTACGAGTACGGCTCGAAGGGCCGAAAGCTGAAGTGGAGTGTATACGACGGCAGCGATTCCCTGCTCGCCTACACGGAGTACATCTACGAGGACGGAAAGAACACGAAGATACAGAACTACCGCCCCGGTGGCGAATTGGAGGACTACTTCATTCTCGAGTACGACGAAGAGGGCCGCAAGAAGAAAGAGACCTGGTACAATGCCTCCGGCGAGATCGAGGAGTACCGCAGTTACACCTACGAGGAGGACGCACTCGTCGAAGAGATCGTATACCGCGGGAATGATTCGGTCAAACGGAAGATCGTCTACGTCAACAACGAAGAGGGAAATCCGACCGAGGTCGTCTACATGGACGGTGGGGACAACGTACAGGAAAATGTCTCCTACGAATACATCGAAAGAATCCGGACACGCAGGGTGCCGGTGAAATAGAGAGCAAGAGGAACGTAATTTATGATGAGTATACGCAATCGAGTGGGGATTATCGTGCTCATTGCCTTTTTTGCGGGTCTGCACATGCTGCCCGCGGGAGAAGTCGCGGCCGTGTGGACGCGTCTCTACGACAGAGCTCGAAATTTGGATCAGAAGTACCAGATAATGATGAACATCGTGGAGCAGAACAGCAGGGACATGGTGCCGGTGCTGACGCGCGCCCTCGGGGAGCAGGTGAGCAATTTTGAAAATCCCCGAAGCACCACCGAGAAGCAGAAGCAGATACGACTGACGAAGATGTTGGTAAAGGAGCTCGGCAATCTGAAGGCGCGCGATGCAGCAGATCTCACCTGGCAGGTGCTGCAGAACACCGACGATGCCATATTGAAAGGAGAGGCCATTCTTGCACTCGGAAAGATGGGTGCGCGAAAGTATGGCGAGCAAATGGCTCTCATGCTGAGGAATATCAACTACGCCGGCAGCGAGGTGAGCAAGCAGCGCGAGAATGAGATTATCGCCTACAGCCTGGTGAAGGCGTTCGAGAGACTCAAGCACGAAGCCGGTCTCGAGCACGTCTTCTTCGCCTCCGAGGGCTGGTACTCCGGAAAGAGCGGGGTAAAGGAGGCGGCAAAAAGGGCGCTTCAAGCGATGACCGATGATCCGACCGACATGCTTATCGGGGTGATCGAAAAGAATGACGACTTCAAGTGGAAGCTCGCCGCTCTCGAGGCGGAGAGACGTTCGAACGCTGCGCCCGAGCGGAAGGCCCAGGTTGCCGCGGCGGCCCTGGAGGAGGGAGTTCGCCTCTCCTTCGAAAATCTCGTGCAGAAGCGGCAGCTGAAGCAGCTCCGGCTCACGGCGCTCCGCATGCTCGCCGATCTGCCGAAGCCTGAGGGCTCGAACTTGGTCCCGAACATGGAGAAGATGCTCCTCGACTATCAACGCGAACGGGCATACGACGAGGACGAGGTCCTCCAGCTCCTGCAGACGATGGGGACCTTCGATAGTGAAGAGATGGCGGAGATCGTTTCCAACTTCCTCGCCTATCTCAATGAGCGGCGCGAGTTCGGCCCGGTCAGTTCCCTGCGCATCGCAAAGCAGACGATTCAGACTCTCGGGAACATAGGCAGCGTGAAGGGTATTGAGGAGCTCACGGTGGTGAAGATTTCGCAGTACTGGGAAGGTTCTGTGCAACGGGAGGCCGAGACGGCACTGGAGATGATTCAGAGCGACTGAGTTTAACGTTGCGAGACATCTGATAAACGAGAATACAAGAGCCCGCCGGTCTCGCCGACGGGCTCTTGTTTGCATCGACTTCGGGCTGCAGTGATTTAGAAGGATTAGTCGGCTTGCACGAGGGTAATCGCGGCGGTCGTCACGATGTCTTCGATGCTGCAGCCCCGAGAGAGATCGCTGACAGGTTTGGCGAAGCCCTGGAGGATCGGGCCGTAGGCGTCGGCGCCGGCAAAGCGCTGGGCGAGTTTGTAGCCGATGTTGCCTGCCTGCAGGTCCGGGAAGATGAGCACATTCGCGTGTCCCGCCACCTTGGAGTCCGGAGCTTTCTTGCTGCCGATCTTCTCGATGACGGCGGCATCGAGCTGCAGCTCTCCGTCGATCTGCAGATCGGGACGCTTTTCTTGGGCCATTTTGAACGCCTCTATGACCTTGTCCACATTGGGATGACTCGCCGAGCCCTTAGTGGAGAAGGAGAGCATGGCGGTTACCGGTTCGGCCTCCAGGAAGGTCTTGCAGGAGTCCGAGGCGGCTATGGCGATTTCCGCGAGCTGCTCAGCGTCGGGATCGGGGATTGTTGCACAGTCGGAAAAGATCACACTGCCGTCGACGCCCCACTTGGTATCGTCGAAGGACATGACGAAGGCGCTAGAGGCGTACTTCGTACCGGGACGGGTCTTTATGATCGTCATCGCCGCACGGAGCACATTCGCGGTAGAGTTTTCCGCACCCGCGACCATGCCGTCGGCGTAGCCGAGGCGCACCATCATGGCCGCCCAGTTCAGGGGCTCTCTCATCTTCGCCTCGGCATCGCCTTGGGAGATACCTTTGTGTTTTCGAAGCTCGTAGAATTCGCCGGCGAACTTCTCCATGCGTTCCGCATTGCCCGGCTCCTCTATCTCGATGCCGGAAATGTCGACGCCCGCCTTCTCGGCGGCCGATTTTACCTCGTCGCTCTTTCCGATGAGGAAAACCTCGGCTGCAATACTCTCATCTAGTATGGACCTCGCTGCGTTGAGGGTTCTCTCCTCGGTGGCCTCCGGAAGTACGAGGCTCTTCTTCATAGATTTTGCCTTCTTCTTCATCTTCTCAGAAAATTTCATATCAACTCCTTTGACTTCGTATACCTGATATCTGTGAATGCACGTACAGGATAGCAGAGAAATGGCGCTGAATCCATAACAGTAAATCAAATTTTGGAAGACTATGGTCTTCCAAAATTTGATTTACCTCCAAAAGTTTAGCCTACACAATTTCACTAACTGATTGTGAGCATTCGCATTTTGGAGCTTAGCTCAAAAATGCGAATATCTGAATCCATAAGATGTCATATTGTAACGAATAAAAATTTTCGTTATTATCTCGCCATGATAGTTGGAGTGTACGGCCTCGGCCGTTTCGGCTCGTTCTGGGCGGAGATGCTATCCGAGCGATTTTCCGTGGTCGGCTACAATCGATCGGGGGTGAGGCAGATACCCGAGGGCTACCGGTACGGCACCGAGGAAGAGGTTCTCAACGCGGATGCCCTGTTTCTCTGTGTCTCCATCTCCTCGTTCGAGGAGGTAATCGACCGCATTGCACCGAGAATTGGAAAGGGCACTTTGGTTATCGACACCTGTTCGGTAAAGGTTCACCCTGCGCAGGTCATGCGCAAAAAGCTGCCGGTGGAGAACGAGATCATCGCGAGCCATCCCATGTTCGGCCCCGATTCCGCGAGGGAGGGGCTCGCAGGATTGCCGATGGTTTTCTGTCCCGTGCATGCGAGGGAAGATAGCATCGAGTTCTGGCGTGCCGTTTTTAAGCATTACCGCTTGCGGGTGCTCGAAATGACCCCAGAGGAGCACGACAAGAAGGCCGCCTACACTCAGGGCGTTACCCACTTTATCGGCAGGGTTCTCGAGGGGCTCGAGCTGCGGGAAAGCGAAATGGGAACGGTCGGCTACCACAAGCTGCTGGACATCGTCGAGCAGACTTGCAACGATCCCATGCAGCTCTTTCTGGACCTGCAGAACTACAATCCCTTTACGAGGGAGATGAGGAGCGATGTTTACCGTTCGTTCGAAGAGACGCTCCACATGCTCGATACCCCGCATGAATTCGATGACTATTGACAGCGGTATGCCGTAGAGATAGGATTGGTTGAACGGTCTGCAACTGGAGGAATGAGATGTCTGATGTACAGATTCGCGAGGTAGACGAGAGCGAAATCGTCACTATCCTCGCAAAAGATATAGAGTTCGAGGGCGATCTGAGTTTCGACGACTCCCTGCTGATAAGGGGCAACTTCAAGGGCTCTATAAAGGCTCACGGAGATCTCTATGTGGACAGAGATGCCTACGTAGAAGCTCGGGTAGAGGCGAACATCGTCTCTCTGAAAGGAAAGGTCAAGGGCGACGTCTATGCACACACGAGGGTGGAGCTCTTCGCCTCCGCCATGGTCGACGGCGACATCACCGCCCCGGATGTCATAATGGAGAGCGGCTGCAGGTTCAACGGCATCTGCAAGATGGAGGCGCCGAAGGACCAGATCGCGCCGAAGGTTATTCCCGAGGAGGCGAATATATGAGCCGCCGGCTCCCCTCGAGCAATCGCGTATACGGCAAGATAAGTACGCTCCGCGGCATCCCCCGGTTCGCCGGTGCGGCGTTCGCTGCTCTTCTGCTCTTCTTCGTGTTCGGCAATGCTGCTGCCCAGGAAAGACCGGATGCGCTGAAGCTCTACAACAGCGGCCGGTACGAGCGTGCGGTCGAGGTCTGCCTCGAGGAGCTCGAGGCCATGCCGCGGAACATGGACTCATATGCCGTGCTCTGTTGGAGTCTGCTGCGTCTGAACAGATACGATGAGGCGCAGGAGTATGCGGAGCAGGGCCTGGAGATCTCCCGATACGATCCTCGCATGGTGGAGGTGATGGGAGAGGTCCACTACTACAAGGGAAACAACCTCGATGCGCTAAAGTGGTTCGAAGAATACGCGGTCCTCTCTCCCACGGGACCGAGAATCGATTCGGTCTACTACTTCATGGGAGAGATCTTCATTCGCTTAGGCGAGTATCATCACGCGGACATTGCGTTGACCACAGCGGTCTATCACACTTCGACGGTGGCCCGTTGGTGGGCGCGGCTCGGCTACTCCCGCGAGATGGCCGAGGACTACCGCCATGCCATAGAGGCCTACGACGAGGCGCTCAGATTGAACCCGAATCTCACCGATGCATCCAGGGGAAAACAGAGGGCGGAGGAGAAGTTGACCGAAGGATGAGGGCGGCTTTTTACACCCTCGGGTGCAAGCTCAATCAGAGCGAGAGCGAGGCCCTGGCTTCATCCTTTAAAAGCCGGGGCTTTTTTATTGTACCGCATACCGAGGAAGCGGATATCTACATCTTCAATACCTGCACCGTCACGAGCATGGCCGAG
>CAYFVU010000144.1:0-6470 GCA_964346645.1 uncultured Spirochaetaceae bacterium | reverse complement strand
TTTCCGTCCTCACGATCAGCGGTTAGCGTGGAAAAATCGATGAGAACCGATTCTTCTGCGGTGACCGAGAAACTTACCACCAAAAGCAAAACTCCAAGTAGAATTCCGAACCGTTTCATCCAGTGCTCCTTTTAAAACAGTTTGCCTATTGCATTTAAAATTATACGTAACCAATTTAGTTTGTCAACGATTTTTCTTTTTTTTTCACTTCTACTCCGTCAACTCGGGAGTTTCTCCCTTGAAGGAGACATTGATTCGTTCCACGGAGGGGAAATTGAAGGTGATAGTCTTCTTCACCGCCTCTATCTGCTCTTGAAAGGAGAGTACCGAACCCTCTTCGCCCAACACGGGATCGAGTGAGAAATCAAGATAGAGGGTCCTGCCCCTCAAGAGCACGCCCTCGACATCGGTGCTCTGCGGCAGGACCCTGTCGTAGTAGATGCTGAAGGGGCCGAGCACGATTTCACGTGCGAGCAGGAGGATCTCCTCCTCCTTTGAGTCCTTGGAGGGCAAGATTCGCGGCTCTCCCTCCAGCTCCGCCTGATCGTATTTGGGGAAGAAGATGACTCGCTCGGTCTCCCCGCTGTGGTTGATATAGAAGAGTGAGAGCGAGGCTATAATAGACACGAACCATAGGGCCGCGAGGACTATGGCGAGGTAATCTCTCGAACTACTCATGGATTCTCGAAATGCTCTATGAAATCGCACACGCCATTATAAATGCCCTTCGTGATCTTCTTCAAGTAGGCGCCGTTGCGCATTTGCAGGGCCTCCCGCTTGTGAGTCACGAATCCAATCTCTACGAGCACCGAGGGCATCTTGGCGTTCCTGACGACGAACCATGTCTCTTCCTTGAGCCCCCTGTTGATCATCGAATCGCCTACGGTCTCCTCGAGGCCTCCCAGGATATTCTTCGCCAGCAGCACGCTCTCGACCGTGTATTCCTCCTCTAACATCGTGTTGAGAATCGGCGCCACCTCCCGTGCCTGTGCGTCGAGGCTCTCCGGGTCTATCAACTTCCTCCGATAGTCCGGGGGGAGGTACCAGACCTCGAAACCCTCCGCCTTTCTGTCGAGAGAGGCATTGGCGTGTATAGAGATGAAGATCATCGCCTCCTGCTCTTTCAGTTGAACCCCGTTGGCTATTTCCGTGCGCTCCTCGAGGGTGAGATAGGTGTCATCGGACCTCGTGAGGAGGATGTTCTTCTCGGGATAACGGCCGCGAAGCATCCCCGCGAGGCCCTTCGAGACATCGAGCACCAGGTCCTTCTCCTTTATAACGACGGCCTGCCCTTCGTGCATGAAGGAACCCACGGCCCCGGGATCCTTGCCCCCGTGTCCCGCATCGATGATGACCGTCGAGATGAAGAGCCCCTCGGAGAGTTTGGGCTTTATCCCCAGCAAGTCGATGAGATATTGGCCATCCTCTTCCGAAAAGAGAATATCTCCCCCTTTTCCACGGGTAGGAGGAGCGACCGAAACCTTCTTCGCGTAGTTTACCAGAACGAAGCCGCTCTCCTCGCGAAACAGCACCTCCTTGTCGCCCTTCAGGATATGCCCCTCTCCCCGGTAAGGCGACCATCTGAGCCGGGCGCCGGTCATGGAGATGATCTCGGAAAGGGCCATGCTGCTCTCGGCCCATACAGACACACTCGCAGGCAGTGCAGCGAGAGTTGCGAAGAGCAAGAGGAGGAGGTGCAGGCGCTTAATGGTCATGCCGTCCCTCCGTGCAGCTTCTCCTTCTTCTTCCCGGCCGCAGCCACGCCTTCCCACCAGCTTTGGAGGTCACGCCCCTCTTCCAAAAGTTGGCACACCGTCTCTATGCTCCACACGGCACCCTGCAGTCCGCCGCGCAGGAGGGCGGTCCAGAAAACGGAGCCGAGCACTACCCCGTCGGTTTGCTGCTGCACTGCTCCGCCGGCTCCGGACCGCCCCACCCCACCGCTTTGCTGCAGGTCCACCCCGTCGGCTCCGCCGGAGGAGAAACGGCAGCAGGTGAAGGCAAGCGCCCTCTCGGCAGTCTCGGCCACCCCGTTTCCGTGCCAATCCATCGCATCTTCCAGCTCTAGAGACGGAAGCGGAGCTACCGTGATCTCCCGCTCCCCCCCCGGAATCCGTGCAAACGGGCCCATCTTCGAATAAGCCGCATGGTTCCCGGGCACGCGGAGGGAAAATGCATCCTCCAGCCATCCCTGCTCCCGTCGGTAGAGAAAGCGCTCGGTGCGCCAGTCAGCCGGCTGTAGGTGAACCCACAGCCGACGGGTGGCCTCTTCGGCCGCCGCGCAGGCCCGCTCGCGATGCTCGTTTACCGCTATGACATTGCCGCACTTCTCCACGTTATTCGTGGGAAAACGGACCACATCCCCGGAAGCGATTCGCACGAAGAGCTCTTCGATGCTCTCCATTTCCCGCACTTCCTCCTCGCCCTCGAGCGATTCGACGGTGCCCGGAATGGAGATGAAGGCGCGTTCGGCCGAAATACGCTCCCACTCCGGCTCGAGATCTCCGGCCGGAAGACCTACGGCAATGTTGAGGGCAGCGCCGGAGAGGTCGATGCCGGTTGCATAGGGGAAGGTCCAGCCGGACATGTAACCGCCCGACAGACGAGCTGCCACCTCACCGACGACCACCTCTCTCCCGGTCCACTTGATATCGCCCTTAGCGGCACCCTCTGTTATCCCCAGGGCCTCCACCGCCAGCACGAAAGTCGACTCGATGCGGCCCCTCAGACTCGGCTCGATTTCGGTCGGCAGGGTGTGTCCCATCTCGACGAAGAAGGGGGAGAAGCGGATTATCCGGTCGGCAAAGCCGGTGATATGGACCCGTCCTCGTTCGACGAGCGCATCTATGCTGAACTCCGGCCCCTCGACATACTCCTCCACGATCACCCTCCCGCTGTGCGAGTTACCCTGCGCCTCGGAAACCGCCTCTTCGAGCTCCATGCAGGTGTCCACCCGCTTGACACCGCGGCCTCCCATGTTGTCCACCGGTTTCACCACGAGGGGAAAGGAGAGCGTCTCTACCCTCGTGCGTACCTCGTCTTCTGCATCGAGTTTCACGAAATCGGGTACGGAGATCCCATGGGCATAGAGGACTTCGCGCATCCTCACCTTGTCGCTCGCCGCTCTGGCCGCCTCCGGCGGTATTCCCGGCAGCTCGAGAGCTTCCGCCACCGCCGCCACCGTGTAGGAGAAGTCCGTTCCGGCGGTAAAAACGCCGTCGAGACCCTCTTTTTCCTTCACGCTCCGGGCGGCCTCGATCATTCCCTCCACATCCCGCAGATCGACCGGCAAGAACAGATGGCAGAGCGCCGCTCCGGGTGCTTCCGGATTGCCGTCTGCCACACTCACCATCCAGCCTCTCGAGAGAGAGGTACGGATAGCCGGAAGCTGCATGGTGCCTCCTCCGAGTATGAGTACTCTCTTGCCGTTCATATCTCTCCTCCGACCTTTTTCGCATAGATCTCGAACGAATCTCCCATGTGTAGCATCTTACTCAATCCCATTACAATATGAAAGATCGGCCCTTTCTCCGGAACGAAGGGAAAACGTTCGGGATGGTGCCCGGTGGAGACCGTCTTTTCTACCCGGAAGCCGTAGCGCCGCAGGATTTCGGCTGCAGACCTGGGTGACCACAGCGTATGATGGTCCTTCGGTGAACGCCGTAGGAAGTCACGCAAGGAGAGACGGCCGCTGCCCCCCCGTTCGTTGGGGGTAGAGAAGCAGAAGATCCCCCCCGGTTTCAGCAGATATGTTACCCTGCGGAGCACCGTGTCGAGTTGGTCGAAGTGCTCGATGACGAACCACATGCTCAGCACATCGAAGAGTCCCTCCTCCTCTTCCCCCTTCTCCGAAATTTCGGAGAAATCGGGCAGCCGATCCGAGGAGAAATCAAGCCTGTAGGCGGGAAGACCGACCTTCTCCCGCACGTAGTCGACCGCAGAGGCACAGACGTCCATTCCCACCCCCCGATATCCCCGGAGGGCGGCCTCCTGGAGAAAGGGTCCGTAGGCGCATCCCACATCGAGCAGCCGCACCCCCTTCCCGGCCCGCCGGGACAGGAGGCTGTCGATGTTCCGCAGCCTCGGCCGCGAAAGGCCGCGGATGTTCGCCGCATCCTCTAGGTAGCTCTTGCCGTACTGAGCGCGGTACTCCTCGAAGAAGTACTCCTCACCGTAACGATCTCCTCTCTCCGAGAAGTCGATCTGATAGATCAGCCCGCAACCGGGGCAGCGGAAGAAGCTCCGCATCTCCTCCCGCAGCAAGACTGCCCCTTCACCTGTCGAGCCGCAGGCCGGACATGCGCGCACCACCGGAGAGTCGAGCCCGAGGAGCAGCTGGGCCATCGAGCGGCGTTCCTTCGGCGCCG
Organism: uncultured Spirochaetaceae bacterium; assembly: GCA_964346645.1. Lineage (GTDB taxonomy): Bacteria > Spirochaetota > Spirochaetia > DSM-16054 > Sediminispirochaetaceae > CAYFVU01. The sequence goes on along the minus strand of CAYFVU010000144.1, from coordinate 2,103 downwards.
CCCCGGCGCTCCTCTGCGCCACCCTCTCCGCTTCGGAGAGAAACCGGGAGAGCTCTTTCGCATCCACACTCCCGATCCGGTTCGCGGCCGTGAACCCTGCGCCTCTCGCGAGTCTGCGGTGGTAATCGGAGGGATGAAAGAGTATCACCGATGCACCGGCGGCCGCCGCTTCGTAGGCCGTCAGGCCGAATGTGCTGAGGACGAGATCGTGGGAGGCGTAGAGGGGGGTGAGGCTTTCCGGCGCACGGATCACCTGTAGATGCAATCCCTCAGTACTCTCCTCTTTATCCGGCCCGAACACGCTACGGTCGAAGAGCGGCCCCTCCACCACGGTGATGCGCTCCCATCGTTGTTTACATCGACGTTTACCTATCCGCTGCCATAGCCGCCTCCGCACTGCTCCGCCTCCGGATTCGGCGGCGAGCGACGAGAGGGCTTCGATGGCCGATTCGGTGAGGCGGGCAGGGTCCTCTCCGCCGAAACTCACGAGCAGTCTCTTGAAGGTGACCGGATGCTCTTTCGCCTGCTGAGGCAAGTCGAGCAGGGCCGGATCGGTGATGTTCGCCTCGCCGTACTCCCGCGGCAGGGGAAAGGTATCGATGAGGAGGGGGAACCTCTTCCTCACCCGACCTCCTTCGTCGATCCCGACCGGAACACCGAGCCGGGAGAAGAACTCGTACTCTTTCTCCGAAGTTGCGCGCCTGTCGACGACGACGAAATCGGCGAGGGGGGACGACGGTGCAACATCAGACGGCACATCGCCCAAAGGCTCATCGGGCTGAGTCTCCCCGGAGGCCTCGCGGAAGAGCTCTTCCTCATTCAGTATCTGTGCCGAACCTATACCGTAGTCTTCGAGCATTGTGAGGAGCTCATCTCGTCGGAGCTCCTCCGGCATGTAGAGATAGAGCTCGGGAGAAGAGCCCGGCTCGGCGCCGGCATCGTCCTCGTTCGATGCATACGCTCGGGCTCGCATGTCTCTCATGAGCCCGAGGCATCTTCTCAGATGTCCGGTGCCGTTGCCCCGCCGGAGGCTCGGGACGAAGAGGAATTTCCTCCCCATATGCTCCTACCCCGCTATCGGATGGTGTTGGGCGAGGATCTGTACGAGCTCGCCGATACCGATCGGCTCACCCTCATAGGCGAGTCTGTAAATCTCCTGCAGCCGGAGGTAGTCCTCCTCGGTGTCGAGGGTTACGCGGCCCTCCGGAAAGCGGTAGTCACGCGGAGCATCCGGCTTATTGATGATGAAGCGCTCGGTGTGCTCATAGATGAAGGGACAGACGTGCTCCCGGTGATAGCGGCTCACCGCCAATTTTTCCGCCTCCAGCAGCGCCTCTGTTTCCACACACTCTACGCCGGTACCGAGAGGCAGCCCACAGAAACCGCTGTAGTCGGCCGCCTCCTCGCGGTGGAGCTCGCAGATGAGTCGCGCGCACTCACCGCTTACGAGGGGGTTGTCACCGGTGGCCCGAATCAGCCGGTCCACGCCGAAGTAGAGAGCCGCATCCGCATAGCGCCGCAGCACATCCTCTTTCGCTCCCACAAAGACTTCGAAACCCGTCTTCTCTGCGTACGAAGAGAGCTCGTCTGCGCTCTCCTCGTCGGTGAGCAGGGCATAGACGTCGGCGCCGGTCGGCTTGAGGGCGCGCATCGCATGTTCGACGACGGTGCGGCCGGCAAGGGGCAGAAGCGCCTTGCGGGGGAGCCTGCTCGAATCGAGCCTCACCTGCAGGAACACGCCGGTCATTCTTCGTTCTCCTCCCATAGGTCGGTCACGCTCCGCGCGTCACGCACGAAGCGGTAACGGTTCTCGTATACCCAGCGGCGGATCTCCTTGAACTCGCGTATCGCCGAGACGAGGCCGCTGCCGGAACGCAGATAGTAGGGTAAAAACCTGCCGAGCGGCAAGGTGCCCATATCCCCGCCGAATCGAACCGTCAGGTTCTTGAGGAAGAAGAGCTTGTAACTCTCATCCGATGTGCTGTCCTCGGGTAACTGCTCCGCGAGGTACCGTACTCGGAACGATGTGTCGCACTTGATGGACTCTCCCCACATGTGGGCACGGAAGCCGAAGTCGACCTTTTGCCAGTAGGGATTCTTCAG
>CAYFVU010000143.1:0-6595 GCA_964346645.1 uncultured Spirochaetaceae bacterium | reverse complement strand
GATCCTCCGCATAGCGTCGAGCACCTCTCCGAGCTGTTCAGGATACTCCACGATCGGCACGCCCGCCGCGGTAAGGTGCTCTCTCCCTGCTCGGCCGAGGCCGGGTCCGAAGAAACAGCCGAGAACAGGAGTTCCGTCGAGTTTCTCGCCGAGCCTCTTCATCTCCTCCGCGATTCCCTCGGCCACCTCGCCTGTGTCGACGGTTGCAGGCGGTATGCAGAGGGTGACGACGGCGTCGTAGGCTCCGGATTCGACCACAGTTCTGAGTGCGGCGGCATAGTGCTCAGGAGGTGCGGGTGCAACGAGGTCGATGGGATTGTTCACGGATGCCTCCGGGAGGAGCTTCTCGGCGAGATTCTTCTGCTGCTGTTTTGCGAGATGAGGAAGCTCGAAGCCGTAGTCCGAGAGTGCATCCGAGGCGAGGATGCCGGGTCCGCCGCCGTTGGTGATCACCGCCACCCGGTTTCCCCGTACCTGCGGCATTCGGCTCAGCGCGGCCGAGACGAAGTAGGCCTGATAGATACTCTGCACACGGATGATCCCGCACTTGCGAATGAGCGCATCGGCGACGCTGTCGTTTCCGGCGAGGCTCCCGGTGTGACTGCCGGCTGCCGCCGCCCCCGCGCCGGTTCGTCCTGCTTTAAGGAGGACAATCGGCTTCTTTGCTGTGATGCGAGAGGCAATTTTCGCAAAGCGGCGGTAGTCGGGAATCTGCTCGAGGTAGAGCATGATCACCTCGGTCTTCTCGTCCTCGGCGAGGAGTGGAAGGATGTCATTGACCGTTACGTCGGCCTGGTTCCCCAGGCTCGCGATGACCGAGAAGCCGATGCCGAGATGTTCGGCGTAGTCGAGCAGGACTGCTCCCAGACCTCCGCTCTGCGTCACGAAGGCAATGTTGCCGTCGACCGGTATGTCGTGTAGTATGGTGGTGTTGAGCTTGACCGAGCTTTCGTTGTTGGAGATGCCCATGCAGTTGGGGCCAAGCAGGCGCATGTTGTACTCGTCGGCGATCTGCAGGAGCTCCTTTTCCGCTTCTGCTCCGTCGTCGCTCACCTCACGAAATCCGGCGGAGATGCAGACGACCGCCTTTACTCCCTTTTTGCCGCACTCTTCGGTCACTTGCAGTACGTACTGAGAGGGGACGGTGACGACGGCGAGGTCTATATCCTCGGGGATCTCGAGGACCGATTCGTAGCCCGGTGTAGAGAGCACGTTCTCACCCCTTCGGTTTACCGCAAAGGCCTTTCCTTTGAAGTCCACCGCCTCGATGTTCCTGACAATCGCCTGGCCGATGCCTCCGCGGGCCGAGGCGCCGATGACGGCAATGCTCTTCGGACGCAATAAGGTCGAGGTGTCGCGGGCGTAGAGGGGGGTGTTGCGTTCCCAGTTCTCGATGGTCACCCCGAGAGGTCTCGGCTCGCCGAGGTAGTGTACTGTCCCTTTCTTGTCTCGGCCGAAGTTGCCCATGGAGATTTCGTAGATCGTGCGGGCACCCACCTCGCGTGACTGCGCATTGACCTGCCTGAGGTAGTACTTCATGAACTCCTTCTCCTCGTACTCCTCGGCCTTCTTGTAGTCGACGGGGATCTTCGGCGAGACGACAAGCAGAGGTCCGCCGTCGAGCTCGGTGGTGGCTATGTGGCTCGAGGACCGGAGATACGGCTCGCCGGCGGCAAGGGCGTCACCGACCCCGTTCGGGCCGGCAAAGAGACGCTTTCCCTTCTCCTGCCTGGTGAGGTCTGCTGGATGCACGTTGATGAACATGTATTCGTCCAACAGCACTTCGGTGGTGGCCCACACGTAACCTGCGAGGAGCACGAGGTCCGGTTTGAACTCGGCGATGAGCCGTGCAGCCTCGGCGTCGTACTCCTTTCTGACCTCCCGGTCGCGGAGTTTTGCATCACGCTCCTTGTAGTAGGCCCTCAGGTCGATCGAAGCGCAGGGAATGCCGTACTCGGCGGCTGTAGCCACACCCTTCGCCTCGGGATCGCTCGAAAAGACTCCCACCACCTCGAAGGGACTCCCCTCCCAGTTCTTTTCGAGCTCCTTCTGCAGCTCGAGGGCCTTCCACAGGGTCTTACCGGACCCGGATATAAATCCTATGACTCTCAATTTACCCTTTGCGGGGTTGTGTAACGGACGAATGGACATGGGCACCTCCACCACTCGGAATTTTCTTTTGCTTCAGGGAGTTTCAAAAAAAAATGCTGTGTGAAACTCCCAAGGCCTGAGAAGAGAATATACGTTTTATCCTAACATTGTCAAGCATATTATAAAGCATTAGAAATGTTTATGAACATATAAATTTTATTTGACAAGGTTAGTAAATAGTGTATAGAATTGATCTACCTTAATAATGGAGGAATCAAAGATGGGATATATGGAGAAGGGTAAATGGTGGGTCAGTCCCTCCAATTACGCCGAAGACGTGAGATCGAAACTCGACTTTCCACAGCAGGTCGAGATTCTCGACACTACGCTGCGCGACGGAGAACAGCAGCCGGGCATCATCTTCACGAAGCAGGATAAGGTCCGCATTGCAAAGAAGCTGGCGGAGGTGGGAGTCCACCGGATAGAGGCGGGCACCCCGGCGGTCTCGCAAGAGGATGAAAATGCGATCAGGGAGATCACCGACCTGAATCTCGGACCGAAGGTCTTCTGCTTCGTGCGCAACATGGTCAAGGACATGGAATTGGCGAAGGACTGCGGCGTAGACGGTGTTCTTGCCGAGGTTCCCGGCAGCGAACACCTCCTTAAGTTCGGCAAGAAGTGGACCGCCGAGAAGGCGATCAATGCGGCAATAGAGGCAACGACTGCGGCCCATGAGCTCGGACTCTACATCACCTTCTTTCCCGCCGACAGCTCGAGGGCGAGCATAGACTTTCTCCTCGACACCCTGCAGGCGATAGAGGAAGACGGTCACATGGACGCGGTGGCCCTCGTAGACACCTTCGGCGCGTTTTCTCCCGAGGGGGCGGCCTACCGGGTAAAGCGGCTTCGCAAGCGTTTCTCGCAGCCGATCGAAGTGCACTTCCACGACGACTTCGCCATGGGCGTGGCCACAACCGTGGCGGGTCTCGCCGCCGGGGCGCAGGTCTGTCACGTGTCGGTCAACGGCATAGGGGAACGCGCAGGCGGTGCAGGACTCGAGCCGGTAGCCATGGCCCTCGAGGCCCTCTACGGCATCGACACGGGCATAAAGACATCCAAGCTCAAGGAGCTCTCTCAATTGGTAGAAGATCTCTCCAACTTCAAGTGCCAGCCCAACCGGGCAGTGGTCGGCGACCGCATCTTCGGCTGGGAGACGGGGCTTCCCTCGAGCCTGTGGCTGAATGCGAAGGACAGCGAGCCTCTGGCGATGCTTCCCTACCTCTGGACTATGACCGGTCAGCAGGAGCCGGAGATCTATCTCGGGAAGAAGAGTGGAAAGGACAACCTCAAGAAGTGGCTCGCCGACAACGGTCTCTCCGTGCCCGAGGAAAAGGAGAACGAGCTGCTCAACAGGGTCAAGCAGAAGTCGATCGATCTCAAGAGCGACTTGAGTGTAAAGGAGTTCACGGCCCTTGTGGATGAGATAAACGCTGAGTAACAAAAGTCCCGTGCGGGCTGCTGCGTCAGCCCCGCGCGTGTCTCAATAGGCAGTCCCCGGACGTGTTTCCGGGGCGCGATAGAGTATTACTTGTAGAAGGAGTGTTTCATGGCGGATTCACAACTAAACGGATCGAATCGTGGTAATTTTACCTCGAATATCGGTTTTGTCTTGGCGAGCGCCGGCTCCGCTATCGGTTTGGGCAATCTGTGGCGATTTCCCTACATGACCGGTACGAGCGGAGGTGGTGCATTTGTATTGGTCTACCTGCTTATCATGGTAGTAGTCGGAGTGAGTCTCCTGTTGGTGGAGTTTTCCGTCGGCAGAAGCGGGAAGGCGAATGCAGTTGACAGCTATCGGAAAATCAGCCCGAAAATGGTATGGATCGGATATCTGGGCTTCTTTACGGCCTTCATATTCCTCTCCTACTTTTCAGTCGTCGGCGGGTGGACTATTCACTACGCCCTCAGCTCTCTCACCGGGCTCTTCAACCTGGGTCCCGACGAGATGGGCGGGTTCTTCGGCAATTTTATCGGAGATCCGGTTATTCCCCTCATCTACCACCTGCTCTTCATGGGCGCAACGGTGTACATCATCGCGAGCGGCATCGAGCACGGCATAGAGAAGTGGGCAAAGATTCTCATGCCCGCCCTCTTCGTAATGATGATCGTGCTCATTATACGCTCTCTGACCTTGCCCGGAGCCATCGAGGGTGTAGGCTGGTATCTCAAGCCCGATTTCTCCAAAATCGGATTGGACACCGTAGTTGCCGCTCTCGGTCAGGTATTCTTCTCCCTCAGCGTGGGTATGTCGGGAATGGTAACCTATGCGAGTTATCTCAAGAGAAGAGACAACCTGCCGAGCACCGCGCTGCAGGTCTCTTTGACCGACACGGTGATCGCCCTTGTAGCCGGTTTCATGATTTTTCCGGCTATCTTCGCCTTCAACATGGAGCCGAGTCAGGGCGTGGGACTCATGTTCATCACCCTACCGGCCCTCTTTACTCAAATGCCTCTGGGCGCGTTCTTCTCCTTCATCTTCTTCGTGCTGGTTTTCATTGCCGCACTCACCAGCTCCATCTCCATACTGGAGATGCCGGTAGCCTACATCATAGAGAAGAAGAACATGGCAAGGCCCAAGGCTGCCCTGCTCGTCGGAGGAATCTCCTTCGTGCTAGGTATCGCGGTGTCCTTCAGTTTCGGCATCTGGGGCGACTTCACCATATTCGGCAAGAACATTTTCGGACTGTTCGACTACTTCGGAAGCAACATCAGTCTGCCGCTCGGCGCACTCGGTGCCTCGATCGCAGTAGGCTGGTTCTGGAAGAAGGCCGGTGCAACCGGCGAGATCACCAACGACGGCGAGCTAAAGCAGGTGACCGGCGTGGCAAACGCCTGGTTCTTTCTCGTTCGCTACATCATTCCGGTTTTCATTTTCTTGATCTTTCTCTCGAGCATTGGCTTGCTTGCCATATAACACATACGGCATGCAGTAAACTCCCAGCCCCCTTGCAGGCGTTGCCTGTGAGGGGGCCTTTTCTTTAGTAAGTGGTTCAAAGCTTGTGGAAAGACGGTGACGGTTTCTCTGTGGGCGAGTATTTGTCGTCTACCCGTGTGCTCCGGCATGCGGCCCGTCGTGCCGCCAGACATAGCAGCTGTCGACGAAGTAGCTGCGTACTTGTTCCTTGCGAGGCGGCTGCGGCTTGTCGGCTCTGGTCTGCTGGGTAAATACCGCCTGCACGCAGGCTGGTCCCATGGTAATGATGAGATGGGTGAGGTGAGCGCAGGCGCGGGCACCGCCCACCTGCTCGAGGACGGCGCGGGTAAAGCCCGACTCTATACTGAGCCCGATGAGGCTCTTGTAGGTTTCCCGCAGCTCCGCACACTCACTGTGGGGATAGGCTTCGAAACTCACATCGATATCCTCAATTCGCATTGTAGAAACATCGATCTCCATGCGGGCACGGAAGGCGTGAAACCTTCCCGACGGTACTCTTTCGCCCGAGAAGTCGGTAAAGTCTATGTGACGGTCGTCGTACAGCACTCCTTCCATCAGCATGCGCTCGTCCGATAGGGCGTAGCTGCAAATCTCGATTCTCCGGTCGGCGACCGGTTCTCCCGGCGGTGTCTTATTAATGTCCTGCATGCCGGTATTCTACAGGAAAAAGCGCCCCAAAGCTACCATAGGTGTTCCATTCGAATGTTTCGTACACGGTTATTCGAAAAATGTGCTATACTAATCTATAAGTGGAAAACCGTTCCATCTTGGGGGCTAAGATGAAATACTATTTGTTTTCAATGTTGCTCCTTCTTAGTTTTTCAACAATTCTTTTCTTTTCCTGCAGTGGCGCTGGTAGCAACAGCGGCGGCGGAGGTTCCAGTGATGGCTTGTCGCAAAAGCTGGTCGGAACCATGGCATTCGGCGACAGCGGTAATTATCCCGAGATCAGCGCAGGGTGGCTGGATGTAGATCTTCCCGACGACACTAAAGTGTTGAAAACGGCATCAGCCAGAAGTGTCATCGACCTCTCCGGTGATGTAGATCTTACAATAGATGGACAGGACCTATCGTACACTTGCAAGGGTGGTTTGGATTCCTCCTCCGGTGATGTCGACTTGACTGTGGAGGGAGTCATAGACTATGGGGACAATCCTGCTACCAACTTCCTCATAGAAATAACCGGTATCTTCAGCGATTCAATTTTCAGCGGCGAGGCAACGGTCTACATTGACGGAGACCAAGTCTACTCCGGCACTGTGCACAGCGTGGCCGTAGAAGCAGATGCTGAGTACGAGGTGTTCGTTGGAAGTTTTGTGGTACCTAATTTAAGTGCTCCGATTTATCTAGGTCCATTCAACTGCATCGTCATAGACGGAAGCCGCTTTGAGGCCTGCTATTATCATCAATCTGTTGATGAATCCGGGTGCGTATCGGGAACGGCCGACGGCGGAAACATTACGGGGACCGCGTTTAACGACATCACGGGATACAGCTCCGACTCGTTCA
>CAYFVU010000142.1:0-6730 GCA_964346645.1 uncultured Spirochaetaceae bacterium | reverse complement strand
GGAAACATTACGGTGGCCAATCCTGCCGCCGCGCAGATCTACGGAGTCGGATCGGTCGAAGAGCTCGTCGGGCTGCCCATGGCCGAGATCTATGCCGATCCGTCGAGGAGGGTGTCGGTCCTCCGGATGCTGCGTCAGGAAGGGTTGGTCTCGAATTTCGAGTTCGAGCTCAAGAGGAGAGATGGAGAGATCGTACACACGCTCGCGACCCTCAGAATCCTCGAAAACGAACACGGTCAATTCACCGGAACCGAGGGAATATTCAGGGATATCAGCGACCGCAAGCTCTACGAAAAGGCGCTCGAGGAGAACGTACAGAGAAAACGCTGGATAAACGAATTGGCTACGTGGTATCTCTCTACGCAGGTGCTCGACTCAGTGGTCGAACGTACGGTCGACGAATTGAGCAGGAACTTCAGCGACCTCCGGGTCGCCTACTCGAGGCTCGATGCGGATGGTCTGCTGGCGGTCGAGTATGCGCGGCAACCCTCATGGATGGGTGACATCACCGGGCTTCAGGCCGACCTCAACGGTGCACCCGAATATTTACAGTCGCTCAGAGGAAAAGGGTTCACGGTTGTCGAAAACGTAGAAGAAGACGAGAGAGTCGCGCCGTTGAAGGATGCCTTGCAAGCCGGAGGTACCGAGGCCCTGCTGGACATACCGGTCATGCACGAAAATGAGGTGGTGGGCCTTCTCTGCTTCGACTCTTCCGAGCCGAGGAGCTGGAGCGAGCACGAGGTCTCCACCCTGCAGGAGCATGCGAATCTCTTTTCCCTCATGCTCAGCAACGAGAAGTATCAGGCGGAGGTCGAACAGACCAGCGCGATACTGCAGACCGCAATGGATCAGAGCCAGGCGGGGATCGTCATAGCCGACGCACCGGACGGCACCCTCCGCTACATAAACCGGGCGGGCCTCGAAATCTGCGGCGAGAGTGAGGAGCACTTCGTAGACCAGGTGGGAGTCGACCAGTACACGAGCAGATGGAGCCTCTTCGATTTAGAGGGGAATCCCTATCCGCAGGAGAGAATCCCCCTCGCACGAGCGGTGATGTATCGCGAGACCTGCAGCGACACCTTAGTTCTCCGGGTGGAAAGTGCATCGCCTGAATCCGGGACCGCCGCCGATGCCTCCCGCGACCGGATCATATGGGCAAATGCCGCGCCGGTCGTCAACTCTAAGGACGAACACACCGGGGCGATAGTGGTCTTTCTCGATATAACCGAGAGTAAGGAGAAGGAGGAGCGCATTCTGAAAGAGCAGGAAAACCTGCAGAGGGCGCTCGAGGAGAAGGAGACTCTGCTGAAGGAGGTTCACCACCGGGTCAAGAACAATCTCAACGTGGTGGTGAGCCTGCTCAAGCTGCAGCAGGAAGAGATTACCAGCGTCGAAGAGGCAAAGAGCGCACTCGAGCAGAGCAGCGCCCGTATCTACTCCATGGCGCTGGTTCACGAGTCCCTCTACCGCACCGATAATCTCTCGGAGGTCGAGATGGATGTCTACATCAGAACCATGGTCGGACAGATGCGCTACAGTTCCAGCAATGCAGAGCAGATCGATTTCTGCTTAGATCTCGATTCCATACGGATGGACATCACGCGGGCCATTCCCTGCGGCATCATCGTTACCGAGCTCATCACCAACGCTTTGAAGCATGCCTTCCCGGATGGTGCCGGGGGAACCATTACCGTCTCGTTCAAGAACTTGGATGACGGAACGCTCAGACTCTCCGTCGCCGACGACGGCTCGGGACTCCCGAAGGACTTCTCGATCGACGAGGCCGGTTCGCTCGGCTTCAATCTCATCAAAATACTCACCAAACAGATAGACGGAGAGTTGGAATACTGCAGCGAAAACGGTACAATTTGTAACATAACCGTGCCGTGACCCGGGGGAGGTCGCATCCGGTATTTACTCTCAGGTTCCCTTCGGGGTAGAAATATTATAATGAAATTTATCAGAAATACCACGATCGTCGACGGCACGGGTGCTCCGGCCCGGCGGGAGCTCGATATCCTCTTCGACGAAGGAGGGATTATCGGGATCGCGCCGACAGGAGATTTGGAAGTTCCCAAGGGAGCCGAGCGGATAGACGGTTCGGAGAAGGCAGTGCTTCCGGGGCTCATCGACTGTCATATCCACATGGACCTGCACGGTTTCGCCAATACCTACGACGAGAACCTGGTAGAGGACAAGCTGCGCTCCATCCGCGCCTCCGCGGAGATGGAGCGGACCCTCGCCAGGGGATTCACCACGGTGCGGAACGTCGGCAGCGTCAACCACATCGACTTCGCGGTAAAGAAGGCGGTGGAGCTGGGCTACTGCCGCGGTCCGCGCATCCTCACCTCGGGGCAGATCATCAGCATGACCGCCGAGGGAAACGACTACTTCCTCGGCCTGTACCGCGAGGCGAACGGTCCCGACGAGGTGCGCACAGCTGCCCGTGAGCAGCTGAAGGCCGGGGCCGACTTCCTCAAGCTCATGGCCACCGGCGCTATCATGAACCCGGGCGGTGTGCCGGGGGCCGCGCAGCTCGAGATCGAAGAGATGCGGGCGGCGGTCGATGAGGCGGAGAAGCTCGGACTCCACGTCGCGGCCCATGCCCACGGCGCGCAGGGGATAAAGAACGCCGTGGATGCGGGCGTGCGGACCATCGAGCACGGGACCTTTATCGACGAGGAAGGAATCGAACTGCTCGCAGGCAGGGATGTCTACATGATCCCCACTATCGTCGTCGGTCACCTCATGCGACGCCACAAGAGTGAGAACATCGCGAAGCACATGATAGAGGACAAGAAGCGGGAGGGCAGCCGGGGCTCGGAGAATCTTCGTCAGGCCTTATCGGCGGGGGTGCATATCTGCTTCGGCACCGACGCCGGCACGCCCTTCAACTACCACGGCAACAACGCCTACCAGCTAGAGCTCTTCGTGAAGGACGAGTACTTCTCGCCTGTGGAGGCGATTCACACCGCCACCGGCGCCGCCGCCGAAGCCATCGGCCTCGCCGGTTCGATCGGCACCCTGGAGCCCGGCAAGGAGGCCGATCTCATCATTATAAGCGAGCACCTGCTCGAAGACCTGCACGGCCTGACCGAGGGAGTGGAGACCGTGTACAAGGGCGGGGTAGAGGTCGAACCCTGTCACCTCAGCGATACTCCACTGTAGTTACGCTTCCCTCGATACTATGCCGTTTCGGCGGACGTGTCGAGCTCGATGTGCGGGTGATCCGACTAGAGACCGGCGAGGTCCTCTTTACCCAGTACGGCAGCAGCCCCGAAGACAAGCTCCGGGAGATGATCAACGCCCTCGGCAGCGAGATAAGCGATTCCGTAGCGGCTCTTCGATTGAGATGGTTATCCTGGGGCCTCGAGCGGCCGAAACTATAATTGATACATGTATGCCGTCCACAATGATTGAGGAAATATCGAGTAAGTATGGAAAAAGCTAATAACGAAAAATCGCATGAGCTGAGAGTCTGGTGGGACAGCGACCGCCCCTTCCCCGACGGAACGATCGACTTCACCGGCCGCACCTATACGTTTCGGCGTGAGGAGGAGAATGCGGAAGTCTACGTATTCGACGCCACCAGATGGGACGATCCGCTCGAGGCGCTCAAGGGAGTGAGGGGACGCTATCTGCCGGTCTTCGTCATCTCGCGCGACGGCGACGAGGCGACGTGGTTGCAGGCACTGCCGGAGCCCAACGAGGTCTGTGCGGAGAGCAGGGCAGGGGAGCTGCTCCCGCTGCTGCTCGCCCGCATGTGCGTGAGAAACCACGAGCGCAAGCGGATCATGGACCGGTCGCTGGTCGACAGCCTGACGGGCCTCCTTCCGAGGGTGGAGCTGACGCGCCGTCTCGAGCTGGAGATATACACCGCAACCCCCGACAGCCGGGTTGCCCTCATTCTGCTCGATCTCGACCACTTCAAGGCGGTAAACGATGAGCACGGACACATGGCCGGCGACTCGATCCTGCGCCAGGTAGGAAAGCTCCTTAAGGATGTGCAGCAGGGGGCATCCGGGGCGTATCGTGCGGCAGGCGAGAAGTTCGCGATCGTCACGAGGCTCGACCGCACGCAGGCGATTGCCTTCGGCGAGTTCATTCGCGGGGAGATAGAGGAGGCGGAGTTTATCTACAATGGTGTACACATCCCCGTGACGGCGAGCATCGGCATTGCGCTCAACGGCGGGGACACCGATCGAGAGCAGTTTATGGAGAGGGCCGACACGGCAATGTACCAGGCCAAGGCCCTCGGCCGGAACAGGATCGTCGAGTATTCGGAGTACTACGACGAGGTTGAGCAGGAGGGCAGTGATCCGGAGATTCGAGACTTCGACAACAGGATACGGGTGCTGACCGAGCGGCTATCCGGCGTGCTGGCGGCCAAGAGCCGGCAGATGATGACGCAGTACAAGAAGGAGGCGGAGTTCGACGGACTGACCGGTCTGTTCATCCGCCGATACTTCGACCGCAGGATGAACAGGGAGTTCGAGAAGGCGGTCGAAAACGGCAGGCCGCTCTCGCTCGTCTTCATCGACATCGACTTTTTCGGCCGGGTCAACAAGACCTACGGGTTCCCCACCGGCGACAAGGCCCTGCAGATGGTCACGGCCGGCATAAAGCGCTGCATCCGGACCGTCGACTGGGCGGCCCGCTACGGCGGCGAGGAGTTCTGCGTGGTCCTCCCGGACACTCCCGAGCAGGATGCGGTAAAGATTGCCCGCAGGATCTGGGAGGAGGTGGGCCGGGAACGGATCTACGCTTTCGATGGCCGCGCCTTCGGCCTCACCCTGAGCATCGGAGTCGCCCAAGTCGACCCACATGACACGGACCTGCAGACCTTCATCCAAAGGACCAGCGACCGCACCCGCTTCGCCAAGCAGAACGGCCGCAACCAGGTCTGCTGCGACGATATGGGAGAGCTCTGCGAAGATCCCGGAGAGGAAGAGTAGAGCTTTTAGGAGGATGGAGATCCCTGCGGAGAGCATGCTTCGGAGAACGGGCAGTCGGCCTGCTCTCCCTCGGGCCGGCTATCCTTCCATGAGCACGTTGTAGGTTTCGAACACCCGTTCGGTGAGTTTCAAGCGGAGCTCGGTGAGGCGGGCGGATACTCTCTTGTATTCCTCCCGCAGTGCGGATAGACTCTCCTTTCGGGCATTCTGGAATCGCTCTGCGAGGCTCTGCTCGTACGCCGCCCTGATTTCTCCCAGACGTGCTTCCGCGCTGCGGTACTCCTCGCCGAGGTCTCGGATACGGGCAACGATATCCGCTACTCTGCCTCTCATGTCGTTGAAGAGGGCCTTTACGTAGTCCTCCTCCAGCTCTGCCATTAGATCTGCTGTGGGTACTATGGTATCTACCCGATATGCATTGCTTCCTACAAAGGCGAATCCACGTGCGAGCCTGCCCTTGCGGGCGTTGTTGAGGGCTATGGAGATACAGTAGTTGGCCTGGTCCGCCTTGCAGCCGGCGAGACACTGCCAGGGACACTTGAAGGACTGTTTCTCCTTAGATGCATTCTCCAAAAACTCGTTGATGATGGCGCGTCCGGGCAGGCCTACCGGGCTCTTGATGATCCCGATATCCTCTTGCCGGGCATTCACGTACGTCTCCTTGAAGGCGTCATCGGCGTCACACTCTTCGGTCGCAACAAAGCGCGTGCCCATCTGGACCCCTTGCGCTCCGATTTTCATGATCTCGTATATGTCTTCGCCGGTAAATATTCCCCCTGCGGCAATTACCGGTATCGACCTGTCGTACTCCTGCTCGTATGGGTCGAGGACTTCACGCACCTCCGGTACTACCTGTTCGATCTCGTATTCCGGTGCGGCAATATCCTCTTCGGGCACTCCGAGATGGCCGCCGGCCTCGGGGCCTTCCACGATTACCGCATCGGGAACGTCCTTGTAGATGCGGTTCCACATCTTGAATATGAGCTCCGCCGCCCGCCGGGAACTCACGATCGGCACGACCTTTATGTTGTGTTTTCTTATCTCCTCTACAGGAATGTTTTTTATGGGCAGGCCGGCGCCGATAATGATGAGATCCACCTCCTCCTCTACGGCGGTGTTCAGGAGCTCGTAGAAATCGTTCAGCGCTACCATGATGTTCACGCCGATTATCCCATCGGTACGCGATCTCGCCTCCCTGATCTCCCGGCGCAGAGCCCGAATATTGGCGGACCGCCCGTCCTTGAAGTAGTCGGCTTCGATCATCCCTATGCCGTTGGCGGCGATGACCCCTATTCCCCCGTTTTCTGCAACCGCGGAGGCGAGACCCGAGAGGGAGATGCCCACCCCCATGCCTCCCTGTACTATAGGCAGCCGTGCGGTGAGATCTCTGATTCTCAACTTCGGCATCTCGAATTTCGGCAGCGTGATTTTTATCGATTTAATGAGAGAAATAAAACCCTCGTAGCTGAACTCTGTCATGAAATGCTCCTATTCGGTCTCGTTTTGTCGGTCGCGGACCGATATAGTTCATGATACTCCTTTTTCCCCATCGTGCATACCACGTGTCTGCTTTTACGGGAAAAAATCTCTGTTCGATTTCAGTGAGCGGGAGTTTATCGGCATGTGGAAGAACAACGGTATGCGGGAGATGCAGGGGCGAGTGGGCAGGTAAAGAGTCAGTCGGCCATCGTCTGCGAAATCTGCTGAAACTCCTCTTGATGGAGGAGAAATGCATCTACGATCTTCGGATCGAACTGCGCGCCCCTTTCCTTTCG
>CAYFVU010000141.1:0-6827 GCA_964346645.1 uncultured Spirochaetaceae bacterium | reverse complement strand
CGAACCGCGGCTTCGGTGAGTTTCCGGTGGCTCTCCGGATAGGTCGCCACCACTATGATGTCGGGTCTGGACTCCTGTAGGAGCTCGCCGATCTCTCCGAAGACGTCTACCTTCCAGTCTGCTGCGTAGCGCTCCCGCGCCTCCTCTTCCGTGTCACAGCCGCCGACGAGAAGGCAGTCCGGATTCTCCGTGATCGCCCCGGTGTGGGTGCAGGGTTTCTCCCGGAGGCTGTCGGTCTCCAAGGTGGATGCGATGCGGCCGAGTCCCGCCACTGCGCAGCGGATCTTTCTCTGCGCGTCCGCAGATGGGGGCTCGAGCCGCTCGCCGTGTTCACTTCCCTGCGAAGTGTCGCTCATCGGTCTAAGCCCCTTGAGCGGTCCCGGCGGTAGAGGAGATAGCCGAAGGGCAGGACGAAGAAAACGAAGAGCTTCTTCGGCGCTTGTGCATAGATGTCGTCGGGAACTCGGCCGGCGTGGAGTGCGAGTCGTACGTAGGAGACCGCCGCACGGATCTTCCTCGAAAGGGGAATGGGAAGTGAGAGCTGCTCCTTGAAGAAGAGGGCGCTTGCCTCTGGTCCTCGGATCGTCTGCTCAATAGGGGGTACCGCTCTATCGGCCGCGGCATCGTCCTCGCTGCAGATCGCGAAGGCTTCGTTCACGTAGCGGGTGAGGTAGCGTTGTCCGATGCGGTTGAGCACGAGGCCCTCGGGGCAGTAGAGCTCCCCCTTCTTTTCGGGGAACGGATACTCCTCGAGGACCTCGGTGCGATGAAAACCCCATTTTCGCCCCGAGATACCGTAACGTCCGCCGACCTCGAAGTGGGTGGAGTCGAAGGTTTCCGAGGGGAATTTGTCTCCCCGTACCGTACCGTCGGGACGCGTAGAGAGCCCTGTAACCGAGGAGAAATAGGGCTGTTCGGATGCCGGAATGGCCTCCCAGTTCTGCAAGAGGCGCTCGAGGCAGTTCGGCAGGATCTCCTCTTCGCTACGCAAGAGCACGAAAAATGTGCCGACGGCCTTCTTTACCGCCCGGTTGACGGAGGCGTGCGCGCCGCGCCGTCTCTTCGAACGGAGAATCTGTATCGGAAAGGGGGCGTCCTCGGCCAATTGCTCTGCCCGTGCTGCTCCCCTGTCCTCCGAGCCGTCGTCGACGATGATCCACTCGAAGTCACGGATCGTCTGCACCGCGAGACTCGCATAGAGCGCTTCGATTCTCTCTTCGTCATCGTGCAGGGGAGTGCAGATGGTAAAGCCGACTGAGTTCTTCATGGGCATACGATGATACGGCCTCGGCGGGAAAACATCAAGCGCGGTTGTAGCACCGCACGAAAAAAGCCCGCCGCAACCGATGGAGGCGCGGCGGGCTTTGTATGCTATACGTTACATGTCACATGATGAGGGCCTCTGCTTGCTCACGCTCCCGCCATCATCGCCTCAATATCGTCTTTGACTTCGCCTATGGGCTTGATTTCGAACTTGTCGACGAGCACCTTCGCAACGTTCTCGGAGAGGAATGCGGGCAGGGTGGGACCGAGACGGATGCCCTTGAAGCCGAGATAGAGCAGCGACAGCAGTACGATGACCGCCTTCTGCTCGTACCAGGCGAGGTCGAAGGAGATCGGAAGCTCGTTTACGTCGCTCAGCTCGAAGACCTCCTGCAGCTTCAGGGCGATTACGGCGAGGGAGTAGGAGTCGTTGCACTGACCGGCATCGAGGATTCTCGGGATACCGCCGATGTCGCCGAGGTCGAGCTTGTTGTACCGGTACTTTGCGCACCCTGCGGTCAGGATGACGGTGTCCTCCGGCAGTTCACGAGCCACGTCGGTAAAGTAGCTGCGGGAGCCGTGGCGGCCGTCGCATCCGGCCATGACGACGAAGCGGCGGATCGCTCCATTATTGACTGCGTCGACGACCTTGTCGGCGAGCTGCATCACCTGGTTGTGGGCGAAGCCTCCGACTATTTCCCCGGTCTCCAGCTCAGTAGGGGGATTGCAGCCCTTCGCCTGCTCGATGATCGCCGAGTAGTCTTTTGCACCGCCTTCGGGACGTTCGGGAATGTGGGTCAGGCCGGGATAGCCCGCCTCGTTGGTGGTGTAGATGCGGTCCTTGTAGCTCTCCTTCACCGGAGTGATGCAATTCGTGGTCATGACGATCGGTCCGTTGAAGGCGTCGAACTCCTTGTTCTGTTTCCACCAGCTGTTTCCGTAGTTACCCACGAAGTGCTCGTACTTCTTGAACGCGGGGTAATAGTTGGCCGGGAGCATCTCGCCATGAGTGTAGACGTCCACGCCTGTGCCTTCGGTCTGCTTCAATAGCTCCTCCATGTCCTTGAGGTCGTGTCCGGAGATCAGGATGCCCGGATTGTTCCTCACGCCGAGGTTGACCTTGGTTACTTCGGGATTGCCGTAGGTGCCGGTGTTCGCCGAGTCGAGCAGCTTCATCACGTCGACACCGTGTTTGCCGGTCTCCAAGACAAGGGCGACGAGCTCATCGACGGAGAGCTCCTCGGTGGTCTTTGCGAGAGCCTCGAGTTCGAATCGGTAGAGGTCGAGATCTTCGTAGCCGAGGATCTTCGCGTGGTCGCCGTAGGCGGCGATTCCCTTCAGACCGTAGATGGTGAGCTCACGAAGCGAGCGGATGTCCTCGTTCTCGGTGGAGAGAACTCCGACCTCGGGTGCCTTCTTTTCGAACTCGTTCTTGCTGCCTCCTTCCCATGTAGCGGCATCGGGAAGGGTAGACGGATCTATCCCCGCCTTTCTTGCATGCGCATCACGCAGGGCAAGGCCCGCGGAGATCTTCTGCGCGATTGCGTCGGGATCGAAATTGGTGTTGGTGACGGTTATGAAGAGCCCCTCGTTCACGAAGCGGCCCGCCTCTCGTACATCATCCTCCGAGAGCTCGGCATTTTTGTGCACGATGCCGATACCCTTCAGTGTGTGCACGAGCAGGTCCTGGAGCTGTGCGGTCGTCTCATCCTTACCGCACACGCCCTTTACCGTGCAGCCGGAGTTTCCTGCGGCTTCTTGACACTGATAACAAAACATTGACATGGTTATACCCTCCTCGTTCGGTATCTTTTTCTGTATTCCGGCAATAACCTACCAACTTGGGAGGGTGAGCCTCGGTAACATATGTTACACAGTCAGTAATTTCTATGAATTCTTCCACCTTTGCGCTACAATCGGCGATATGGAGATGAATGTGTACGCAACGTTGGCCCTATGTCCCTTGTTCAAGGGCATACCGGAGAGGGAGATCCGCGGGATAGTGCACGAGAAGAACTGCTCGATCAGGAGGTACCATAGCGGAAGCATCGTGGCATTTCGCGGGGACCGTTACGAGGAGTTGTGGATAGTCGTCGAGGGGCGGCTCCGCGCCGAGTTCCAGAGTCACCGGGGTAAGGTCCTGAAGGTGGAGACCCTGAATGCGAAGGAGCTCGTCGCCTCGTCGGTACTCTTCGCGCCGAGCAATTTCCTGCCCGTCACCCTCACCTCGGAGGAGGAGGTGAAGATCTGCGTGATCCCCAAACGGGAAGTGCTGCGGATGCTGCAGACAGACTCCCGGGTATTGCTCAACTACCTCGAAGACACCGGCTCCCGGCTCTCCCTATTGGCGGAGAAGCTCAATATGCTGCAATTCTCGACGATTAGGGAGAAGATCGCCCACTACCTCCTCGACGAGGCGGAGAAGCAAGGATCGGAATCGGTCAAGCTGCCTCTCTCCAAGGAGGCACTCTCCGAGGTCTTCGGAGTGACCCGGCCGGCCCTCTCCCGGGAATTCTCACACCTCTGCGAAATGGGGTTCATACAGCAGGAGGGGGCGGTTATCCACATTCTCGACCGGGTCGAGCTGCTCGAACTCATCGAGGCGCCGTAGATCGGCCCGGTTCTCAGTCTCCGGAGGAGCCGCTGTCGAGTACCTCGATAAAGGTCTTTACGTAGACCGGTAGATCGGGTGGTCTTCGGCTGGAGATGATGTGGTTGTCTACCACAACCTCCTTGTCCTCCCATACTGCGCCGGCGTTTACCATGTCGTCTTTTATCGCAGGCGTGGAGGTCACGTGTACACCCTCGAGAATTCCTGCGGAAATGGTCACCCAGCCGGCGTGGCATATCTGCGCGATCGGCTTCGCATGCTGATTCATGGTCCGGACGGTTTCGAGGACTTTGTCGAAGCGGCGCATCTTGTCGGGAGCAAAGCCTCCCGGGATCACGAGCCCCTCGTACTCGTCGGCCCGTATGTCGTCGTAGCCGATGTCGGCGACGGCGGGGACCCCGTGTTTGCCCGTGTAGGTCCTTCCCTTCTCCTCACCGGCAAGTACTACGGTGTAGCCTTCTTCTCTCAACCGCAGGACCGGATACCAGAACTCTAAGTCTTCGAACGTGTCGTGCATAATAGCGAGTATCTTTCGCATAATCGCCTCCTTACTTACAAAGATAAGAAATCCCGCGCGCTGCGGCAAAGGGATCGATAGTTGGTGAGAAAGTGTGAATTCGGCATCTCTATCTTGTAGTGGAGGGAAATTATTGCGAGAATAGGAGCAGAGGAGGACGACGATGGGAGAACTCGAGACTCATGCGGAATCCAAAAAGAAAGAAGTCAAGCAAAAGGCACAGAGCTGGAAGAAGTCTACATTAGATCGTGTGGCGATGGATCTCGAACGGTACAACTACGATCCCGGCATCTTCTTTCCCGTACCCGATTTTCCCTACTACGGTACGGAGGAGATGCTGCAGGAGATCGATCGTATCGTCGATATGGACGAGGAAGAGGTTGCCGGCTTTTCCGTTGCACAGGATCGATCGGTTGATGAGGTAAAGAGGATTGCAATAGACATGCTCACCTCGCAGTTCTTTCTCATAGAGAGGCTGCGCGCCGGAGAACCGGAGGCCTGGGACGAAATCCACGAGCTCTATGAGGACGATTGAGCGATCCTGGTTCCTGATAGAGGCGAATCGGTCGAAATATATCAGAATACCTTCAGCCTCAACAGCATCATGTATCAGTAAGGAGTAGTGTTTCAATGAGAAGTGACGAAGTAACCAAGGGGCCGAACAGGGCTCCCCACAGATCCCTCATGTACGCGATGGGATATCTTCCCGAGGATCTGGATAAACCGCTTATCGGAATAGTGAATGCCTTCAACGAGATTATTCCCGGACACGTGCATCTCAACGATATCGTTCAGTCGGTCAAGCTCGGGGTAGCCGCGGCCGGCGGAACGCCGATGGAGTTTCCCTCCATTGGTATCTGCGACGGGATCGCGATGAATCACAGCGGCATGCGCTATCCCCTGGCGACCCGCGAGCTCATCGCCGATTCGATCGAGTCGGTGGCCACGGGGCAGAAGTTCGACGGACTGGTCCTCGTCGGCAACTGCGACAAGATCGTGCCGGGTATGCTCATGGGGGCCGGGAGGCTCAACATACCCGCCGTTTACGTGAGCGGCGGGCCGATGCTCACGGGTACCTACAAGGGAAATTCCATAGACCTGATCTCCGGCTCCTTCGAATCGGTAGGCAAGTATGCCGCCGGCAACATGGACGAGAAAGAGCTCGAGGACATTGCAATGAGGGCGTGTCCGAGCTGCGGCAGCTGTGCAGGGCTCTTTACCGCGAACACCCTCAACAGCCTCGCCGAGGCTCTCGGCATCGGGCTTCCGGGCAACGGTACCATACCGGCTCCGTTCGGCAGAAGACGGCAACTTGCGCGAATGGCCGGCAAACAGATCATGGAGATGATCGAGAGAGAGATAAGACCCCGGGACATCATGACGAAGGCGGCATTCATGAACGCGATCGCCCTGGACATGGCCATAGGCGGCTCGACGAATACCGCGCTCCACCTCCTCGCCATCGCCCGCGAGGCGGGGGTGGATCTGAGCTTGAAGGATTTCGATAAGATAAGCCGCAAGGTCCCCAACATCACCAAGATCAGCCCGGCGGGTGTGCACAGCATGCAGGACCTCGACGATGCGGGGGGACTCTCCGCGGTCATGAACGAGCTCATGAAACACGGACTTATAGACGGGACGCCGATGACCGTAACGGGCAAGAGCATAGAGGAGAACGTCTCGAAAGCCGAGATCGTGCATCCCGATGTCATCAAGACGGTCGATAATCCCTACAGCGAGGAGGGCGGCATCGCCGTGCTCGTCGGCAATCTGGCTCCCGAAGGTGCGGTAGTCAAGCAGTCGGCGGTCGAGCCGGAGATGATGCGTCACGAGGGGCCGGCGCGGATCTTCGAGTCAGAGGAGGATGCCTATGAGGCCATAACCTCGCGGCAGATAAAAGAGGGCGATGTGGTCATCATCCGCTACGAGGGGCCGAAGGGCGGCCCGGGCATGCGGGAGATGCTCAGCCCCACCTCTGCTATTGCCGGCATGGGGCTCTCGAAGTCGGTTGCCCTGATAACCGACGGCCGTTTCTCCGGCGGTACCCGCGGCCCCTGCATCGGCCACGTCTCGCCTGAGGCGCTCGCCGGCGGCCCCATCGGTCTGCTCGAGGAGGGTGATGTGATCTCTATCGACATTTCGGAGCGAAAGCTCGAGGTGAAGGTCTCGGACGACGAGCTCACCGAGCGGAAGAAGCGCTGGACGCCGAATCCTTCGGAGGTCGAGCCGCGAAGCTATCTCGCCCGTTACCGTAAGCTGGTCACCTCGGCCCACACCGGCGCCGTTTTCGAGTAGATTCCGAGGGAGGAGGTAGGTTGGCGCGCGTCCGGTCCCGGACATGTGCGGCGGAATACCGATCTGCGCTGCGGCTGCTCAGAGAAACAGGCCGTACAGGAGGAAGAGCAGGCTTCCCGCAATCAGGAGCCTGAGTGAGCC
>CAYFVU010000140.1:0-7311 GCA_964346645.1 uncultured Spirochaetaceae bacterium | reverse complement strand
CATCCACATGCGGTAGATGACTATGAGCAGCACCGTCAGCAGCATAACCATGGAGGCGATCGCCTCGAGCGAGATGAGCTCTACCGAGGCGCCGACAATCAGAGGAATGAGGGCCGAACCGATGTTCGCGGATGCGACCTGGAAGCCGATGATGCGTGAGGACTGCTGCTCGCCTACTACGTGAGGAGTGAGGGTGACGAAGAAGGGGAAGAGGGGGGCGAAGGCGAAGCCGAGCAGGGGCAGCGATACGAGAGCAGCTGCGACGGACCACGGCTGCAGGAGGAGCACCGCCCCCGTGGCTGCCGTGGCGAACATTGCATTGACCACGCCGTGAGCCTTCCATCGGTCGCCGAAGAAGCCGAAGAAGAGCCTGCCGCCGGTGAGTGCGCCCCAGAAGAAACCCACAGAGATTGCCGCGGGAGATGCGGCGATTCCCCGGCCGGCGGTCAGCAGCGTATAACTCCAGGCTCCGACGGTTACCTCTACACCCGTGTACACCAGGAAAAGTGCAACTCCCTTCCATGCCCTGCGTCTAAGCTCTCCCTGCAGCTTTTCGCGGCTGTGCACGTGGCTGCGGCTCTTCTCCTGCGGGCTGTACCAGATCTTCCTGGTCAGGATGAACACGGTCAAGAGGAGGATGATGAGCACGAGGGTGATGAGGTAGCCGTAACGCCAAGAGACGTCCCGTTCGAGCACCTCCCGCATGAGCATCGGGCCGAGCATTGCGCCGAATCCGTAGAATGCGTGCAGAAGGGTGACCTGCCCCTTGCTGAAGCGCTGCGCGGAGTAGGCATTCAGACCGGCATCCACCACACCGCCTCCGGATCCGAGCACGACGGTGGAGGCAACGAGGAGGTACCACTGCTCGGCGAAGCTGTACCCGGTGAGGGCTGCGGCGATGATGAAGTTGCTGCCGATCAACAGGCGCCCCACGCCGAAGCGCACGATCAGCCTTCCGGCGTTTACGCTCGAGAAGAAGAAACCGCAGGTGAGGGCGACCTGCAGCACCGCGAGTCTGCTGAGGGCGCGGTCGAACTCTGTGCTTATGGACGGCCACGCGACTCCCAAGAGTCCATCGGGGAGACCGAGGCTTATGAAGGCGAGAAAACTGATGATGAGCAGGATTCGAGGGGTTTCGCTACGTACCGTCATAATCGCCGGCACAGATTAGCGAATCCACCGGATTCATTCAACCGGTTGCATAAATGCGGGGCTCGTTGAGTTTGGATTCCGGATCGGAGAGCTCTGTTTCCGGATCGGAGAGCTCGAGGCGGTAGCCCTCCTCCTCTGCCAAGGTCTCGATCAGTTCGTCGAGGAGAGCTGCGAGTTCGGAGAGGCGCTCGAGATTCTGGGAAAAGGTCGAGGCGAAGAGTGCCTTTACCACCTCGGTGGTGCGGTCGCTGTCGTGTATGCTGCGCCGGGAGAATCCGGAAATGCCGAGCTGGTCTCGCAGCACAGGCTGCACGTAGCGTCTGCAGAAGCGGACGAACTCCACAATGGCCGATGCTCCGGTTTTTACCCGGTAGTAATCGGATGGATAGATCGATCGGAGGTCTGCTAACTGCCGAATGTCGTTCAGGTAAATGGAATTGAAGGAGAGGCGCTCGAGTACGGTGAGAAACCAGCCGCTCTGAAAGTGGCCGGTAAACAGCCCTCGCAGCTCGTCGATGGCGGCGAGAAGGTTCGATGCAGTGCTTTCACTTACCTGTTCACTGTAGTGTTCGTCGCTCTCCATTAATGCTACTATCGGTACAATACCTACGACGATAAAGGGGAGAGTATGGCCTACGTCGATTTTCCTGCGGAAAAAATGCGACTTCGCGAGATCTACCGGAGCTCTGCGCTGGAGGGGTTCGCACACTCCGCGCTCGAGTGTTCCAGAATAGCCGAGGTCTATGGGGAGGCTCGGTTTCCCTCCTTCCCCGAAGGGCGGACCTACACCTACGGTTCCTTCGTCTGTTCGGTGGACGGACGCATTGCCTTTCCCGAATCTCCCGACGGGACCCTCATCGCGAAGTCGAACCGCTACGACTCTTACGGTGGCCTCTGTGACTACTGGATACTCACGATGCTGCGGGCCCTCAGCGCTGCAGTCCTTATGGGCAGCCTCACTATCCGGCGGGAGCCGGAGCTTACCGCGCGAATTGCAGACCGGGACCTCGAACGGGCGCGGTTAGAGGCCGGGTGGGGACCGGTCCCTCTCCACGTAGTGGTTACCCGCGGCGGAGAGAACCTGCCGTTAGACCATCAGATCTTCACTTCGCCGGACATACCCTCTCTCATCGTCACCTCTGCAGCCGGAAGGGAGAAGCTGCTCGAGCGGCTCGTAAAGAAGAGCTGCCGCGATCTCGGCAGGGTCGCAGACGAGAGGAGCACACCTGCCGATAGCGACGTGTATTCGCAAGCGATTTCGCTTATAGGGATCGGAGAGGGAGAGGAACTCGACACTGCGCTCATGGTGAGGATCCTGAAACGCCTCGGCATCGACTCGATGCTCGTCGAAAGCCCTACATTCCTCGTGTCGCTCATGCAGCGCCGGATGCTCGACGAGCTCTATCTCAACAGCTCGGGGCTTTTTGTAGGCGGAAAGGCGCTCACGATAGGAGAGAATGCGCCGAGTTTTTCCGTCGAGGAACATCCGCACATGCGCACCCTCTCTATCCATTCCCATGGGGACTACTTCTTCTACAGCCGCTACTCCTTGATCTACGAATAGATTGTATAATCGAACAGACACGAAGAGACGGCTGTACGACACGGGCATGCGGTCAGCTCATGCATTGACTCGGCAACGCGGCGGGTGTACCCTCGGATCATGATCGAAAGAAAAGCCTTCGGAAACACGTTTCACAACAGCAGCCGCGTCGTATTCGGCGGTGCCTCCCTCTCCGATGGAGACCGTCAAAAGGCGGACGGAGCCCTGGCCTTGCTGCGGAGCTATGGAGTGAACCATATAGACAGTTCCGTGAGCTACGGAGATGCGGACAAGCTCATCGGCGGCTGGATGGACGAGTACCGCCACGAGTTCTTTCTCGCCGGAAAGATCGATGCGCGGAGTTACGACGGGGCGCG
The DNA here is from genome assembly GCA_964346645.1 of uncultured Spirochaetaceae bacterium. Classification (GTDB taxonomy): domain Bacteria; phylum Spirochaetota; class Spirochaetia; order DSM-16054; family Sediminispirochaetaceae; genus CAYFVU01. The sequence continues at coordinate 4,239 of CAYFVU010000140.1, read as the reverse complement.
CAAAGAGCTCGACGAGAGCCTCGAGAATCTCCACACGGATCACTTCGATCTTCTGCAGATGCACGAGCTCGTTCGGGACGATGATGTGGACCGCTTTCTCGACGGCGACGGAGCTGCGGGTGTCTTGCTCGAGGCAAAGAAGGGGGGCGTGGCTACCCACATCGGCGTGACCGGGCACGGCTACGAGGCGCCGAGGCTCCTGAAGCGCTGCGTGGAGAAGCTGCCGCTCGACTCGGTACTGCTGCCCTACAACTACACCCTCAGCGTGAACGATGAGTATCACCGGGGATTTCGGGAACTACGTGAGCTCTGCCGTTCCAAGGGAATCGCCGTCCAGACGATAAAGTCGATCGCCCGCTCGCCCTGGGACGGAGAGCCGAAGACCCGTTCTACCTGGTACCGTCCCCTCGAGGAACAGGCGGATGTGGACAGGGCAGTCCACTGGCTGCTCGGCCACGAGGAGCTCTTTCTCTGTTCGGTCGGCGACGTGGACTTGCTGCCGAAGGTGCTCGATGCCGCGGAACGCTTTACCATTCCCCCATCTAACGAGCAGATGGAGGAGATGCGCAGACGGCTCGACATGCGAATGCCCGAGCAGCATCAGTGGCCGCGTCTCGGCTGATGCCTACGGAGGAGTTCAGCCCTTTATCACCGCCAGGGGCGCGAGCTTGACCAGGGGCTGCACGAGTTCCCTCTGCGCGGCCATCACCTCGTCTATGTCCTTGTAGGCGCCCGCCGCCTCGTCCAGGTCTTTCCTGCTTCTCATGTGGTGGTAGACCCCGCTTCGGTCCAGTTTGGCCTGCTCCTCCTTCAAGTCGAGTGAACGCTGCGCCGCCTTCCTGCCCATGATCCGTCCGGCCCCGTGGCTGCAGGAGTAGAAGCTCTCAGGGTTGCCGAGCCCCTCGACGATGTAGCTGGGGGTCCCCTGGCTGCCGGGTATGATGCCCCGTTCCCCGCGCCTCGCCGAGGTCGCCCCCTTTCTGTGAACCACCACATCCTTGCCGTAGTGGGTCTCGACTGCCGCGAAGTTGTGGTGGATGTTGACGCGGTCGGTGTACTCCGTCCCCGGCCGGTAGCGTTCGAGTATCTCCTGTACCTTTTCGAGCATCCGCCCTCTCGAGGCCGCTGCGAAGCGCTGGGCGTACTCCATCGCCGCGAAGTATGCCTCACCCTCCTCCGTGTCGAGAAAGAGGGGCGCCAGCTGTTTCTCGGGGAGCGCGAGACCTTGTGTTTCGGCCTCCTTGCGGGCCGTCTTGCCGAACTCCTTCGCAATGGTGTAGCCGAAGTTCCTGCTGCCCGAGTGGAGCATGAGCCAGACGTAGCCGTCGTCGCCTTTCTGGATCTCGATGAAGTGGTTACCCCCGCCGAGGGTGCCGAGCTGCCGTCGGGCGGAGTCGAGCTCCCGGCGGACCACAGGAACGTCCGGCGCCTCGTTGAATCCCTCCCAATTCTGCGGATGCTCGTGATGCGCGAAGCCGGTCGGAATCTCCCTCCGAATAGTCTCGGAGATGGGTCCGAGCTCTCCCGGGGCGAAGTCGGTGATGTCGGTGCGCACGGCGATCATCCCGCAGCCGATGTCTACGCCCACGGCGTTCGGTACCACCACCTCCTCGGTTGCCAGCACCCCGCCTATGGGCATGCCGAAGCCTTCGTGCGCATCGGGCATTATCGCCACGTGGTGGAATGCCCAGCTGAGATCTGCAATGTGCTTCGCCTGCTCGAGCGCACCCTTTTCGATCTCGTCTAACCAGAGCTTTATCGGGACGCGTTGGCTGTGTATCTCATACATACTACTCCTCCTGTGTGTGCCGGGGCGGTAGCTCGATCTCCCGCCGCCCGTAGTACTGTCTCAATGAGTTGACCGCCCGGTAGACCCTCCTCTTGCCGAGGATGGCGATCTCTATATTCCTCTTGCCGGGAAAGTTGATGAGGGTCAGAGAAATGAGGATGGTCAGCAAGCCCTGTCCCGGCAGCACCAGCATTGCTATTCCGGCGGGAAGCAGCAGGATCCCCAGTACATTGTGGAGGAGGCGGAAGCCGTACCGGAGTATCGGATGGCGCGATATCTTCCTCAGACTCCGGTCTCTCACGAAATAGTCGTGGGGCATGCGAATCAGCAGCACTGGAACCACGGCGAGGGTGAGGAAGAATGCCGCGATCGAGAACCCTCCGACGGCGAGCATGAGCCTCGGATTACTCTGGAAAAAACGGATGAACGAAAGCAATTCTTCAATCATATATCACTCGAAGAGCAATCGGTAGTACCGGCCTATCTTTTCCTCGAAGACGGGCACACTGAGGTGTCTGGCCTCGCGAATGTTCTCCTTCCCCTGGATGAATAGGAGGATCCCCGGAACGGTAAAGACGGAGAGCTGCCCGGCCGCCTCGGGATTATCGTCCACGTGTACGTAGCGGGAGAATCTCCTGATACGTCTCCGCTTCTCTCATAATAGGGTCTCAATTATATAGAAATTGATTATCTCTGTCATTAACGCTATACTGTTCATACTTTACTTGTGAAGTAACGATTCATCCGGCAGCCAGTGGAGGATAATATGTACATTGGACACATCGATCACATAGAAGGCAAGGAGCTCGAGAGTCCCGAGCTCGAGGGAGTGTCGAAGCAGGTGGCCATCGGACCTGAAGAGGGGTGGGAAGACCACGTCATGAGAGTCTTCACCGTCCAGCCGGGCGGCCACACCCCGAAGCACTCACACCCCTGGCCCCACATCAACTACGTGGTAAAGGGCGAGGGTACGCTGCAGCACGACGGTGAGGAGACTGCAATCAGTGCAGGCTCCGTTGCCTATGTGCCGGGAGGTACCGAGCACCAGTTCGTAAACGACTCCGGGGGAGAGCTCGCCTTCATCTGCATCGTCCCGAAGGAGGGAGAGGGCTGAGGTCCTTTCCCTCCGCCTGAATCGTTGTAATTACTCGCTGCCCCGTATTCGGTAGTTCTCTCCTTCCTGCGTATCGAGGGGTATACGCACCTGCGCGCCCTCGAATCCGTGCTTGTTGCAGCGGGCACGTACGCGTACGGATTCTACGGAATCGGGAATGGAGACGTTGCGGAGGCTCCTGGTAAACGGCTGTTCATTGCTGTGGGGGTGGGCGAGGGGGCGTTCTCCGAGCACCTCGCCGGTCTCGTCGTCGAGAACCTGCCAGAGGTTCGCGTAGTGATCCCAACCGCTGTCGGCGTGTCGAACGGTCACCGAGAAATCCCAGCTGCCGTCGCCGTTCTCCTCCATCTCGACCCGGCGGACCTGCGCATAGTCGAGATTCGGGTCGTAGTGTGCTCCCTCTCCGTTTCCCGAGCCATGACCGTCGGCCGCGAGGGGCAATGCCGCTCCCACGGCGAGCAGTGCGGCGATAAGCAGCGCGCTCACGCGCGATCCGGGCGAGGCCGGGGCCGTTATACGATGAAATACCTGTGTGTTGAAAAAGGGTATTCGTTTCATATAAAAAGCATAAGAATTCTGATGTATAAAGTCTACACGGAGCGGATGAACTTCATCACTTCCAGCGCATCCTCGGCCGAGGAGAGGGGCATGCGGCCGGGCTCGCGCACGCAGCGGACCGCGTCGGCCACCACTCCCGAGAAATAGCCCGTTTTTTCGGGAAGCGGCGGTGCCTCCTTGTCGGGGAGCAGGGAACGGTATCCCTCGTAGTAGGGACTCTCGCCGCTGCGCTCGAAGGAGTAGACGCCGTTGCCGATGCGTATCCTCCCGCGGGCAAAGTTCAGCTCGACTTCGAAGACGAGGTGGTCTCTCTGCGAGCCGATCTCGATAGCTACCGGGATGGAGCCGGCCCCCTTCCCCCCGCTCCTGCCGAAGAGGAAGGCGGATTTCTCTGCTCTGCGCATGGAACCGTAGCGCCGGTTGAGGCGCACCCGGCTGCCGGTGAGGAAGTTGATCACATCCAGGAGATGGGTGCCGTCGTGGAGCAGCACCTCCCGCCTGGGGATCGTCGAGCCGAAGCAGAGCGTTCCCCTTACCGAGAGGAGCTCACCGTAGCTTCGCTGCTCGACTATGCTCCGTGCATTGCGGTAGTCCTGTGAGTAGCGCCGCTCGTGGTTCACTATTATCTTCGCGTGGCCGGCGCGGTGGAGTCGTGCGATCGCCCTTCCGTCCCGCAGCGTTCGAGCGAGAGGCTTTTCGCAGATGACGACCGGCGTCCCCGCGCGAACCGCGGCTTCGGTGAGTTTCCGGTGGCTCTCCGGATAGGTCGCCACCACTA
>CAYFVU010000139.1:0-7329 GCA_964346645.1 uncultured Spirochaetaceae bacterium | reverse complement strand
CGAAGTTCTGAGCCGCCTGATTTTGCCTTTTGCAAGTTTTGGTCCACTATAAAAAAAACGCCTACGGCCAAGTGAGTACTGGACCAAAGGGGACCTTGTGTACGAACCTTAGAGGAGGAGAACAGCATGAACGGGGAGAAGTATCTTTCGCACAAGCCGGACCAGCGGGAATACATGAAAATCGCAAGCCGAATCTCCGAGGATGAGGCGGGGCGGCAGCTCGCGCACCTGCCGGAGAGCTACTTTCGCCTCTTTCCCCGCGAGCTTCTCTCACGCTTCGCCGACCGTCTCGCCGATTTGGACGAGGATCGGCCCTACCACTACGAGGTGGTCGATTGCGAGGGGGGGCTCCTGGAAGTCCGGATCATCGCCTTCGAACGTGATTCTTTCTTCTCCCTCGCAAGCGGCTCACTCTCGGCTGCGGGGATGGACATCGTCTCGGGCGACATCTTCTCCTACACGCATGCAGCTTCAGGCCGGCAGAAGAACGGGGGTGCTGCAGCAGACGGGACCGGTCTGCAGCAAAACCGGCGCCGAGGCAGGGGGTCTGCCGGTTCCCGCAGACCTCATGGACGCCGCCTGCTCGACAGCCGTTCGGAGGATATGAAGCTCGTAGACGTCTTCAGGGGACGTGTGCAGAGCGATGTGACGGCGGACCTGCTGCGTGAGGAGATCCCCCACATCTTAGATGAGGTCCTCGGGACTCTCTACGGTCTGGTTGCCGGCGGTGGAAAGGCGCGAGGCGGGGCTGCTTCACCGAGCTCCGATGGCAGCGGTCGCCGGAACGGCGGGCGTTCGTCGGAGGAACGTGCGAGGGAGAAGGTGGCCGAGGCGGTGTCGAAGAGGCTCCTGGTACGTCGAGCTCATCATGCGGTTCCGCCGCTCTATCCTATCGACATCGACTTGGAGGAGGTAGACGAGAGCCGAAGAAGGTTGAAGCTGCGCTCTCAGGACACGCCCTACTTTCTCTATACGCTCGGTACGGTACTGGCCCTCCACTCGATCTCAATCGAGCACGTGGAGATCAAGACGAGCACCGACATAATAGAGGACGACTTCCTCATCCGTACCTCTGCGGGCAATCCGCTCGCCGGCAAAGATCAGGTCGACTCGCTCAAGCTCTCCATCCTCTTTAGCAAGCAGTTCACGCATTTTCTGTGGAACGCGCCCGACCCGTACAGAGCTCTGCTGCGTTTCGAGACCTTGCTCCGCGAGCTGCAAAGAGGAGGAGAAGGTGGAGAGAGCGGTGCAGCGCGGTCGCTCATCGCCGATCCGAATGTGCTGCGCCGTCTCTCCCGTCTGCTCGGGGCGAGCGATTTTCTCTGGGAGGACTTCATCCGTCTCCAGTACGAGAACCTCCTACCCCTGCTCTCGGAGGAGAGTGTGGCGAGCGAGCTGGAGACCGATACCGAGAGTCTTGAAAGTGAGCTTCGCGGCCTCATGGAGGGTGTTCGGGGATTCGAGGAGAAAAAGCGGGTCTTGAACGAGTTCAAGGACCGTACGACCTACATGGTGGATCTGCGGCACATCCTCGATCCGCAGGCAGACTTCAGCTTTCTCAGCGAACGGCTCTCCGCCCTTGCGGATTTGGTGGTGCGTGAGGCCTTCTGCCTCGCATGGGATCGTCTCAAGGAGGAGCACGGCATCCCGCAGACCGTTGCCAACCTTCCTACCGTCTATGCAATAGCCGGCCTGGGAAAATTCGGAGGAAAAGCCCTCGGCTACGCCTCGGATATCGAGCTCCTCCTGCTCTACCGGGATGCCGGAGAAACCTCGGGGCCGAAGCGCATAAGCAATGCGGAGTTCTTCGGAGAACTCGTGCGCAGTGCCGCTTCTATAATCGAGAGCAAGCGGGAGGGAATCTACAAAGTCGATCTGCGGCTGCGGCCGCACGGTTCGGGCGGGCCCCTGGCGGTGAGCATATCCCGGTTCGTCTCCTACTACCGAAAGGAAGCTTCGAGCCTGGAGAAGCTGGCGCTGGTCCGGCTCCGCACGGTGGCGGGAGACGAGGAGTTCTCTTCGCAGGTGGAACGGCTGCGGGATGTGGTTGTATATGAGGGGGAGCGTATAGATGTCGAAGAGCTCGTGCGGCTGCGACGAATACAGGCGGAGAAGTATGCCGGAGGCGAGCATCCGAATGTAAAATACGGTCCTGGGGGGCTGCTGGATCTCGAGTACTGCCTCCAGATCCTCCAGGTGCTCGAGGGTAGAACAGAACCAAAGCTCCGTACACCATATCTCCACGAAGTCTTCGGAATGCTCAGCGAACGGGGTTCCCTCGACGCCGAGAGCGGCTCTATCCTCGAGGGGGCATATTTCTTCCTCAGGCGCCTCATAAACGCACTCCGCATGCTTCGCGGAAATGCGCTCGACCTCTACCTCCCGGCTCGCAGCTCTCCCGAGTTCCTCCACCTTGCCCGGAGAATGGGCTACCAGGAGGAGAGCGGCGTCTCGGCGGAAGAGCAGCTCTTTGTGGACTACAGGAAGTACAGCGCCGTGGTGAGGAACTTCGTGCAGAACTCCCTCGGGGCCCACGCGGTGCCATGGGGAGGTGCGGAAACGATTGCCGATATTCTGCTCGCCGAGCATCCGGGAGACGAGGAGGTCGAGAGGGTCTTCTCCAAAGGGGGCTTCGGTGAGTGGCATCGCGGTTTTCTCGACTTCCGTACGCTTATGCGCGGCTGGAGCGACAGATCCCGCTTTATCGAGCTCGCCCTGCTCGCATGGGACTACCTGGTTACGAGTCCCGAGCCCGATATGGCGCTGAACAACTGGGAGCGTTTTGTGGGAGAGCTCGATGATACCGAAACACACTTCCATCGGATATACCGGCAGCCGAAGAGGCTGGAGATCCTGCTCCGTATCCTCTCTGCAAGCCAGTTTCTCGCAGATCTCCTCATTCAGCATCCCGATTTCTTCGATGAGGTGACCGATCCGGGGAGAATCCATGGCACCCGCGGGTATGGTGAGCTCTATGAAGAGCTCTCGGCGATTCGGCGGAGCGATCCGCATTCCGTAGAGAGCTGGCGCAGGGAGCTGAGAATGTTCCGTCACCGCCACCTCCTCAGGGTAGGGAGCCGAGACATCTGCTACGGGGCCTCCCTAAAAGAGATCTTCTCCGAGTTGAGCAGTCTCGCGGAGGCCGTGCTGCAGGCGGCACTCGACTACCGGCTGGAACAATTCCATCCGGAGGGCGGAGATACGGCCGAGGCGGGATCGCCGAACGGAGTCGCCGCCGAGTCGGTCTGTATTCTCGCCCTCGGAAAGCTCGGAGGAGGTGAGCTGAACTACAGCTCCGACATAGATCTCGTGATCCTGTACGAACCCGGGCAGGAGAACGCAAAGGGCAGTGGAGACTTCGACCAGATCAGGAAGGTGGTGAGGGCGATACGCGCCGATATTGCCGATCCGACCGAGGAGGGGAGAGCCTACCGTGTTGATTTCAGGCTGCGTCCCTACGGAGGCTCCGGAGATCTGGTGTCCACTCCCCGTCAACTGGAGGAGTACTACCGCAGGGCTGCCGGCCTGTGGGAGTACCAGGCGCTGCTGAAGGCGCGGGCGGTCGCCGGCAACCGGTCTTTAGGGGAGCGCGTGGTGAAGAGGATTCGAGACAGGCAGCTGCCCGGCCTTAGCGCAGAAGAGATCATCCACTCGGTGCGGGAGGCGAGAAGGGCCTCGGAGTGGCCTGCTCGGGAGATGAAGCGGATCGATGTGAAGGAGTCGCCGGGAGGTCTGCGCGACATCGAGTTCCTGGTGCAGGGCTTGCAGCTCATCCATGCGGCGAAAAGGCCGGAGATCGTCTGCGGAGCCACACTGGATGCGATCGACTTGTTGAGGGAGTACGGGTATCTCCTCGGGGAGACAGCAGAGAGGCTCACCGTGGCATACCGCTTTCTGCGGCGAGTGGAACACTTCCTCCAACTCCTCGAGGACCGGCAGGAGCACAGTCTTCCCGGCAACAGCCGAGCGATAGAAGCTCTCTCGCGTCGTATGAGATGGACCCGCATCTGCAGCGGCGACTTCTCCGCCCGCCTCAGGGAGACCATGGAGGGGGTCAGGAGCTCGTTCAGAGGTATCCTCGAAGAAGAGGAGAATAAAGCTACTTCTACGTAGGTTATTTTTTAGAAAAATACAATTATGTAGGAAAGTCGGAGGCTGTGTTTCGCCTGTGATGTACCCGCCGGCACCGTAATTGTGAATAAATCTTTATTATGAAATACTTTAGTTGTGGAAAGTAGTACTTGGCACAGAATTTGCTGTAAAATGTAGGAGAAAAACAATAATCTAATGAGTCCAAGGAGCACAGACATGAAGGAAGCAAAGACGGCCAAGGAGATTATCGAGCTGATCGGATCGGAGGGCATACAAATGGTGGACCTTCGATTCATGGATTTTCCCGGTCTCTGGCAGCATTTTACCGTACCGGTGAGCGAGATCGAGGAGGAGACTTTCGAGGAGGGGATAGGTTTCGACGGTTCGAGTATCCGCGGCTGGCAGGCGATAAACGAGTCGGACATGATAGTAAAGCCCATCCCGGAGACCGCCTTTATCGATCCCTACACGGCCCATCCGACCCTCGCACTGATCTGCAACATCTGCGATCCGATCACCGGCGAGGATTACTCGCGCGATCCGCGAAACATCGCGAGAAAGGCGGAGAAGTACCTCAAGTCGACCGGCATAGGCGACACCGCCTTCTTCGGACCCGAGGCGGAGTTTTTCATCTTCGACGACGTCCGTTTCGATCAGAACGAGCACGAGGGCTACTACCACCTCGATTCTGTCGAGGGACGCTGGAACTCTGGTCGCAGGGAAGAGCCGAACCTCGCCTACAAGCCCCGCTATAAGGAGGGATACTTTCCGGTCCCGCCCACCGACAGCCTGCAGGACATACGCTCCGAGATGGTTCTCACGATGGAGGAGATGGGTATGTCGGTCGAGGCGCACCACCACGAGGTGGCCACCGGCGGCCAGGGGGAGATCGACATGCGCTTCGGTTCCCTCGTGAATATGGCCGACAACCTGCTGAAGTACAAGTACATAATCAAGAATACCGCACGCAAGTACGACAGAACGGTAACCTTCATGCCGAAGCCCCTCTGGAACGACAACGGCAGCGGCATGCACGTGCACGTCTCCATTTGGAAGGAGGGGAAGAACCTCTTCTTCGGCGACGGCTATGCCGGGCTGTCGGAGACGGCACTCTACGGTATCGGGGGTATACTCAAGCATGCGGCGGCGATTCTCGCCTTCAGCAACCCCACCACCAACAGCTACAAACGGCTGGTGCCGGGTTTCGAGGCTCCGGTGAACCTTGCGTATTCACGGAGAAACAGGAGCGCCGCGGTGCGCATTCCCATGTACTCGTCCTCGGAGAAGGCGAAGCGCTTCGAGTTTCGCTGTCCCGACCCCTCGAGCAATCCGTATCTCGCCTTTTCGGCCATCCTCATGGCGGTGCTCGACGGCATACGTAACAAGATCACTCCGGGTGAGCCGCTGGACAAGGACATCTACGATCTTCCCCCGCAGGAGGCTGCAAAGGTACCGAAGACTCCGGGCTCGCTGCGGGAGGCGCTGCTCGCGCTGGAGCAGGATCACGAATTTCTTTTGCAGGGAGATGTCTTTACCAGGGATGTCATAGAGACATGGATCGACTACAAGATGAGCAACGAGGTGCTGGCCCTGGACCTCCGCCCGCATCCCTGGGAGTTCGCCCTCTATTACGATATCTGATCAGACACGGCAATTTCCGGACCCCGCAGCCCGCAGGGCGGCGGCCCGGATGGTTTCCAATTTCGCCGGGGCCGGGGGGCGTTGCTCTCCGGCCCCATTTTACTCAGGCGACCTCGCCGCGCTTCTTGCTGAACGACTCGTACTCCTTCTGCTCCACTATCTCGCGCAGGTGACGTACCGTCTCCCACACATCGAGGTATCCGGTGTAGAGTGGGACGGGGGCGAGTCGGATGACGTTCGGATTCCGGAAATCGGGCACGACGCCTCTTGCCTTCAGCGCTTCGTTTATCCGCACCGCCTCGTCGTGCTCGACGGCCACGTGGCCGCCGCGGCGGGTGGCCTCTCGCGGAGTGCCGATGGAAAAACCGGTCTTTCCGTAGGGCGCCGTCTCGTCGAGCAGGTACATCATGTACTCGGTGAGTCTGAGAGACTTTTCCCTCAACTCTCCGATGCCCGCCTCGTGATAGATCTTCAGCGAGCCCTCGAGGGGGGCTGCGCTCAGAATGTTGGGAGAGCCGATCTGGAATGCTCCCGCGTCGGGCGAAGGCTCGAATTCCAGCCGCATGTCGAATTGGCGTTCCTTCACGTAGCCGAACCATCCGGCGAGAGAGGGTTCGGCGGGAAGATGCGTTCTGTTCACGTAGAGTCCGGCGGTGCCGCCGGGGCCGTTGTTGAAGTACTTGTAGTTGCACCAGAAGGCGAAGTCTATTCCCTCCTCGTCGAAGCGGTGGGGCACCGCGCCGGCGGAGTGGCTGCAGTCTATTCCGAGCAGTACCCCTCGATCGCGTGCGGCCCGCGCCAGGTATCCGGTGTCGAGGAGCTGTCCGCTGCGGTAGAGAACCGCAGGCAGCACGGCCACCGCGATTTCCTCGGTCATATGGGCTATGATGTCCTCCTCGTCGAGGAAGCGGCCGTCGCGGCTGGGCACGAGAACGAGCTCCGAGTCGGGGGCGAGGCCGAGCATCTTGAGGATCCCCTTCGCCGCGTAGATGTCGGATGGGAAGTTGAGCTCGTCCATGAGGATCTTCGTACGGGCCGGGGAGCCCGGCCCGGCGGAGCTGCCCGGGCTCCCGCCGCCGAGAGGCCGGAAGAAGGTGGTCAGGAGGGCCTGGAGGTTGACGGTGGTGCTGCCCGTTACCACGACTTCGTCGGGCTCGGCACCCATCAAAGGCGCCTGCATTTCGGCGAGTCGATTCGCGTAGTGGAACCAGGGGATTTCTCCACCCATCCAGCCGTCTATACCGAGCCGCTTCCACTCCTCGGCGATGCGCATGAGGCTCTCCTCCGCGTCCACCGACATGAGGCCGAGGGAGTTCCCGTCCATGTAGATCCTGTCGGGCAGGGTGTAGAAGCGTTCGGCAAACTCTGCAAGCGGATCCCGGCGGTCGAGTTCTTCGGCGTGTTCCCGGCCGGTATTCGCTGTAAGGTCCGTATTATTCATATTCAAGCTCCTGTGGTTCAATGTGCTGTCCCTGCGCCGTGCGATGTGCATCGCGGCATGGTGCAAAGTGTAGCACAAAATTACCCTTGTTCAGCGAAAAAATGGTGGTATGATACAGACCTGTTACTGAATCTATGAGCGGAGGGAGACATGCG
>CAYFVU010000138.1:0-7817 GCA_964346645.1 uncultured Spirochaetaceae bacterium | reverse complement strand
GGCTGAGCACGGCGGGCAAACTGGTGATCATCGTTCTGATGTTCTTAGGGCGGCTCGGCCCCCTCACCATACTCGCGGCGGCGGCTAGACCGAACAAAGGGGTGACGGCATCCTTACCCCGGGGTGATATTTCGATATGATCGTGATTGCGATATAATGGGGAGTGGAGGAAGATTGTGGCTAAAGAGAACGTATATGTGGTAATCGGTCTCGGCACCTTCGGAAGACAGCTCTGCGAGACCTTTGCCGAGCGCGGCTTCTCGGTAATCGCCGTGGACAACAGGGCCGAGCTCATCGAGCGCATCAAGGATTCGGTAACCCAGGCCCTGATGATAGACGCCACCGACGAGGACTCCCTTGCGCAGGTCCCGTTCGACGATGTGGATACGGCAATCGTCGCCATAGGCGACAACATCGAGGCGAGCATACTCGTGACGGCGCTGCTGAAGCGGATGGGGATTACCCACATCCTTGCCCGTGCGGTCTCCGAGCTGCACATGCAGGTCCTCCGGCAGGTAGGCGCCGACGAGGTGGTCAACCTGGAGATAGATGAGGGGAAACGGATCGCCCAGAGACTCTCGGCGCCCGAGGTACTCGATCGCACGCGGATATCGGAGACCATCAGCCTCGCCGAGCTCTACGTACCCGAGAAGATCGTGGGCAAACGGCTCGACCAGCTCGACCTCCGTCAGAAGTACCGGGTCAACGTCATCGCAATAAAACGGACGAGCTTCTCCGTAGACGAGGTGGGAAATCCCCAGAAGGCCGAGGAGGTCCTCTTTCCCACCCCCGCCACCGCCCTCGAGGAGCGGGACATACTCATAGTGGTAGGAAAAAACGAGGCGATCGAAGAGTTCAAGGAGCTGTGAGATGATTCTCGTGTCGCGCAGAAACCTCTTCCTCCTCGTGCTCATCGCATCGGCCTGCAGCCTCTCCTGCGGCCTGCTCGGCTACCTCTGGCTCTTCGAGGCCTTCTCGCAGGAGGTCGGTCAAAGCGCAGGCTCCCGGTTCGATCCCAAGATCGCCGCCGAGCGGCTGCTCTTCGTCGCCGTGGTGGGGACGATGATAGTCTTGGCCCTCGCCGCACACATCTACATGCGCCGAGTACGGATAGAGCGGACCCTCAGGCGAATCAGTACACTCGGCGGAACCGCAACCCCCGCGCTGCAGCTGCGCACGGCCTCGCTCGGCTCCCTCGGCAAGACGCTGGAGCTGCTCTACCGGCGCATCCTCGAAATAAACGACAAGCAATCGCTGAAGCTCTCCGGCCAATCCGAGCTGATCTCGCTGCTCATCTCCGGCTCCGGCGCCCCGATCGCCGTCACCGATGTGACCGGGACGATTCTCTATCTCAGCGACAAGTACGAGAAACGAACAGGAGAGACAAGGGCAAAGCTCCTCGGCAGCTCCATCGAAGCGGCGGAAAGCGAGATCGTGGTTCCATTGATCATGCAGGAGATGGAGAACTATCGAGGCTCCGACTCCGGGGAGAAGGAGGGAGAGCAGAAGAAACACAAGTCTTTTACCGTACTGCCCATTCTCAACAAGCGGGGTAGCGTCAGCTATCTCCTCTTCGACTTCCGTGCCGTCTCACCCTTCCAGGCTTTCAGACGGAACAGAGCCGCCGGGAAGGGCGGCGCCTCAGTAGGATCGAAAAAGGTGTAACTTTACACGGAGAATCTCCCACGGAGCCTCGGCCGAGTTGACACAGCACCTCTACCTCCATACCATATGCCCATGAAACAGCTCTACGAGTACATGGACACACGGACCGTTTACCTCACCGAATCTCAAGATAGAGAAGAAATACTCGACCGAATGATGGAGCTCAGCTACTCCGCCGGCAAGGTCAACGATCTCGAGGCCTTCAACAGCGTCCACGGATTTCACGAAGACGAGAGCGAGGAGGAGTAATGGAGCCCAAAGAAATCGAGACCACAAAGCAGCGTGTCGATGCGTACCTCCACCGCACGGGCATGCATGCAGATGATGCGGATTTTTCAAGGATTCTCGAAAACTTTCAGAATGAAATGGCCGAAGGACTCTCCGGGCAAAAATCCTCCCTTGCGATGATTCCCACCTACATAGAGGCGGAGGAGGAGGTTCCCATCGAGACGCCGGTTTTGGTTCTCGATGCCGGCGGCACCAACTTCAGGACCGCGATTCTGACCTTCGCCTCGGATGGAAGTCCGCGAATCGATCAGTATTTCAAATACCCCATGCCGGGCACCTCGGGTCACGTCGAGCGGGACGAGTTCTTCGACATCATCGCCGAGAAAACCTCGAAGCTCTACTACACGGCCTCTCGAATCGGCTTCTGCTTCTCCTACCCTACCGAGATCTCCCCGGACAAGGATGGAAAACTGCTCCACTTCTCCAAAGAGATACAGGCGCCCGGCGTCGAGGGCGAGTATATAGGGTATCAGCTCACGCGGGCTCTCGCGCGGGCCGGCCTGCCGGAGGATGCCCACATCGTGGTGCTGAACGACACGGTCGCCACCCTGCTCGCGGCAAAGACGGCGGGATCGATGGAACACTTCGACACCTATCTCGGCTTCATTCTCGGGACCGGTTTGAACTGCGCCTACGTAGAACGGAACAGCAGAATCGGCAAGCTCTCCGGCCTCGATCCGGAGAGGTCGCAGATCATCAATATGGAGTCGGGGGGCTTCGACGGCTTCACCGGCGGCGAGATCGACGATGAGTTCGATGCGAACACCAAATCTCCCGGCTACTATCGTCTCGAAAAGATGGTCTCGGGGGCCTATCTCGGCCCGCTCGCCGTTGCAGTACTGAAACGTGCGGCCCGCGACGGCCAATTCTCGCCGGAAGCGGCTGAGAGGATAGAGAGGCTCGGCGAAGGAACGACCATCGAGATGGACGAGTTCCTCCACGCTCCCGCAACTGCGGCATCCGCTGCCCGGCTCGGCGGAGAGGTCGGTGAGGGGGCTAAACCGCACGAAGGCGGACGGCTGCGCCGGATCGCGGATGTCTGCGTGAACGAGGAGGAGAGGCTCACGGCCTTCCTCCTCATGGACAACGTAGTCGAACGCGCCGGCAAGCTCGCAGCCCTCAACCTGACCGCAGCGGTCCTGCAGAGCGGCGTGGGAACCGATCCGACGAGGCCCGCGGCAATATGCGCCGACGGGACGACCTTCTACAAGACCCATCGGCTCAAATTCTACACCGAGTACTACCTCAAAAAGGAGCTCGAGGAGAGGCGGGGAAGGTACGCACAGCTCATCGGACTCGACAACGCCCCGGTAATAGGCGCCGCGGTGGCCGGGCTCACAAACTGACGGCCTCTGCCGGCGCCGGCACCCACACCCTATACTTTTCGTTGCATACTGTTGCATAATTCCGTCCTTGAGCTTGCGTTCGCCCTACTGATCTACTATAATCCACATTGGAAACCTACATATATCCTTTTCCCTATACTTTAAGGAGGTACCATGGCGAAATTGGATCCCACAAAAATGGAAGACTGGCAAATAGCGGAAGCTGCGGAAGCGGAGATGAAGAAGATTCAGGAGGTAGCGAAAGACCTCGGCATCGAAGAGGAGGAGCTCCTCCCCTACGGCCACTACCTCGGCAAGCTCGACTACAAGAAGATCATGAATCGGGTAAGCGACCGCCCGAACGGCAAGTACATAGAGGTGACGGCGATCAACCCCACCCCCCTCGGAGAGGGAAAGACCACTACCACCATGGGGCTCGTAGAAGGACTCGGCGCACTCGGCAAGACCGTGAGCGGAGGCATCCGTCAACCGTCCGGCGGCCCCACCTTCAACATCAAGGGCTCTGCAGCCGGCGGCGGCCTCGCCCAGTGCATTCCTCTGAGCGAGTTCAGCTTAGGCCTGACCGGCGACATCGACGCCATCAACAACGCCCACAACCTCGGAATGGTCGCACTCACCGCACGGATGCAGCACGAGTTCAACTACGGCGACAAGACCCTTGCAAAGAAGAAGCTCGAGCGGCTCAACATCGATCCATACAACCCGGCCGTCGGCTGGACCATCGACTTCTCAGCGCAGGCGCTCAGGAACATCATCGTCGGCCTCGGCGGCAAGATGGACGGCTTCCCGATGCAGTCGAGTTTCCAGATTACCGTCTCTTCCGAGCTCATGGCGATCCTCAGCGTGGCGAACGACCTGAAAGACATGCGCGAACGAATTGCGAAGATGAGCCTCGGCTACAACAAGAAGGGAGACCCGGTCACGGCCGGAGACCTCGAGGTAGACGGCGCGATGACCGCTTTGATGGTAAAGGCGATAAATCCGACCCTCATGCAGACCCTCGAGGGTCAGCCGGTACTGGTGCACGCCGGCCCCTTCGCCAACATCGCCATCGGCCAATCCTCGATCATTGCCGACAAGCTCGGCCTGAAGATGTCCGACTACCACGTGACCGAGAGCGGGTTCGGCGCGGACATCGGTTTCGAGAAGTTCTGGAACCTCAAGACCCGCTACAGCGGCCTCAACCCCGACGCATCGGTCATCGTGGCGACCATTCGGGCACTGAAGATGCACGGCGGAGGTCCGAAGGTCACGCCGGGCAAGCAGCTCGACGAGGCCTACACCAAGGAGAACCTCGAGTTGGTCGAGAAGGGAGTCGAGAACCTCGTACACCACATCGAGACGATCAAGAAGAGCGGCATTACCCCCGTCGTGGCTATCAACGACTTCCCCACAGACACGGAGGCCGAACGCGAGATCATTCGCAGGGCCGCCGAAGGCGCAGGCGCGAAGGTGGCCCT
Source organism: uncultured Spirochaetaceae bacterium (assembly GCA_964346645.1). Classification (GTDB taxonomy): domain Bacteria; phylum Spirochaetota; class Spirochaetia; order DSM-16054; family Sediminispirochaetaceae; genus CAYFVU01. The sequence continues at coordinate 3,058 of CAYFVU010000138.1, read as the reverse complement.
CTCGAAGCACTGGCTCAAGGGCGGCGAGGGCGCACGAGAGCTCGCCGAGGCGGTCATCGAAGCGGCCGAGGAAAAGAGCGATTTCAAACGGCTCTACGACGAGAACACGCCGATAAAGAAGAGCATCGATAGGATAGCCAGAGAAGTCTACGGGGCCGACGGCGTCTCCTACAACGAAGATGCCGAGGCAAAGATCAAGAAGATCGAAGAGGACGCCGAAGTCTCCAAGTACGGTGTCTGCGTGGCGAAGACCCAGTTCAGCCTGACCCACGATCCGGCACTCAAGGGCCGTCCGAAGGGCTGGACCCTCCCGATAAAGGACGTGTCGGTCTATCACGGCGCAGAGCTCGTCGTCCCCTTTGCCGGCGACATCAAGCTGATGCCCGGAACCGCCTCCGATCCCGCCTACCGCAGGATCGACGTGGACGTGGACTCCGGCAAGGTAAAGGGCATGTTCTAACCGCATTGCGCGGAGAGTACGGCATACAGCATACTGAAGTGTTAAGCGGGCCGCCCTCCGGGGCGGCCCTTTTTATGTGAGGGAGCGCGCCTCTTCCGGATTGTCCCTCGCCTCAATTCGTTTTAGAATGACCAAACGATACGATCGCGATCACGAGGAGGCACGCATGAGTATATTCAAAGGGTTGAAGAAGCTGTTCGGAGGAACCGGTGGAACCGGCGGAACCGGGAAGGACATGGGCCTCTACTTCTACATCCGCCTCGACAAGAGCGGAGAGATCGTGAAGATACGACTCGACCCTCGGCACGACCTCGCCCCCGAATACAAGGAGGGGACCTACTTCTCGAACAAGGCGATCATCGGACCGAAATCGATCGAGCGGGCTGACGCCACTTTCTATTTCGACGAAAAGCGTTCGTTCGACCACGCCGACATTCAGGGCGGGGAGCTGACCGACGAGGAGAGCTACAACGCGCAGCAGGAGAGCGGCTCGGTCACAGAAAATTTCTAGCCCTTTATACTCCGCCGCTCCACCCCGCCGATATCGCCCCACTCGGAAAGTGAGAGACTTGTTTTTTCATTATTTTCTGTCTAAAGTATTGACACAATCTCCCAATTTGAATAACATCAGGAATTAATAATAACATTTTGTTATTATAATAACACGAACCCCTTGGAGGTACGTCATGAACCAGAGACTACACGTTGCAATTCTCGGAGCTACCGGTACTGTGGGGCAGAAGTTCATCACCCTGTTGGACGGACACCCCTATTTCGAGATTACCGAGCTCGTCGCATCCGAGCGATCCGCCGGAAAGACGTACAAAGAGGCTTGTTCGTGGAAGCAGAATACCCCGATCCCCGAGTACCTCGCCAATATGCAGGTAAAGAGCCTCGAGGAGCATCTCGATAGCCCGATTCTCTTCTCCGGACTCGACTCTTCAGTGGCCGGTGAGGCCGAAAGGACCTTCGCCGAGCGCGGCCACGTCGTCATAAGCAATGCAAAGAACTACCGCATGCAGCAGAATGTGCCGCTGGTAATACCCGAGATCAATCCCGACCACTTCAGCCTCATTGCATCACAGGAATGGAACGGCGCCATCATCACCAACAGCAACTGCTCCACCATGTTCCTCGCAATGGCCCTCGCACCCATCGAGGAGACCTTCGGTGTCGAAGCCGTACAGGTCTCCACCATGCAGGCCATCTCCGGAGCCGGCTACCCGGGAGTCCCCTCCTACGACATCGTGGGAAACGTGATTCCCTACATCGGCGGCGAGGAGGAGAAAATGGAGGTCGAGGCGCAGAAGATTCTCGGTACCCTCGCCGACGGGAAGGTTGTCGACGCGAACTTCGCCGTCAGCGCACAGTGCAGCCGTGTTCCCGTCATCGACGGTCACACCGAGACCGTATCTCTCTCCCTGCGCAAGAAGGCATCCGTCGAGGAGCTGCGCAGCGTGATGGCCGGGTTCCGCGGCATTCCCCAAGAGCTCGAGCTCCCCTCCGCACCGGAGCATCCGATTCTCTTCATGGATCAGCCCGACAGGCCGCAGCCGGCTCGCGATGTATGGCTCGAGAACGGTATGACGACCCTCATCGGCCGCCTGCGTCCCTGCAATGTCCTCGACTACCGGATGGTCGTCATGGGCCACAACACCATCAGAGGCGCCGCCGGCGCCGCTGTCCTGAACGCAGAGGCTATGCTGCGGCTCGGCCTCTTCGGCGACGAGCCGGCAGAGGACTACGATCCTGCGGAGATGAAGCGAAGGGCCTCCGTCCTCACTTCAGGCGCCATCCGCGACATGGTCTACTCCAAGTAGGGGAAGGCACACATAAACCGCACATCGGGCGGGCCTGCGGGCCCGCTTTTTTATGCCTCTTTTTTCGCCTCTTGATACGCCGAACGCCTTCTTGTCCCGACAAAGACCGCGCCACCTTACTCACCACCTGCTTCTCTATCCTACGTACCGCAGCCCACTCTTCGGCCCACAGTGCAATTGGAGTGATTCTATGATATACTAGCCTCACATTGTTCGAGACGGGAGAGTGATGTGCACACAATAGCCGATTACACGAGAGAGAAACGACTCGTCGCAGAGTACATAGCCAGGGATATGGTCTCTCGATTGGCCCCACAGCGTATTATACTCTTCGGCTCGGTCGCACTGGAAAAGGCGCGGGAGACCAGCGACGTGGACCTCATCGCAGTCGGCGAGAGCGAAATGACCTTCAAAGAGCGCATGAACTACCTCTACTCCGAGATAGAACGCCACGAGGATATTGACATGTTCTGGTACACACCGGAGGAACTCGAGACGATGAGGAAGACGAGCTCGTTCGTTCGCCATGCACTCGAGGAGGGAGTACTACTCTATGAACGCAAGGGCTGACGGCGACTCGAAGAGAGTAGAAAGTGAGGCCGGAAGGTGGTTCTCCCAGTCGAAAGCGGATTTCAAAACTGCGGAGATACTCTTCGAGTCGGGACGCCACTATATGGTCTGCTTCCTCTCGCAGCAGATCGCCGAGAAGGCCCTCAAGGCGTTTCTCTACTCAAGGGGACGTGATCTCGTATTCGGCCACTCGGTCATAAAGCTGTGC
>CAYFVU010000137.1:0-7980 GCA_964346645.1 uncultured Spirochaetaceae bacterium | reverse complement strand
GGAGATTTCGCTTCGCACTTCGGAGATACCCTGATAAAACTCGGTTCGCAGTTTTGCATGCTCTTCGGCCAGGCGGCGTTCGAACTTCTCCTCCGCAATGGTGATGACGTTGTTCTGGGAGTTTTGTGATGAAGCGTTGAGCATCTCGATCAAACTTTCCGCGGCCTCCTCTCCGATCTTCTCTCGAAGTGCCTTCGGGACAGAAACAAACATAGGACTTTCCTCCTTATGCCCGTTTCTAGTGACTTTCAGTATACTCTGCTTCTGTCGAGGAATCAAGAAAAGCAGGCTAAAGTGTAAAATCAGTTATATGCATACTCACCTCATGAGCGATGGGATAAAGTCGGGTGTTTTGCTACCACCGCTGATGCACCAGAGGCTTCACCCGCTTGTCGTAGAGGCTCTGCAGCTCCTCCATGAGCTCCTTCGGAAGGTCGGGCAGCTCTGCCGCCTCCAGGTTGCTTCGTAGCTGCTCGAGCTTCGAGGCGCCGGGGATGACCGTAGAGACCTGCGGATGGGTGAGGATCCACCGAATTGCCTGCTGAGCGAGGGAGCCGGCAGAGAGCTCGATACCGAAGTCTTCGTAGATATTCTTGATCTCTTCTACTATATCGATCCCGGTCTCGAAATCGAGGCCGGCGAAGGTCTCTCCCACGTCGAAGGCGCTGCCGTCGCGGTTGAAGTTGCGGTGATCGCCGGGGGCGAAGCTCGAATCTCGGGTAAACTTGCCCGATAGGAGCCCGCTGGCGAGGGGTACGCGCACGATGATGCCCACGTTCTTCTCGGCAGCTCTGTCGAAGAAGAGCTCGGCGGGCCGACGCCTGAGCAGGTTGAAGATGATCTGCACCGTGGCCACGTTCGGATACTCGACGGCCTTCAGCCCCTCCTCGACCTTCTCTACGCTCACCCCGAGATTGAGAATTTTTCCCTCGTCCCTCAATCTATCGAACTCCTCGAATATCTCCGGACGATAGTAGACCTCCGTCGGGGGACAGTGCAGCTGTATGAGGTCGAGGCTCTCCATGCCGGTGTTGCGCAGGCTCTCCTCTACGAATCCGCGGAGCCGCTCGGGAGTGTATCCCTCGCTTGTGTGAGGAGATATCTTGCGGCCGCACTTGGTGGCCACATAGACGCGCTCGCTGCGGGAGCCGACCACTCTGCCTACGGCGGCCTCGCTGTTGCCGTCCTCGTAGACATCCGCCGTGTCGATGAAGTTGATTCCCTTGTCTATCGCCTCGTTCAGTATGCGATCGGCATTCTCGTCGTCGAATCCGCTTCCCCACTTGCCGCCTACCTGCCAGGTGCCGAGCGATACCTCCGATATGGAAAAACCCGTCTTACCGAGACTCCTGTATTGCATATGCACTTTCCTCCTTGCCCTCTTGCGAACTTATATTCTCTCTTATAAGCATAGCAGAGAAGAGGCTCCTGAGAAAGCCGCGCGATGGAACCGAAGCGTCGGAACAGAAAGAAGGAGCTCCGCCGGCGCACATCGGCACCGACGAAGCTCCTAATGTATGGAGTGTGTGATGTTGATCAGGCAGCGTAGCCTGCTTTCAAGACCTTTTCGTTCATCGGGTTGAAGCGCTTGTTGCGCGCGGAGACCGCCTCGTCGAGCGCGGCGATAATGGAGTCCATGGAACAGATCTCCGGCCGCTTCGAGAGGAGTTTACCGATGGCCGCCATGTTGGCGGACTTGCTCGAGCCCTGCTCTTCGGAGATATCGTTGGCGTTTACCGCCACTACATCGATATCGCTTCTGCTCGGCTCATCGTCGATGAGCGAGCTGTTGTAGATCAGCACACCTCCCTCGGTCACCCTCGGCTCGAACTTGTGAAGAGAGGGGGTATTCAGGGCAATGAGGGTGGTCGGATAGAAGACCACCGGAGAGGCGATCTCCTCGTCGGAGATGATCACCTGACAATTCGCCGTACCTCCCCGCATCTCCGCTCCGTAGGAGGGGATGTGGGAAACGTATTTTCCTTCGCGCATGGCGGCGATGCAGAGGAGCTTCCCCGATAGGAGAACTCCCTGTCCACCGAAACCGGCAATGATTATCTTTTCCGTCATTCTCGTCGCTCCTTTCTATCTGTCTCTGTAGTTGCCGAGCGGATAGTAGGGCACCATCACGTCATTGACCCACTGGGCACCCTTTACCGGATCAACGCCCCAGTTTGTCGGGCACATCGAGAGCACCTCCACGAAGGAGTAGCCCTTTCCGTCCCGCTGGTTCTGCAGCGCCTTCTTGATCGCCTTCTTCGTCTTGAAGATACTCTTTACGTCGTGCACCGAAGTCCGCTCGATAAACACCGGCCTCTCGAGGGTCGCAACCATTTCACAGGCGCGGATCGGAAATCCGACGTCCTGTGGATCGCGTCCCGCCGGAGAGGTCTTGGTTATCTGCTTCTCCATGGTGGTCGGGGCCATCTGACCCCCGGTCATGCCGTAGATCGCGTTGTTGACGAAGATGACCGTGATGTTCTCGCCGCGGTTTGCCGCGTGAATGGTCTCCGCGGTACCGATGGCCAGGAGGTCTCCGTCTCCCTGATAGGAGATAACCACCTTCTCGGGGTCTACTCGCTTGAGGCCGGTGGCCACCGCGGGAGCCCTTCCGTGAGCGGCCTCACATCCGTCGATGTAGAAGTAGTTGTAGGCGAGCACCGAGCATCCGACCGGAGCGACCAGGATGGTCTTCTCCGTAATCTCGAGCTCGTCCATCGCCTCGGCCATCACCTTGTGGACGATGCCGTGGCCGCAGCCCGGACAGTAGTGGGTCTTTACATCGCGGAGAGCTTCGGGCTTCTCATAGGTATATTCGTAGTTCGCGCCTTTACTTTCCATAGCTCTTGATCCTCTCCTTTATCTCCTCGATATCGGGCAGCATGCCGGCCATGCGGCCGTAGAAGTCGACCTCACTCTCGCCATCGAGGGCGAGCTTGACGTCCTCAACCATCTGCCCTGCGCTCATCTCGACGGTGAGCACCTTCTTCGCGTTGGCTGCAGCGGCCTCGAGCTGCTTCGAGGGGAAGGGCCACAGCGTAATGGGGCGGAACATGCCGACCTTGTAGCCATCTTTCCTCAGGTCGCGGATCGCCGACCGGCATATTCTCGAACTGGTGCCGTAGGCTACCAACACGTAGTCGGCGTCCTCGGTCTGGAAATCCTCGAAGAGGATCTCGTTTTTCGCGATCTCCTCGTAGGTTTTCAAGAGCTCCTCGTTGAGCTGCTCGAGGGCCTCGTCCGGATTGAGCCTGAGGGAGGCGATGATGTGCGGCTCCCTGCCCCTCGCACCGGTGAGCGCCCAGGACTTGTCGAACTCCTTCTCGGTCGGCTGCGGTAGCTCGACCGCCTCGGACATCTGTCCGAGAAAACCGTCGCCGAGAATCATGACCACGACCCGGTACCTGTCGGCGATGTCGAAGGCCTTGACCGTCATGTCGGCGAGCTCTTGAACCGTCGCCGGACCGAGCACCACGGTGCGGTAATCGCCGTTTCCTCCACCCCTGGTTGCCTGGAAATAGTCGCCCTGCGCACCGGCGATGTTCCCGAGTCCGGGACCGCCGCGCATCATGTTGACGACCACCGCCGGCAGCTTTGCGCCGGAGAGGTAGGAAATTCCCTCCTGCTTGAGGCTGATTCCCGGCGAGGATGAGCTGGTCATCACCCGTGCCCCTGCTGCGGAGGCGCCGAAGACCATGTTGATCGAGGCGATTTCGCTCTCCGCCTGCAAGAAGGTCCCTCCGACCTCGGGCAGCCGCTGCGACATATATGCGGGTATTTCGTTCTGCGGGGTAATCGGATATCCGAAGTAGTAGCGGCAGCCGGCGATGATCGCCGCCTCTCCGACTACGTCGTTCCCCTTCATGAGTATTTTCTCACCCATATACACTCTCTCCTAAACGTATTTTAGTACTCGAATCACCATGTCCGGACAGATGACGGCGCAGAAGTTGCAGGCAATGCACTTATCCTCGTCGACGCACTCGGCGTAGGATACTCCCTGCTTATTAAAATCGTCCGACATCTTCAGTATACTCACCGGACAAGCTCCTATACACAATCCACAGCCCTTGCATCGTTCGAAATCGATTTCGGGTTTTCCTCGTGCCTGTGCCAATGTTCTTCTCCTCTATCGTTATTGGTTTGATATATTATACAATGTTTATTAAGATAAAACAAACAAAATTTAGCTGATTATTGTAAATTTTCTCTAGAAATTTTAAATTTCCTCTTTCCATGCGTCAACTTGCGGCCGGGACGCCATCGAAAACGAGGAAAAACAGGCCTCTTGCAGATTACCCTCGTCACCCGTCGTGCCGTGCCCCTGCAGCTGCAGCTTTCCGCCGCTGCGCCGACTCCCACATAGTTGGCAGCATGGGGGCGGTCTGGTAGTATGATCAGACAGTATTGCTGCGGAGGTACGGACGGCTATGGGATTTCTCGACGATATACGGCGCAAGGTGATGCTCTTCGACGGTGCCATGGGCACTGAGATCCAGAAGCTCGACATCGGTGAAGGGGAGTGGGGCGGATATCAGGGCTGCAACGAGATTCTCTCGATATCCTCTCCGGAGCGTATAGCCGGGATCTACCGCTCCTACCTCGACGCAGGATCCGACATCTTCGAGACCAACACCTTCGGCGCTCAAAAGCTCACCCTCCAAGAACACGGACTCGCCGGCCGCACCGAAGAGCTGAACAGAGCCTCCTCCGAACTTGCCCGACGGGTTCTCGATCAGTTCCGATCCGAAGTGGGAGACGACGGGCGCATCCGCTACATAGCAGGTTCCATGGGTCCGGGAACGAAGCTCCCGAGCCTCGGGCACACCGACTTCGAAAGCCTGCACGACTCCTACCTCGCCCAGGCGCGGGGTCTGATCGACGGCGGAGTGGACCTCTTTATCGTCGAAACCGCCCAGGATCCGCTGCAGATAAAGGCGGCGGTCCTCGCCATTCGCGACGCACAGGGGGAGCGCAACACCGAGTTGCCCGTGGTCGTATCCATCACCGTGGAGACCAACGGCGCCATGTTGGTGGGGACCGACATCGCCGCGGCGGTGACCATACTCGAGCCGCTGGAGATCGACGTGCTCGGCATAAACTGCGCGACCGGACCCAAAGAAATGCGTCCCCATATAAAGGAGCTCGCGGCGCTCTACCGGGGGCCGGTCTTCTGCATGCCGAACGCGGGTTTTCCCGAGCACCGTGACGGCAGGTTGGTCTACGACCTGGGCCCGCAAGAGTATGCCGAGCATCTCATCTCATTCGTGAGCGACTACGGCGTCGATGTCATCGGCGGCTGCTGCGGCACCGACCCCTCCTACATCGCGGAGCTGCGCCGTCGCCTCGACTCTAGCATAAAACCGGAGCGATCGGCCGAGAATCCGTCCTCCCTTGCGAGCCTCTACAGCAGACAGGAGTTGACTCAAGAGCCGGCACCATTCTTCGTCGGCGAGCGTACCAACACCAACGGAAGCAAGAAGTTCCGCGAGCGCCTCCTCGAAGACGACTGGCAGGCCCTCGAGGAGATGGGGAAGGCCCAGCAACGGGTGGGAGCCCACGGCATAGACGTCTGCGTCGCCTACGCAGGCAGAGACGAGAAGGCGGACATGCGGGAGCTGATCGGCCGCCTCAGCAAGAGTCTCGACCGTCCCATAGTCATAGACTCGACCGATCCGGAGGTCGTCGAAACCGGGCTCAAGTTGATCGGGGGAAGGGCGCTGATCAATTCGGTGAACCTCGAAGACGGGCCCGAGCATGCCCGAAAGCTCTTCGGCCTGGCGAAACGGTACGGTGCGGCGATAATCGCGCTGACGATCGACGAGGAGGGGATGGCCCGATCGATCGAGCAAAAAATGGAGATAGCATCGCGGCTGCTGAGAATGGCGGTGGACGAGATCGGGCTGCAACCTCAAGACCTGGTCATCGATCCCCTCACCTTTACCCTCGGCAGCGGGGAGGAATCTTTACGGGATGCCGGTTTCACCACGATAGAGGCGGTGCGCCGAATAAAGAAGGAGCTCGGAGGAGTCCACACCATTCTCGGCGTGAGTAACATCTCCTACGGTCTCACAGCGCAGAGCCGCGAGGTATTGAACAGCATATTCCTCCACGAGGCGGTAGACGCCGGGCTCGACCTCGCCATCGTCAATGTCAAGAAGATCATTCCCCTCCACTCGATTCCCAAGGAGGATCGGGAGGCGGCACTCGACCTCATCTACCTGAAGGGGGCAGAGGACCCCCTCCTCCGCTTCATCCGCCACTTCGAGGCAGTTGCGGCGCGTCGGGGGGAAGGCGGCATAACAGAGAAATCGCCCGAGGAGGGGAACGGGAACACCAGGCGGTCCATGTCTCCGGTAGAGCGGCTGCAGAACTTGGTCATCGACGGAAGCTCCCACGACCTCGAGAAGACGATCGACGAAGTGATGGAGGAGACCGCACCGGAGCAGATCATCTCCGATGAGCTGATACCCGCGATGAAGCGGGTCGGGGACATGTTCGGCGAGGGGGAGATCCAGCTCCCCTTCGTCCTCCAGTCGGCGGAAGTGATGAAGAAGGCGGTCGACTATCTGCAGCCCTTCATGAGCAAGACCGATTCGCAGCACAAGGTGAAGGTGGTCCTCGCCACGGTGAGGGGCGACGTCCACGACATAGGCAAGAACCTCGTCGACATAATCCTGACGAACAACGGTTACGAGGTCTACAACCTCGGAATCAAGGTCGACATCGACATGATAATAGAGAAGACCGAGGAGGTCGGAGCCCACGCCGTTGCCATGAGCGGACTCCTGGTCAAGTCGACTGCGGTAATGAAGGAGTACATCGAAATCATTAAGAGCCGTGGGCTCGACATCCCCGTTCTCCTCGGCGGCGCGGCGCTCACGAGCAAGTTCGTAGAGCGGGAATGCGCCCCCATTCTCGAGAGCCCGGTCTACTACTGCAGGGATGCGTTCGACGGGCTCAACGCCCTCTCCTCGCTCGAGAGGGGCGAAACCGGGACAGGGGTCGGAAAACCGGCGGAGCCTCGGGTGCCTCGGGACCCCCGGGAGTCCCGGGAACCGGCGGAGGCTGCGCGGCAGGAACCGGAAACTCCTGAGGAGCCCGGCGCCGAGAAAACCGGCACCTCGCCTGCCCCATCCACAATCTTCGAACCACTGACCCTCTCGGCTGCCGATATCCCCTCCCCTCCCCACTGGCATCTCGAGCGTGAAGAGGATGAAGAGGTGGAGGCCCTCTTCGACTCACTCAATTTCAAGCGGCTCGTGCGGGGGCGCTGGGGCTATAAAAGCGCCTACGTGGAGAGGGCGAGCAAGGCGCCGGCGGATCTCTCCGACAAGGGAGCCCTGCAGATCTCTGAGGAGGAGGCTGAAGGAATTCTCGAATCCCTGAAGGTGAAGATAGAGCGTGAGCGAATTCTCGAGCCGAAGGCGGTCTTTCGATGGATGCCGTGCCGCTCCGACGGTGATACCCTGTTCATTTACGAACCGGAGGGAGCAGCCTCGAATCCGGCGAGAGCGGAGGCCGCCGCCGCACTCAGCTTTCCCCGTCAGGAGAAGGCACCTCGTCGCTGTATCAGCGACTTCTTTCTCTCGAAGGCAGAGCCGGCACCGGACCTCATCGGCCTCCAGATCGTTACCATGGGCTCGAGGATAGGAGAGGCAATCACCGAACTCTTTCGCACGGACAGGTACAAGGAGTACCTGCTCCTCCACGGCCTGGCGGTGGAATTGACCGAAACCTATGCCGATATCATTCACCACCGGATGGAGGCGCGGCTCGGGCTCGTAGACAGCACCGACGACCTCCGGGCGATCGGCACCCGCTTCTCGGTCGGATACACCTGCTGTCCGAATCTCTCGCTCAACAGGAAGCTCGCCGAGCTGCTGAGTGCAGAAAATATAGGCGTAACCTTTACCGAGGGCAATCAAATGGTGCCGGAGTTCAGCACCTCCGCCTTCGTCTCGTTTCATCCGGAAGCGT
>CAYFVU010000136.1:0-8025 GCA_964346645.1 uncultured Spirochaetaceae bacterium | reverse complement strand
CCAATACCGCTGCCATTTCTTTTCTATCTCGTTAAATGGGTACTTGCTCATGCGGGGAATGATAGACAGTGAGGGACTTTGAGTCAATGACCCGGGAATGCCTTCGATTCTCGGCTCAGTGTGTTTCCGAGAGCAGGTGAGAGGGGGCTGCGGGCTGGAAAATGACCGACTCTATGCGCTTCTTCTTGACCGATTCGATCTTGAAGACCCCGTGAGCAGTGGTGATCTTCTGGTTCTTTATCGGCAGTGTGCCGAGGTACTCGATGAGGAAGCCGCCGATGGTCTGCACGTACTTGCTGTGCTCGAGCTCGATGCCGAACCTGTCCTTTAGCTGGTGCAGAGAGGTGTCGCCGGTTACGCGGTACCTCCCCTCACCGAGCTTGGTGACCTTCTCCCAGCCCTGCTTCTCGTTCTCGTCGTAGATCTCGCCGAAGAGCTCCTCGGCCACGTCCTCGAGGGTAACGATGCCGGCGAGACCGCCGTACTCGTCCATTACCACGGCCAGGTTGAGCTTCTCCTTTTTGAAGAGGAAGAAGAGCTCATTGACCCGTCGCGTCTCGGAGACGAAGATAGGTGGGGTGACGAGCTCCCTCAGGGGAACATCGATGTTTCCTTCCGCCACGTGCTTCATCAACTCGCGCACCAGGAGTATGCCGGTAACGTGTTCAGGATTGTCGGAGTAGACGGGGATGCGGGAGTAGCCTTGCCGGCTGATCTCCTCGAGCACGTCGCAGACCTTCTCTCCCTCCTCGAGGCTGAAGATATCGGTGCGGTGGGTCATGATGGTCTGTACCTGGGTATCGTTGAAGCGGAAGACGCTCTTTACCATCCGGGTCTCGTAGTTCTCCACAACCCCCTCGCTCTCGGCGAGGTGCACCATGTGGAGGATGCCCTCGAGGCTTATGTGCCGTTTCTCGCCGCGGGAAAAGAAGCGGGAGATAACGAGGCTTACCGAACCGATGAGCTTGATCGCCGGATACAGGACGATCGAGAGGATGTAGATCGGATAGGCCATCTGCAGAGAGAGGACCTCGTTGTGGATGATCGCCAATTGCTTCGGCGTGACCTCAGCGAAGATGAGAATTATGAGAGTGAGGACACCCGTCATGATGCCGATCGCCTGGTTGCCGAAAAGCCGTATCGTGAACTGGGTGGCAATGGCCGATGCGGCGATGTTTACCAGGTTGTTGCCGATGAGGATCGTGGTCAGCAGAGTGTCGGGGCGGTTGCTGAGGTGGCGCACCATGCGTCCCGGCTTTCCCCTCTTGTGGGCGATTTCCTCCACCTGATAGGTCGAGAGCGAGGTAAAGGCGGTCTCGGTGCTCGAGAAGGCCGCCGAGAGAAGAATGAGTGCGAAGATTGCCGTCAGTTGGAGGATCATGCGGCGCTGCGCACCCCTGCGCGTGAGGTTCTCGAGTTTGTGTGCGGTGTTGATGTAAGAGGAACTTCGTCGTCCATCGACAGCATCTACTATAGCGAGTACTTTCGGACTGCGCAAGGGGCATAGACAGCGCTTTGTTTGCCGGTAGGCGTCGTTTTTAGTATATTACATATGATTCAACGACGACTCATACTACACGAAATCCAATAGGAGACGTCTCATGGCTAAGCACAAGTTCAAAACGGAAGTATCGCACCTTCTCGACCTTATTATCCACTCCCTCTACAGCCACAGGGAGATCTTTCTCAGAGAGCTCATTTCAAACGCCTCTGACGCACTCGACAAGCTGAAATATCTGACTATCACCGACGACGAGTTCAAGAACACGAAGTTCGATCCCCGGATCGACATTACCTTCGACGAGAACGAGAAGTCGAAGATTACGGTCAAGGACAACGGTGTCGGGATGAATGCGAAGGACCTCGACGAGCAGCTCGGGACCATCGCCCGGTCGGGAACGAAGAACTTTCTCAACCAGTTGACCGGAGACGAGAAGAAGGACGCCAACCTCATCGGCCGCTTCGGCGTAGGCTTCTATTCGATCTTCATGGTCACCGACCATGTCGAGGTGCTCACGCGCAAGGCCGGAGAGGAGCAGGCCTGGCTCTGGAAGAGCGATGGAAAGACCAACTACACCGTAGACGAGGCCGAGCGCGAAGAGTACGGCACCACCGTAACCCTCCACCTCTCCGAGGAGGGGAAGGAGTTTGCCAACCGCTGGCAGCTCGAGCAGCTGGTGAAGAAGTACTCCGACCACATCGCCTTCCCCATATTCCTCGAGTACGACGAGAAGCAGTACGACGACGACGGAAATGAGAAGGGAACCGAGCACAAACGTGAGCAGGTAAACCGGGCATCGGCACTGTGGACCCGGCCCAAGTCGGAGCTCAGTGAAGAGGACTACCACGAGTTCTACAAGACCATCAGCCACGACAACGAGGATCCCCTCCTCTACCAGCATACCCAGGCCGAGGGGACCATTCAGTACACCAGCCTCTTCTTCGTGCCGCAGAAGGCCCCGTTCGACATGTACCAGGCCGACTACGAGCCGGGGGTCAAGCTCTACGTGAAGCGGGTCTTCATTACCGACGACTCCAAGGAGCTCATGCCGACCTATCTGCGCTTCGTGCGGGGCATCATCGACTCCGACGACCTCCCCCTCAACGTGAGCCGGGAGATCCTGCAGCAGAACAAGGTGATGGCCAACATCCGATCCTCCTCGGTAAAGAAGCTCCTCTCTGAGTTCAAGCGTGTGGCCGACAACGAGCCGGAGAAGTACACGAAGTTCATCGAGCAGTACAACCGCCCGCTGAAGGAGGGGCTCTATCAGGACTACGCGAACCGCGACACCCTCCTCGAGCTCGTCCGCTTCAAATCGACCGGGGTCGAGGGCTTCACCAGCCTCAAGGACTACGTCGAGCGGATGAACGATGACCAGAAGGCGATCTACTACATCGCCGGCGAGGACGAGGATACCCTGAGGAACTCTCCCCTCCTCGAGGCCTACCGCAAGAAGGACATCGAGGTGCTGATAATGGACGACGAGATAGACGAGATCGTCGCCCCGACCATCGGGACCTATGAAGAGAAGGAGTTGAAGTCGGTCAATCGCAGCGGCTCGGCGGAGGAGCTCAAGAGTGAAGAGGACAAGGACAAGGAGAAGGAGCTCGAACCGCTGCTCAAAAAGATAAAGGATGTCCTCGGCGAGCGGGTCAAGGACGTAGTGGCGAGCTCGAGGCTCAGCGAGAGCCCCTCCTGCATCGTCGCCGACGAGAGCGACCCGACCATGCAGATGCAGCAGATCCTGAAGGCGATGGGCCAGACCGAGGTGCCGGAGTTCAAACCGATCCTCGAGGTCAACCCCGATCACGCCATCGTGAAGAGGCTGCAGGGCTCGGAGGACAATGAGCTCCTCGAGGATGCGAGCTACCTCCTGCTCGAGCAGGCGATGCTCGTCGAGGGGGCGGAGCTGAAAAAGCCCGCCGATTTCGTCCGGAGGCTCAACCGCATTCTTGAAAAGGCGATGTAAGCGTCGTAGGATGGGCTGTGGTGAAACTGCCTTTAACATTGAAACCCCTCGATTATGCCGCGCTGACCCTCTCGGTCGGCGTGGCGATTTTTTTCGTCGTCACCGTCTACGGCGGCGACATACAGCCCTCCCTCGTCTCCATCGAGTCGCAGGGCGGGACCGAGGTATACCCCCTCGATGAGGAGCGAACCGTCGCTGTCGAAGGGCCTCTGGGCACGACTCTCGTCCAGATCGACGGCGAGGGGGCGGCGGCGGTGGTAGAATCGCCCTGCCCGAACAAGCTCTGCATTCAGGCCGGCGAGCTCTCCCATCATGGTGACTGGTCCGCCTGTATGCCGAATAAGGTGTTCGTGAGGATAGACGGTGGGGCAGCCGCCGGATCGGATGTAGACGCGGCGGTCTACTGACTGCCGCGCAGGGCTCTGAGTCGTGTGTTTGAAGGAGGAACGAGGTGCTTGCGACTATAGCTTTTCTCATCGTGTTAGTCTCTTTGGGGCTGCAGATAGCCGGCATCATGGGAGACCGTGATGAGAGGTGGTCTCTCTCACGTTTTGTCGTGCGGCCCTCCTTCCTCGGGGTCTCGCTCCTGTTGCTCGCCGATCTCGTGCAGCGTTCTTTCGCCATAGGATTCCCCGCGCTCACGAACACCTTCGAGTCGCTCCTCTTCTTCTCCGCCGTGATATTTCTCCTCCTCTTCTTCTCCTACGTTCGTCTGAGAGGAATGAGGATCATCTTGTTCGGTGCGACTATGGTGGCTGCGGTTTTGCTCGCCCTCGCCGCCTCTCCCCTCATCCCCTCGGAAATGCGGCCGCCGATACCCGCGCTGCAATCCTCATGGCTGCTGCTCCACGTCTCGTTCAGCTTCATAGGCGAGGCATTCTTCGTCCTCGCCTTTGCCGCCGCTCTGGTGCAGCTTTTCTCGAAGAGCGGGGAGCGCAGGGCGCAGGCGGACAGAATAACCTACTCCTCTATCGCGGTCGGTTATGCGGTGTTCACCGCCGGCGCGCTGATTTTCGGCATGGTCTGGGCCGAGAAGGCATGGGGCAGCTACTGGAGCTGGGATCCGAAGGAGACATGGGCGCTCATCACCTGGCTTACCTACACCCTCTATCTTCACCTCCGTCTGTTTCGGGGAATGCGGGGCCGTCTCTCTGCGCTTGTTGCGGTTGTCGGATTTCTGCTCACTCTCTTTACCTTCTTCGGGGTGAACTACCTCCTCCCGAGTCTCCACAGCTACGTCTAAGGCCGGTGGAATGCCGGCGAATCGCGGGAGTGCCGGACCTCCATTTGACTTTATTGCGGTACTTTTCCTATAATGCGAGTCATAGGTGCAGAGTTGCGAATCAATCAAGAGGAACCCTACGTTTGACCGAAAAAATACAGGCACAATACAATTCTCTTCCCGAACGGTGGCAGGTCCTGCTCGTCGACGACGATCCCGAGGGACACGTTCTTCCGCGCTCGGTGCTGGAGAATCTCAGCTTCATGAACAAATCGGTTGAAGTGCTGGATGCGTACTCCGCACAAGAGGCCGTCGACATTCTTTCGCAGAATCCCGATATCGCCGTGGCGGTCATCGACATCATCTTGAACTCCGAACAGGAGGGACTTCAGTTGGTGCGCACCATCCGCGAACGGCTGGAGAATCACCTCATTCGGATCATTCTCCGTACCGGGCAGGAGCACAACTTCCCCGAGAACCACATAATCATCAACTACGACATCAACGGCTATACCGGAAGAAACGAGAGCTCGGCGAAGCAGCTCACCACCTCGATCATCGCCGCCTTCCGCTCCTATCGGGATCTGAGGACCATCTACGAGCTCAACCGCTCGCTCGAGGCGAAGGTACAGGACAGGACCCAGGCCCTGTCGGATGCGAATCTCAAGCTCCGCTCCTACATCAGCCGTCTCGAAAACGACCAGGAGGCGGGGGGAAAGATGCAGCAGAAACTGCTGCCGGATACCATGAAGACCTTCGGGGACTGTACCTTCTCGAGCAGGATCTACACCTCCATGTATCTGAGCGGGGACTTTCTCGATTACTTCGAGATCGATACGGACCGTGTAGGGTTCTACATCGCCGATGTCTCAGGCCACGGGATCTCGTCGGCGTTCATCACGGTACTGCTGAAGAACTTCATCGACACGCAGCTCGAGAACTACTGGAACGAGGGTAACCCCCTCATTTTCAAACCGGCGAGGATGGCGCAGAGGCTCAACGGCGAAATACTCCGGGAGAACTTCGGTAAATACCTGACGATCTTCTACGGCATCATAGACAGAAGAAACAACACGCTCAACTACACGAATTGCGGGCAATTTCCCTATCCCCTACTGCGGGAACGGGAAAAAACGATAGTGCTCTCCGACGCTGGTACTCCGGTCGGACTCTTTCTCGATCCTGAGTTCTTGGAGGGAACGGTCGAGCTCGCCGAGCAGTCGAGCCTCCTCGTCATCTCCGACGGCATACTCGAGCTGCTGCCCGAGGCATCGATAAAGAAGAAGCGCAACTACATCAGAACCATGTTCGAAACGGACGGAAGTGACCTCAAGGTGGTGACCGAGAAGCTGGGGCTTTCGAACTACTACTATTATCCCGATGATATCACGTTTCTGATGGTGCAGAGGGGGGGCGGCGATGGATAGAGGCAGATACTACTTTGCGGAAAAGGACGAGGTGATTTATATAAAGATGGTGGGGAACCTCAAATATTCCACGAGCTCAGGCTTCGACCGCTTCGTAGACGGACTGATCGATAGGGGGTTCGGTAACCTCGTGATCGATCTCTCCGAGGCGACCTACATCGACAGCACCAATCTCGGGCTCATTGCAAAGCTCGCCGAGAAGGCGCGGAATAACGAGCAGAAACACGTGAGCATCATATCGACGAACGAGGACATCAACGAAATACTCGAGAGCGTGCGCTTCGACCGCCTCTTTACCATCGTCGAGGACATGGACGAGGCGGCGAGGAAGCTCAAGGGTGCGGAGGAGCAGGAGATCGGCGACGCGGACACGAGCGAGAAGGAGGATCTTCAGATGCTTCTGCAGGCTCACAAGGCGCTGATGAATGCCCACGAGGAGAATCGGCCGCAGTTCAAGGATGTGGTCGAGCTGCTCGAGAAAGAGGTGAAGGACTACTGACTGATCCGCCACGCCCTTCCGTATGAGCGCAGGAGCTGCGCCGCGAGCCACAGATCGAAGTCTGGAGAGCCCCGCATCCGCATGGGCGCGTTGACTACCACCTGTTCGTCGTTGACCATCTTGGTGTGAATGTCGGGGTCGGCGATGTTCATCCGCTCGAGGACTATGCCGCGGCGGTAGTTGTGGTGGTAGTAGACCACCGTCCCGTCTTGGTCCGTCGAGACGACGATTCCCGTGTGGGTCAGGGTGTCGTTGGCGCTGCCGTCGTCGTTCCGGTCGTAGGTATTGTCCCAGAATATGATGTCACCGGGTGCGGGTTCATCGGCCGAGACGAGCAGCCCCTCCTCCTCCATGAAACGGTAGAGTCTGAGCACTCCGTTGCCCCGGTATTTCGCGAGGGGGCCGAGGATGTCCACCCCCGCATACCAGTACGCGGCGGCCACGGCTCCGGTGCAGTCCATCCGGAACTTCCTGCCCTTTACCACGAGCCGCTTTGCGCCGGTGAGCTCTCGGGCGCCTTCGACTATCTTCAGCTGGGTCTTGCTCAGATCTGCGGCGGTTCCGGGTTTCTGCTCGGGAAGCCCCGCCTCTTTTCGTGCCTTTCCTGCGGTGCCGACGGATGCACAGCTCGCCAGCAGGAGCAGCAGCGCCGAGACAGCCGAGGCGGCGATGAGTCGGCGCCGGCGTGCGGAAGTGTTCCTCGGTTCTCGTAGGTCACTTCCTCCTGTACGATGATGCATACTCACTCCTCTTTCTCTCACTCCTCTTTCGGCGCGAAACCGAGGGCTACAATGAAGATCTCGAAGGACTCCTTTCTGCTCGAGGAGGGCTTGAAGGGTTTTACGCTCTTCCAGTGGCGTCGCAGAGTGTCGATCAAATCCTTCTCGCCGCCGCCCTGGAAGACTTTCACGACGAGGTTCCCGCCGGGTTTCAGTACGTCGAAGGCGAGGTCGATGCACTGCTCGGCCAGGCCCTGAGAGCGGGCGGTGTCGACGGTTCGGTTCCCGCTGGTCGCCGGTGCGGCGTCGCTCAGCAGCACGTCGTACGGCCCGAGCGGCTCGATCTCCGCCTTTATCGCGTCGGAGAAGGCGTCTCCCTGAAAGGCGGTGATATTGCCGTAATTTATCGGAATCTCGAGCTCTTTCAGATCTACCGCGACGACGGAGCCGCTCTTGGCCGTCTCGGCGGCGAACATGCTCCAGCTGCCGGGGGCAGCGCCGATGTCGAGTATTTTCGCCTCTCGTTTCAACACCTTGTGCTTCTTTTGTATCTCCTGCAGCTTGTAGACCGAGCGGGCGGGGTAGCCTTCTCGCTTGGCCCGAGCTCCGTAGTGATCCTGTTCTCGTTTTGCCATGTCGGGGAAAAGTATAGGGGAGTGAAGGCGAAAAAGAAAGGGGCGGAGGCTGC
>CAYFVU010000135.1:0-8031 GCA_964346645.1 uncultured Spirochaetaceae bacterium | reverse complement strand
AGTTCGGCGGTCGAGGGCAAGGATGTGATCATCCACCTTGCCGCCCACACCCGTGTCGTGGAGTCGGTCGAAGAGCCGAGGGGGAACATGGAGGACAACGTCATAGGCTCCTTCAACGTCTTCGAGGCCGCCCGCAAGAACGGAATAGGCCGTGTGGTCTTTGCCTCCACCGGCGGGGCGATCATCGGCGATGCCGAGCCGCCGGTACACGAGGATATGGTGCCCAAGCCCATCTCTCCTTACGGTGCGGGTAAACTCTGCAGCGAGGCCTACGCATCGGCCTACGCGGGAGCCTACGGGATGACTACCATCGGCCTGCGCTTTGCCAACGTGTACGGGCCCTACAGCTACCACAAGGGCAGCGTGGTGGCCACCTACTTCAGGAACATCCTTCGGGGGGTACCGCTCACCATCTACGGGGACGGAACCCAGACGCGAGACTACGTCTACTCCGAGGACCTCGCGGCGCTCATCGTGAAGGCCTGCAGTGTGGATGTGAAGGGCTTCGAGACCTTTCACATAGGCGCAGGAGAGGAGACGAGGCTGCTCGAGCTCATCGAGAGGATGCGGGAGGTCACCGGCGAGAGGCTCGACGACATCGTCTACGAGGGTCCGCGGGCCGGAGAGATCTACCGCAACTACACGCTCATCGATAAGGCGCAGCGGATGCTCGGTTATGCGCCCGCACATGATCTAAAATCCGGGCTCGAGAAGACCTGGAAGTGGTTCCTGGAGAACAGGGACCGGCTATAGTATCGCGACGGAGGAGAGCAGATGTTTGGAGTAGATCACCGAAGGCGGCTGCGCAACGTGTTCCGCACGGGAAGAAGAAGATATATCGAGTCGAAGCTCAAAGAGGGCGATGTTGGCACGCTCAGGAATTTCGTCTACCTCATCGACCACACCGACGGAGAGGGAAGGGTGCTCCTGAGCATTCTCAATGCACACATCCACACCTGGTTCGGCTATCTCGACGGGAGTTCGAAGATAGAGTCCTACGACGATTTTCTCGATGCGCTCGCACGGAAGGCCGACAGAGTCTTCTTCAAGAGTCAGTTCCAGTACAAGGTCAAGCAGATGAGCGTAATCGGTTTCTACCTGCCGGCGGGTGCGGAGCCGAGCACGGAGACGAGGGGCCGAATCGAAGAGTACGCGCTCGGGGTCAACGACAACATGGGTTTCAAGACCATCGAGGTGGTGGAAGGCCCCGGGGTCTTCGAGCCGGACGATGAGCGTCTGAGGATAAGCAGCGACCAGTTCATCGGCAAGATGCGGGAGTATCTCAGCTACATCGACATTCCCTTCAGCCTCCACTTCTACAAGAGCGTCACCTCCCGTCTGAAGAAGGCAGGATTCCATGCTGATAATCGCAATTCCTAAGAGCGCGAGCAGCTCGCTCACCGAAACGCTCTGCGAGATCCACGGGCTTACCAATGCGACCGCGGATATAAACGAGCTCTTCGCAAAGCAGTCCGTACCGGGGGTGAGCCTCCTCTTCAGGTACCACTCGCTCCCCCAAATCGACGAGGAGCTCGCCGAGAAGGTGCTTGGCGATGAGAAGCAGATCTACAAGCTCCACATGTTTCCCACCGAGCAGAACAAGCGGCTCGTGGAGGGACGCAAGAAGGTGGTGCTGCTGCGCCGTCCCGAAGAGATCGTGCTGGCGGAGAAGCGCGCCCAGGAGGCCTACATCCACAGCAAGCGAAACGACTTTGCCGGCTGCAGCAGCGAGGAGGAGTGGATCGCCCGCTCGCGCGAGCTCGGGCTCTATCAGGACCTCGAGGAGTTCGAACGCGGGTGGCGTGAGCTCAACGACGGGCAGACGCTCTTTCTCGATTTCGAGGAGATCACGAAGGAGCCCCAGAAGAGTGTAAACAAGATAGAGGAGTTCTTCGGATGGCCGGTCAGCAGGAAGGTGAAGCTGAAGAAGGAGCGCTACTCCCGCCACTCGAGCACCCGCAACCTCCTGCGGAAAGTCCTGCGCAAGGCAAAGCGCAAGGCGAGAAGGATCATCAAGAGGAGGATCAAGAGATGAAGGTACTGCTGCAGACCTTTACCACGCCGGGTTTCATCCCCTGGGTGGAGACCTTGCTGGAGTCGGTAAAGGTCTCCTCGGGAGGAAAGGTCGACGTCCGTGTGGACTCGGTCAACCTGAGCGAAGAAGATATACAAAGAATCGAGAAGACCTACGACCGGGTTTCGGTGCACAACATCAACACCGACCTCGAGGCCTTGAGCAGGGAGATTGGGATCTCCGAGAGCAAGCTCTACAGGTGGAAGACCGACATCGAGAACGGGAACACCTCGAAGAAGAACTTTCCCTACAAGATCTACATCTCCGTCAACCAGCGCTACCGGAAGATGGACCAGGTTATTGCCGAGTCGAAAGAGGCCGGTTACGACCTCCTCGTTCACTGCGACGCCGATGTGATGTTCCGCAAGGACTTGTCGGAGAGCGGACTGGTACAGCACCTGCCCGAGTACGATGTGGGCTTCTACGTGAACAACAGCAAGAGAAACCACATGCAGCACTCCCGCAAGGTCTTCGGCGCCTTCCTCTGCTTCAACCTCAACGGCTATCTCGACGAGTTCGTGAGCAAGTGGATGGCCGAGATAGACGGCACCCCCTTCATGAATCGCTGGAAAGGATTCGGACAGTCGGTCCTCTACTACACCTGGAACAATCTTAAGGAGACCAGATACATCGATCTCTTTCAGATAGAGGACGACTTCAAGATGTCGCGGAACTTCGAGCCGGATGCCGACATGTGGTTCGGCAGCAACAACAGAAAGCTCCTGATCCGCCTGCGGAAGTATCTGAAGTTCAGCTCCGTCGTGAGCAAGGCGGACATGACCCGCTCCATCTACAAGAAGGAGATATCGCGCCTGGCCGAAGAGGCCGGCGTGGCGGATCCCTATGCCTGAGAAATAGAAAAAAGCGAGGTACACGATGAAATTTTTCGACGATGTCAAGGCCTACAGTTTCTTCATTGCTCCATCGAGGAGCGGTCACTCCATCATTGCCCACCTGCTTTCGGCGCATCCGAAGATCCTCTTCTCCGACGAGCTCGACGCCTTCTACTGGTTCGACGAGGGGTTCGAGGCGGAGCAGGTCTACAGCGTAATAAAGCATCAGAACATGCGTTACGGAAAGAAGGGGCAGCTGAAGAGCGGCTACGACTACAAGATACCGGGCTCCATGCAGTATGCCTGGGAGAAGTATCCGCAGGTAATCGGCGATGCGAAGGGGCGCAGAAGCTCGGAGCGCATAGCAGAGGATCCCTCCTTTCTCGACCGGCTCAAGAAAACGGTGGGCGTGCCGATCAGGGCCATCGTCCAGATGCGCCACCCCTATGCGATGGTGGCCTCCGAGAAGAGGAACAGGCTCATCAGCCTCGAGGAGGCGATGGAGAACATCGTCGGCGACATGCGCCACATGGACGAGGCGGTGGGGCACCTGAATGATGAGGAGAAGCTCTTCATCTACCACGAGGACTTCCTGAAGGATCCCGAGACCTACTTCAGGCAGATCTTCGAATTCTTCGGCGTGGATACATCCGACGAGTACGTGAAGCTCTGCGCGAGCAAAATATGGAAGAAACCGTCTAAGGGCGGAGGCAAGAAGAAGAAAAAGGCCGCGCAGCCGAAGAAGAAGGGGAAGGAGCTCGAGTACCTCGACGGCGTCATGCGCGAGTCTCCGCTCTTCAGGAGATATGTGGAGGACCCGGCGCTCGAGATGAACGCACTGCCGAAGAAACGCAAGGACGCCTTCCGCAAGTGGGCCTACAGGGGCATAAAGAACCTCTATGCGAAGACGGCGAAGTAGGCATGGCGTGATGAACAGCGCAGGGGCAGTAACATGAGCAGCGGGACGAACGGCGGGACGAGCAGAAAGGTCTGGCTCTACTGGGAGAGCCGCGGGGGCAAGACGGAGCCGCCGCACGTCGCCTTCTGCCGGCAGACTGCCGAGCGGAGGTCCGGGGTGCCGGTGGAGATCGTCACGCCGGAGTCCCTCAGGGACTATCTGCCCGGGCTGAGTTCGAACATAGACCGGATCGTCCACGAGGACCGGCCGCAGAGGCCCTGCATCGGCATCAAGTCCGCCTTCGTGCGCGCCTTCATCCTTGAGAGGTACGGGGGGCTCTTTCTGGACTCCGACGCCCTCGTGCTGCAGGATTTGCACCAGGTCTTCGATGCCATAGAGAAGCACGGCTTCGTCTGTACGGAGCACAACACCCCCCGCGGCAGATTCATCCCCAACAGTTTTCTCGGCTCGGTCGCCGGAGGCGAGCTCATACGGATGTACGCCGAGCACCTTCGCTACGAGCTGCAGCGCCGCTCGAAGTTCAACCGGGAGGAGGTGACGCTGGGAGCCCTGACGCCCCTGGTAAACGGCAATCCGCAGGCATCTTACGTATATCCCGATGAGCAGATTCCCTCCTTGGAGCCCGCAGCTTCGGCTACGGCCGAGGCGTCCGGGGCGGAGGACACTGACGGCTCTGTTCGCGCCGATACCGCAGCCCCGTCGACCCGGCTGTCGGGCGAGGCCCTCCTGTGTACGCTCCCCGATCCGGCAAGGTACGACTACGCGGTCGCCGAGCTGTTCGGTTCCGTCTTGGGGCAGGAGGAGCTCGAGCGGCTGCAGACTGCCGCCGAGAAGAGCAGGGAGGCGGGGCGAGCCGCCGCAGGGAAGAAGGGAGTCAAAAAGTCCGGTGCTGGGGCCCGCGGAAAGAGGCGAGGGCTGCTGGAAAGGCTCCTCGGTTGAATAGCCTGAGCCGCCGCCGAAGAAGCAGCTGAGCACATGAAGCTGGGCACACGCACCTGAAGGAGAACGAGCCGAATGAAAAAGCGTCTCTGGATATACTGGGAGAACATCGAGGGCAGACCCGAGCCGCCGCACATCAGCCTCTGCAGGGAGACCATGTACCGCAACGCAGGGGTGCCGGTGGAGCTGGTGAACTCGGAGAACCTGCGCGACTTTCTTCCCGACATCCACCCGAACATAGACCGCATCGAGCGTATGGGCGAGCCGGGAGTGCCCTGCCTGGCGATAAAGACCGCCTTCATCCGCATCTTTTTGCTTGAGAAGTACGGCGGCTTGTACCTGGACTCCGATGCTATCGTCATGCGGGACCTCGGCGAGATATTCGACTGTCTAGAGCAGAAGGACTTCGTCTGCACCAGAAAGACCTCCCGCATTCAGCACCGCATCCCGAACAACTTCATCGCCTCCCGGCCGGGGGGGCGGCTCATCAGCATGTACGCCAACCACATGCGGACGGAGCTATCGAATCGCACCTCCTTCGAATGGGGGGAGATGGGAGCTGATTCCTTGACTCCCTTGGTCAATGCAAACAGGGAGCACGTCTGCGAGATACCTGAGGACCGGGTCCATCCCATCATCAACAACGAGCAGGAGTTCTTTGCGGACAGGGAGCTGAGTCTCGAGGAGGCGCTGCCGCAGAACAGCCTCATCTGCATGCTCTTTCACGGCGTCTTCGACAAGAACCATCCCAAGTACAAGGGAGTTCTGGCCGACTACGGCGTGAGGGATCTCTACTACGCAGACAATCTGCTCGGCAAGATATTCCGCAGCGTCTTGGACGAACAGACCTTTCTGGAGGACATGCATGAACTACTTTGACAATGTGAAACGCTTCAGCTTCTTCATCGCACCGAGGCGAAGCGGCCATTCGATCGTGGCACATCTGCTCTCCGCACATCCCCACATCCTCTTCTGCGACGAGCTCGATGCCCTCATGTGGTTCGACGAGGGCTTCTCGGCCGAGCAGGTCTATGCGCTTATCAAGTACCAGAACCAGCGTTTAGGCCGCCCCGGCAGGAAGAAGAGCGGCTACAGTTACAAGATCGCCGATTCCTGGCAGTACCGCTGGGACAAGTATCCGGAGGTCGTAGGCGATTCGAAGGGGGACAAGAGCACATTCCGGATGGCGGAGGATCCGAGCTTCGTCTCCAGACTGCGCGATCGGCTCGGAGTACCGATCCGTGCCTTCGTGCAGGCGAGACACCCCTATGCGATCGCATCATCTGAGATGCGCAACAGGAAGTGGTCGAAGAGCCTCACGGTGGACAAGGTCATCGCCGAGATAGAGGGGATGGAAACTGCCGCAGCACAACTCGAAGATGCCGAGAAGATGACCGTGTATCATGAGGATGTCTTGAACGATCCTCGGCTCTGGTTCGAGAAGATGTTCTCCTACCTCGAAGTCGAGCCGATGGAGGAGATCCTCGCGCAGGTTGCGCAGAAGGTCTGGAGAGAGCCGGCTACGTCGCGAAAGAAGGTGCCGGCGGAGCCGAAGAAGGATGCGGATACCTTGCGGCTCGACGAGGCCATGAGGAAATCCTCCGTCTTCAGCCGCTATCTCGACGATCCTGATCTCTACATGCCCAAGATCGTCGACCCTTCAAAGGATATTATGGGTAAGGTGAAGCGAAAGATCCGGCGCATGCAGAAATGATCATCAGCCACGCGCACAGATTCATATTCGTACATTGCCGCAAGGTCGCCGGGAGCTCTATCAAGGTGGCCCTCGCCCCCCATCTGGGGCAGGACGACCTCGTTATCGGCAGCCTCCACGAGATCCTCGAACAGGGCATATCCCTCCCCGCCGCAACGCGGAAGGTCCTGCGGAAGCCGAAGGCGCGGCTCTTTACCGCCGCCGCGCTGCTGAAGGGTAAGAGCCGCCCGGAGGCGTTGAACATCGGCCTGAAGTTCTACTACCGGGGGAAACTCTCGAGCAATCCTCCCCATCCCTCTGCACCGGAGATCGCGAGTTTCTTCCCCTATGAGTGGCGGGAGTACTTCAAGTTCTGCATCGTGAGAAACCCCTACGAGCGGGTAGTCTCCGATTTTCTCTGGCGCCGGCGTACTACGAAAAGCGGCAGGAGTTTTCGGGAATACCTCGAGCTGCTCGAGGCTAACAAGAAGGACTCGCCTGTTCTCCACCCCGGCGGCACGGGCAATTGGGAGATGATGACGATAGACGACGAGATAGTGGTCGACGAGGTAGGCCGGTATGAAAACCTGCAGGAGGACTTTCGCAGAATCACGAAGCGGGCCGGGATTCCCGATGCGGAGTTGAACGTACAGGCGAAGGCAGGAGGCGGCAGCGAGTCCTACGGCGCCTACTACGGAACCCGCGAGCGGGAGCTCGTGGCACAGATGTTCGGAAAGGAGCTCGAGCACTTCGATTATGAGTTCCCCTACTGACCTGCCCGACGTACTCGCCATCGGGCCGATGAAGGCCGGCACCACCTGGCTGCACGAGTACTTAAAGTCCCGCGGCGACATCTGCCTGCCGCAGGGGACCAAGGAGACTTTCTTTTTCGACCGCCGATTCGAGAAGGGAGTGGAATGGTACAAGGCCCACTTCCGCACCTGCCGCGGCGGGAGTTATGCACACCGCATGGAGGTGGCGCCGAGCTACTTTCACCACATCCAGGCGCCGCAGCGCATTTTCGACACCCTAGGAAGAATCCCGCTCGTGGTTACTCTGCGGGATCCCGTAGAGCGCAGCTGGTCCCACTACCTCCACCTGCGCAGGAAGGGCTACACGACCCTCCCGCTGCGCGAGGCGGTCGAGCAGTTTCCCGAGATCGTGGAGGCGAGCCGCTATGCGAGCCAAATCCGGAGGTGGGGGGAGCTCTTCGGCTTCGAGCATATACACTTCCTACCCATGGAACAGTTGGAGGAGGATCCCGAGCGGTACGTGAGGAAGCTCTGCGATGTCCTGAATCTGGAGTTTACCGGTGTACCGAACCTCGGCGCCTCGTACCAGGCCTCGGTCGCTCCCTCTTCGACCTTTGCTCGTCTCGGAAGACGGACGGCGGACTGGTTCAGGAGCAGGAGGATCTACTCCATCGTCAACCTGGCAAAGCGCATGGGGCTGCAGAGGATCTTCTTCGGCTCATCAGGCAAGAGCGATAAGCTGCCTGTGTTGACCGAAGAGGAGCGATGGTGGTTATATTCTAAGCTTTCTCATGATATGTATGATTTAGAATCTTTATTAG